>DATATV010000099.1:0-25953 GCA_036268615.1 Pseudonocardiaceae bacterium
GCCCGTGGCGGGCGGGAGACCGGGTTCGGGCACTACCCGTTCATGGTCGTGCTGCACACCGGCCTGCTCGCCGGCTGCCTGCTGGAGGTGTGGCTGGGCGACCGCGCCTTCCTGCCCGCGCTCGGCTGGCCGATGCTCGTACTCGTGTTGGCGTCCCAGGCATTGCGCTGGTGGTGCATCCGCACGCTCGGCCCACAGTGGAACACCCGGATCGTGGTCGTGCCCGACCTACCTCGGGTGACCGGCGGGCCCTACCGCTGGTTCAACCACCCCAACTATGTCGCCGTCGTGGTCGAGGGCGCCGCGCTGCCGTTGGTGCACACCGCGTGGCTGACCGCGCTCATGTTCACCGTGCTCAACGCCATCCTGCTGACCGTGCGCATCCGCACCGAGAACACCGCGCTCACCCAGTTCGCCGCGGCGGCGGGTCATGCATGACGTCCTTGTCGTGGGCGGTGGACCGGCCGGCCTGGCGGTCGCGTTGGGCGCCGCCCGCGCCGGACTGGACGTCGTGGTCTGCGAACAGCGCTCCGGCCCGGTCGACAAGGCGTGCGGCGAGGGCCTGATGCCCGGCGCGGTGCGCGCGCTGGCCGCGCTCGGCGTCGACCCGCCGGGGCACGACATCCGCGGCATCGCCTACCGGCGCGCCGACTCGGTCGCGCGTGCGGAGTTCAGCTCCGGTCCCGGCCGTGGGGTGCGCCGCACGGCGCTGCACACGTCGTTGCGCGCGGCCGTGGACGCCGCCGGGGTGAAGGTGGTGGACCAGCACGTCACCGACGTCCGCCAGCACGCCGATCACGTTGCCGCGGCCGGCATCGACGCCCGCTATCTGGTCGCGGCCGACGGCCTGCACTCCGGCATCCGCCGTGCCGTGGGCATCCGCACCCGGCCGGCCGGGCTCGCCCGGTGGGGCCAACGCCGGCACTACGCGCTTCCACCGGAAACGCCGTTCGTGGAGGTGACCTGGGCGGACGTGTCCGAGGTCTACGTCACGCCGGTCGCCGAGGACGTGATCGGCGTGGCCGTGCTGTCCTCGGCGCGCGGGTCGTTCGAGTCGCAGCTGACCGCGTTCCCCGCGCTCGCCGACCGCCTCGCCGGGGCCACCCCGGTGTCGAGCGTCCGGGGTGCCGGACCGTTGCGGCAGCGGGTCAGCCGACGGGTGGCCGGGCGGGTGCTGCTCGCCGGAGACGCCGCAGGCTATCTGGACGCCCTGACCGGCGAGGGCATCGCGGTCTCCCTTGCCACCGCCGCCGAGCTGGTCAGCTGCCTGGCCGAGGATCGGCCGGGCGACTACGAACGGGCCTGGCTGCGGGTGTCCCGCCGGTCCAGGCTGATCACCGCCGGCCTGCTGTGGGCGCGTGGCCGGCCGGCGCTGGCCCGCTCGGTGGTGCCGGTCGCGGCGCGGCTGCCCCGGGTGTTCGCCGCCGCCGTCGACCAACTCGCCGGCTAGCAGCGATGGGCGAACTGTGGGACGTGGTCGTGGTCGGCGGTGGTCCGGCCGGGTCGGCGGCGGCGCTGGGCGCGTTGCGGGCGCGGCCCGACGCCCGGGTGCTCATCCTCGACTCGGCATCGTTCCCCCGGGACAAGGTCTGCGGCGACGGCATCGCCCCGCACGCCGTGGACGTGCTCACCGAACTCGGCGTCGACCCGGCCGCGCTGTTCGCGGGGTCCGCGCCGATCATCCGGCTGCGGCTGCACTCCCCCGGCGGCCGGCTGGCCGCCCGGGCCACCGCTCGGCCGGGATACGTTGTGCCCCGGGCACTTTTCGATCACCGGCTGCTGACCACGGCGCTGTCCGCGGGCGCGGTCCTGCGCCGAAGTCCGGTCCGGACGGTCTCGGTCGGCGCCGACGAGGTGGTACTTGACGGCGACCTGCGCGCCCGGGTGGTGATCGGCGCGGACGGGTCCGAGTCGGTGGTGCGCCGGTGTCTCGGGGTGGCCGCGCCGAGGCTGGGCACGGTCGCGCTGGCGATTCGGGGGTACGCGCCGGCCGCGCCGTGGCCGGCCGCCGAGCAGTTGCTCACCATGACCGCGGCGCACTGGCCCGCGTACGCGTGGGTGTTCCCGATCGGCGACGGGCGGGCCAACGTCGGGTACGGCGAACTGTTGCGCGGCAACCCGATCTCGCGCGCGCAGCTGGTGGACCGGTTGCACCAGCTGCTGCCTGCGGCCGCGGTTTCCGGGCTGCGTGCGCACCGGTTGCCGCTGTCGACGGGTCGGCCCCAGGTGGAGCACGGGCGGGTGCTGCTGGCCGGGGACGCGGCCGCGTTGATCAACCCGATCACCGGTGAGGGCATCTTCTATGCCGTGCTGTCCGGGTCGCTGGCCGGGGCGGCCGCGGTGGGCGCCGCCCCGGGGAACAGTTATCGGCGGGCGTTGGCTGAGCGGCTCGGGCGACATCTGCGGCACACCGATGTACTCGCTCGGCTCGGGCGGTGGCCGTTCGTGCTGGATGCGGCCATTGGTGCGGCTGGGCGGTCGCAGCGAGTTTTCGATTCCGTGGTTGAGCTGGGGCTTGGGGACGGGCGGCTCGACGTGCCGGCGGTGGGGGCGGTTCTCCGTTCGCTGACGCGGAAGTAGGCAGGACGACCCCGGCCTCGCCGATGTGGGATCGGCAAGGCCGGGGTCGGATCGGAGCAGACCGGGTCGCTCAGTCCACGTCAACCCAGTCAAGGGTCCGGGTGACCGCCTTCTTCCAGCCGGCGTAGCCGTCGGTGCGCTGCTGGTCGGTCCACTCCGGCTGCCAACGCTGGTCCTCGTTCCAGTTGGCCTCCAGTTCGCCGGTGTTCTTCCAGAACCCGACGGCCAGACCGGCCGCGTAGGCGGCACCCAGCGCGGTGGTCTCGGCGACCACCGGCTTGGACACCGGCACGCCCAGGATGTCGGCCTGCATCTGCATGCACAGCTGGTTGGCCGTGACACCACCGTCGACCCGCAGCACGTCCAGGGTCACCCCGGAGTCCTGCTCCATCGCCTCGACCACGTCCCTGGTCTGGTAGCAGATCGACTCCAGGGTCGCCCGCGCCAGGTGCGCGTTGGTGTTGAACCGGGACAGGCCGACGATCGCGCCGCGGGCGTCGGACCGCCAGTACGGCGCGAACAGGCCGGAGAACGCGGGCACGAAGTAGATGCCGCCGTTGTCCTCCACCTGCCGGGCCAGCGACTCGCTCTGCGCGGCACCACTGATGATGCCCAACTGGTCGCGCAGCCACTGCACGGCCGAGCCGGTGACCGCGATCGAGCCTTCCAGCGCGTAGATCGGCTTGGCACTGCCGAACTGGTAACACACGGTGGTGAGCAGCCCGTTGTTCGACCGGACCAGCTCCTCGCCCGTGTTGAGCAGCAGGAAGTTGCCGGTGCCGTAGGTGTTCTTGGCCTTGCCGGGTTCGAAGCAGACCTGGCCGACGGTGGCCGCCTGCTGGTCGCCGAGGTCGCCCGACAGCGCAACCTCGCCACGGAAGGGCCCGTTGGCCCTGGTCGTGCCGTAGAGGTCCGGGTAGGACGAAGGCTTGATGGTCGGCAGCATCGCCTTGGGAATGTTGAAGAAGCCCAGCAGCTCGTCGTCCCAGTCGAGCGTCTCCAGGTTCATCAGCATGGTCCGGCTGGCGTTGGTCACATCGGTGACGTGCACCCCGCCGTCGGTGCCCCCGGTCAGGTTCCACAGCAGCCAGCTGTCGGTGTTGCCGAACACCGCGTCGCCGGCCTCGGCGGCCTCGCGGACGCCGTCGACGTTCTCCAGAATCCACTGGATCTTGCCGCCGGAGAAGTAGGTGGCCGGCGGCAGACCGGCCTTGCGCCGGATGGTCTGGCCGCGCTCGTCTCGGTCCAGCGCCGAGGCGATCCGGTCGGTTCGGGTGTCCTGCCAGACGATCGCGTTGTAGTAGGGCCGGCCGGTCCTGCGGTTCCACACCACCGCGGTCTCCCGCTGGTTGGTGATGCCGACCGCGGCCAGGTCCGAGGAGTCCAGTTTGGCGTTGGTCAGCGCGGTCTGGATCACCGCGCTGGTGCGCTCCCAGATCTCGGTCGGGTTGTGCTCCACCCAGCCCGCCTTCGGCAGGATCTGCTCGTGTTCGAGCTGGTGGCGGCCCACCTCGTTGCCGCCGTGGTCGAAGATCATGAATCTGGTGCTGGTGGTGCCCTGGTCGACGGCGCCCACGAAGTCAGCCATGTCGTACGTCTCCTTGAGTCGAGCGGATGGTCGGATGGCTCAGGCGGTCGTCTCGAACTTCTCCGGGCTGGTGGGCAGCTCGCCGGGTTCGGCCGGACCGGTTCGGGGCAGGAACCGGCCGACCAGTAGCTCGTAGAGTCCCGCGCCGGCCAGACCGCCGACGATCGGTCCGACGATGGGTATCCAGAAGTAGAGGTGGCCGTACTGATCGCGCCACGCACCGCCGTAGCCGGTGATGAACTCGGCGAGCCGGGGGCCGAAGTCACGGGCCGGGTTGATGGCGTAGCCCGCGTCGGTGCCCCAGGCCATGCCGATCGCGACGATCAGGAAGCCGATCACCACCGGGGTGAGGTTCGCGGCCGGCGGGGTGTTGCGGATGTCGGTGATGGCCACGATCAGGAACAGCAGGATCGCCGTGCCGATGATCTGGTCACGCAGCGCGCCCCAGTCCGACACGGGCAGCGTTCCGTTGCCCGGCAGGGTGGAGAACACGCCCTGGGTCTTGATCGTGTGGCCGGGGTCGACCTTGTTGAGCACCTCGGTGTAGTTCCACCGGACCAGCAGCGCGGCCACGAACGCACCCGCGGTCTGGGCGAGCGCGTAGGGAGCCACCTTCCGCCATTCGAAACCCTTGAACGCGGCGAGCGCGATCGTGACCGCCGGGTTCAGGTGCGCGCCGCTGATCTTGCCGGCCACGTAGATACCGAGCATGACGCCGAAACCCCAGGCCCAGGCGATGCTGTCGTGGCCTCCGATACCGGCGGCGGCGACCTGGGCGACCACGGCGGTGCCGAACAGGATCAGGATCATCGTTCCCGCGAACTCGGCGGCAAGTTCACCGACGAGACCGTGGGCTCTGAGTCGTTCCACCATGACTCCTCCTTGAGTGTGGTGGGGTGCACGCACCCGGCCAGCTGGTTGGGACGCTAAGTGCGAGGTCAGCCGGGGTCAACGACCGCCGGTCGACAATGTCGAACGCTGATTCGCAAACGATCGAGGTGACACCGCCTTTCGTCGGTGACACACGTCTCAGTCCAGGCAGTTTGCTGCTTTTGGTGGCCAGAAACCCCCCAAGGTGTTCGACATTGTCGAACGGAGATCTGACAGCTATCGTCAGCTCGTGCCCGGTCCGGTTCAGTCGATCGAACGAGCGGCCGCGATTCTGCGGCTGCTCGCCCGCGGTTCCGGGCGGCTGGGTGTCGGTGAGATCGCGAACTCCCTCGGGTTGGCCAAGGGCACCGCGCACGGCATCCTGCGCACGTTGCACCGGGTCGGCTTCGTCGAACAGGACGGCGCCACTGGCAAGTATCAGCTCGGCGCGGCGTTGCTGCACCTCGGAACGAGCTACCTGGACGTGAACGAGCTTCGCTCCCGCGCGATCAACTGGGCGGATGCCCTGGCCGCGCGCAGCGGTGAGGCGGTCCGCATCGGCGCCCCGCTGGACGGCAAGGTCCTCGTGGTGCACCACGTGTTCCGTCCCGATGACACACTGCAAACCCTCGACGTCGGAACGCTGCTGCCGCTGCACGCGACCGCGATGGGCAAGGTGCTGCTCGCCTACGACACCGATCTGGCCGCGGCGACCAATCGAACCGAGCTGGACACGTTCACCCGGCGCACCCTGACCACTCCGAAGGCGCTGTCCCGCGCGCTCACGACGGTGCGCGAAGCCGGCTGGGCGAGCGAAGCCGAGGAAAGTGTGCGCGGCCAGGCGAGCATCGCCGCGCCCATCAGCAGCTACGGTGGACTCGTGGTCGGGGCGATCGGTGTGTCCGGTGCGGTGGAACGGATCTGTACCGCCAGTGGTGAACCGGAGCCTGCCCTGGTGAGCTATGTACGCGACGCGGCCCGTGCGGTGTCCCGTGATCTCGGGGCGACCCGATGGTGAGGGTCGACCGATCCGGGCTGGAGGCAGGGACACGATGGTGCACCGGTATGTGATGTCCATCGACCAGGGCACCACCTCCACCCGGTGCATCCTGTTCGACCAGCGTGGCCGGCTGGTGTCCGTGGCCCAACGGGAACATCAGCAACACTTTCCCAAGCCCGGCTGGGTGGAGCACGACGCGCTGGAGATCTGGCGCAACGTGGAGCGGATCGTGCCGCAGGCCCTGCGCGAGGCCGGCCTCGACGCCGACCAGGTGGTCGCGCTGGGTATCGCCAACCAGCGCGAGACGATCGTGCTCTGGGACCGGCACACCGGCATCCCGATCGGACGCGCGATCGTCTGGCAGGACACCCGGACCGACGCGCTGGTCGAGGAACTGGCCGCCAAGCCCGGTGCCGAGGAGGTACGCGAGCGTTGCGGCCTGCCGCTGGCCACGTACTTCTCCGCGCCCAGGGTGCGCTGGATGCTGGACCGCACGCCGGGCCTGCGCGAGCGGGCCGAGGCCGGTGACGTGCTGGTCGGCACGATGGAGAGCTGGCTGATCTGGAACCTGACCGGCGGCCCGGCCGGCGGGGTGCACGTCACCGACGTGACCAACGCCAGCCGCACCCAGCTGATGAACCTGCACACGCTGGCCTGGGACGAGGTCCTACTGTCCTTTTTCGACATTCCGCGGCGGATGCTGCCGGAGATCCGGTCGTCCACCGAGACCTACGGGCGGACCAGCCGGGTGGTGCCGGGTATCCGGATCGCCGCGGCACTGGGCGACCAGCACGCGGCGCTGTTCGGCCAGACGTGCTTCGCGCCGGGCGAGGCGAAGTGCACCTACGGCACCGGCAGCTTCCTGCTGATGAACACCGGCACCACACCCGCGCTGTCCACCCACGGACTGCTCACCACGGTCGGCTTCAAGATCGGTGCGGAGCCCGCGGTCTACGCGTTGGAAGGTTCCATCGCGATCACCGGCTCGCTGGTGCAGTGGTTCCGCGACGGGCTCGGGCTGATCAGCAGCGCGCCGGAGATCGAGACGCTCGCCCGGACGGTGGAGGACAACGGCGGCTGCTACATCGTGCCGGCCTTCTCCGGTCTGTTCGCGCCGTACTGGCGCAGCGAGGCACGCGGCATCATCGTCGGCCTGACCTCCTACATCACCAAGGGCCACCTGGCCCGCGCGGTGCTGGAAGCCACCGCGTGGCAGACCAGGGAGGTGGTGGACGCGATGAACGCCGACTCCGGCCTCGCACTGACCACGCTCAAGGTGGACGGCGGGATGACCGCGGACAACCTGCTGATGCAGTTCCTGGCCGACGTGCTCAACGTGCCGGTGGTGCGGCCGATGGTGGTGGAGACGGTGTCGCTGGGCGCGGCCTACGCGGCCGGGCTGGCGGTCGGTTACTGGCCGGATCTGGAGGGCCTGCGCAGCAACTGGCACCGGGCCGCACTGTGGTCGCCGGGCATGGACGACGACCGCCGCGACACCGAGTACGACAACTGGCAGCGCGCCGTGGAGTTGACCTTCGGCTGGATCCGGCCCCAGAACGGCAAACCCGCCGGCGCCGCGCGCACGCCACGCCCGGTCCGCTGAGCAGGACCGCGCCGTCCGCCGACCTGCGGTGGATCGCGTTACCCAGCGAGCGGCGCGCACCTTCGGCATGATTACCCGATGACAGAGGCCAGATCGCACCGCGCCGTGCGCAGACCGAGCGAGATCGACCCGATGTCACGCACCGACCTGTTCGCCTGGTACGAAAGCCTGGCCGACCGCGAGGCCAGAGCGATGCAGACCGGGGAGGCCGCGCCCGTCGACGAACTGTGGACGCAACTGGCGGTGCAGACCCGGCTGGAGATCGAGATCACCGCGACCCGGTGGCTGCTGGTGGCGCACCTGCTGCGCGCCAAGGTCGCCGAATCCTGGTCGGCCGTCGCCGAAGCGCTGGACATGAGCAACGCCGAGGCGGCAATGTCGGAATTCCTGAAATGGGTCACCGTCCAGATCGACCTCTTCCAGCAGACCGACTCGCGCGGCCTCGCCGACGACACCGCCGAGGAACTGCGCACGATGGCACACGCGCTGCCGATGACCAGCACACCCGCCAACTGAACCCCACACCCGCGGCCCGTCTCGCCTCCCGGCGCGACGGGCCGCGGTGCTGTCGGGGTCGGTTGCTTCCGGAGCCTTGGTGCTGTCGGGGCCTTGGTGCGATTGGCCGGAAATGGCCACCCTTGTGCCGGTCCGCGCCGTTGACAACATTTCCGTGGTCCACCAGGCTGATCCACGGCGTGTTATGAAACGGTTCAATGCGGAATCGGGGTACTCATGAGGCGAGGTCGTCCGGGCCGGCAGCTGAGTTCGCGAGCGGCGCGACTGACCGCCGTCGGGCTGGCCGTGCTGGCCGCGGTGTCGGTACCGATGAGCGGATCGGCGCAGAACGGTCGGCCGGGCACGGACACCTCCTGGCAGCACTACGTGGCCGCGCCCAACAGCCGGGACGTCAAGCCGGTCCGCGTGCTCACCAGCACCGGAAATGTGACAAACCCCAAGGGATTACTGGGTTCCGGGGTGACCAAGCTGACTCGCACCGCTCCCCCGCCCAAACCCGTCTGGCCGACCGGCACGGCCGCGGCCGCGTCCTCGTTCCACGCCCCCAACAGCGGCGACAACGGCACGCCGACCACGTACGACCCGGGCAACGCCATCGACGGTTACCCGAGCACGTTCTGGAACGACGACACGATCAGCGCCTACCCGGACGTACTGACCATCACCAGTCCCACCGCGGTCGCGCTGCCGGGCATCACCGTGTTGTCCAACAGTGACGGCGTTCCGGTGGACTTCACCGTCGACACCTGGGACGGCACCACCTGGCAGCCCGCGGCGACGGTCACCGGCAACGCGCAGGTGCAGGACGCGGTCACCTTCAGCCAACCGGTGACCACGACCCAGGTGCGGATCACCGTCACCGCCGACCAGAACACTCCGCAGGGCGAGTTCACCCGGATCAACGAGGTCTGGCCCGGCGTGGTGAACGACCCGCCGGTCCCCAGCGTCACGCTGGACTTCGGCAAGGTGGTCGTCGGCTACCCGCAGATCAACTTCGCCGGCGCGTCCGCCAACCATCCCGGGGTGCGGCTGGCATTCTCCGAGACCACCCAGTATCTGACCGACCGCTCGGACTTCACCCGCTCCGACGTGTCGGGCGGCCCCGGAACCGACCAGTACGCCGTGCCGACGAAACCGACCAGGTGGACCGACTCGAAGACCTGCCTGGACGGCACGAAGGTCTGCTCCGACGGCCTACACGGCTTCCGGTACCTGAAGATCAGCCTGGACGCCCTGGCCACCGACGCCCCTGACACCGAGCCTTCCGGTGAGGTGGACATCTCCGGCGTGTCCCTGGACTTCACCGCATACCTGGGCACGCCCGACACCTACCAGGGCTGGTTCGAGAGCTCGGACAACCAGCTCAACCAGTACTGGTACGACGCGTCCTACACCAACGAGTTGGTCACCGACACGTTCCGCCCCAGCGACGTGGACCCGCGCGGCGCCGACAGTCCCACGCTGGATGGCAAACTGGTGCTCCAGGACGGCGCCAAGCGCGACCGGGACCCCTACGTCGGTGACATCGCGGTATCCGGCCGCACCGACTACCTCACCCACGACGTTGGCGCCGCCGCCGAGGACGTGTTGGCCGACCTGGCGAACCACCAACGGGCCGACGGCTGGATCCCACCGGCCTCGATCAACGACTACACCCTTCCACTGTTCGACTATCCACTGTGGTGGGTGACGGCAAGCTGGGACTACGTGCTGTACAGCGGGGACACCGGCTACGCCAAGACTTTCTACAACAACCTGGTCAAGGTGCTCAACAACTGGTACCCGTCGGTCACCGATGATCGCGGCCTGCTCGACAAGGGCATGAACGGCACCAGCGGCTACGGCGACTACGCGTTCCTGCCGCGCACCGGTGAGGTCACCTACTACAACGCGCTGTACGTCGAGGCACTCAAGGACGCCGCCGCGATGGCAACATCACTCGGCCACGGCACGGACGCCACCGCCTGGCAGCAGCGCGCGGCGACGGTGACCACCGCGATCAACACCTACCTGTGGGACCCGACGGTCGGCGCCTACCTGGACTCGAACACCGGCCCGGTCCGCCACGCCCAGGACGGCAACGGCATCGCCGTGCTGGCCGGGGTGACCAGCACGGCCCAGGCCACCTCCGCCCTGGACTACCTCGGCCAGGCCACCGCATTGCCGTACGGCAACTCGTTCATGGACAACAACACGCTGGTGTCCGACGGCACGTCCCGGGTGTATGCCTTCACGTCGTACCCCGACATCCAGGCCCGGTTCCAGTCGGGCCAGGCCGACTCCGCGATCGACGAGATCAAGCGGTTGTACGGTTGGATGGCCAGCAACGACCCCGGTACCACCGACTGGGAGGGCATCGGCGCCGACGGCTCGATGTACGAACAGGGCTACACGTCAGCAGCACACGGCTGGTCCACCGGCGTACTGCCGGCCCTGACCAATGATCTACTGGGCGCCACCCCCACCGGCCCCGGCTTCCAGACCTACACCGTGCAACCCCATCCCGGGACGGTGACCTGGGCAAAAGGTCAGCTACCCACCCCGCACGGCCCGCTGGACGTCAGCTGGACCCGCAGTAACGGCCCGAACGCGTTCACCCTGACGGTGCAGTCGCCGAAGGGCACCAGCGGCGTGATCGAGGTCCCGACCAACAACAAGCGGGTCGAGGTCAGTGTCGACGGACAGGTGGTGTGGAACGGTGTGAACGGGCACGGGTATGGCGCCAGGGAGACGAATGGTTACGTGGCATTGCAGGGGATTCCGGCCGGAAAGCACGTGATCACGGTGCGCACGGTCGGACGGTAGAGGTGGACGGGGTCGTTGGGTCGTTGGGAACTTGGGGTCGTAGTGGCACTGGGTCGCTTCGCTCCTGGCGCTGGAGAGTCGCTGGCGCGACAGCGCCCCCTACCGAATCCCAGCCCGACGCAACCGACCCCCGAGCTCCCGCGCCACTTCGGTCAACAAACCGCCGATCCGATGGGCCTCCCCCTCGGTGACCCGGTCGGCCGGCATGGAACAGCTGATCGCGTCGGTGGCCGGAATCCGATAGGACACAACGGCGGCAACACAGGCAACCCCGGCGGTCCCCTCCTCCCGCTCGGTCGCATACCCCCGCTCGCGAACAACAGCCAGTTCGTCCCGCAACAACTCACGAGAAGTAATGGTCTGCGCCGTAAGCGAAGGCAGCACAGCGGGAAGCAGCTTGGTCAGCTCGCCATCGGCCAACTCGGCAAGCAACGCCTTGCCCAATGAGGTGGCATGGGCCGGCAACGTACGGCCGACCCGGGAGACCAGATGCAGGGAATGCCGGGACTCCCGAGTCTCCAGATAGACGACCTGGGCAGCACACAGCCGGGCGAAGTGCGCGGTGAACCCGGTCTGCTCGCGGACCTGCTCCAACGCCTCAGTCGCATAGGGCACCGCCGGGTCGCGGTCGAGATACGCCGTGCCGCAGATCAGCGACCGTACCCCCAGCCGGAACCTGGTCCCGGCATCATCGGCCTCGATCCAGCCGACATCCCGCAGCGTACGCAGCAGGCCGTGCAGGCTGGATCGAGGGAATCCGGTGCGGGTGTGCAGCTCGCTCAACGACATCCAGGCATGGTTCGCGGCGAACGCCTCAAGCAATTCGATCGTCCGACGCGCCGACTTCACTCCGGAAGCCGAATCGACAGCAGCCGAATCAACAGCAACTGAGTCGACAGCGGCTGGGCCCTCCGCGCCCGGCCGACCAGTCTCGTCGGGGGTTCCGCGAATCTGCGCCGGCGGGGCCATGGCACTCCTCGTTCGTCTGTCGCTCCACCGGGGACGATGCGCCGACCCCCATCATGAAGCGACCGCGGTCAGACCTTCACCTTGGCGTGCGGGGTGCGACCCCGCAGGTCCAGCTCGATCTGTTCCAGACTGCGTCCCTTGGTCTCCGGGACCAGCCACTTGGTGAGCGCGAACAGGACCACGTTGATCCCCGCGAACAGCCACATCGAATAGCCGATGCCCAGCGCGTGCGCGTCGGAGATGATCGGGAAGATCGCGGTGACCACACCGGTGGCCGCCCAGAGCACGACCGACCCGACGCCCATGCCGACCGCGCGGGTCTTGAGCGGGAAGATCTCGGCCATCATCACCCAGACCACCGCACCCCAGCCCAGCTCGTAGCCGACCAGGTACAGGATGAGCATGACCAGCATCAACACGCCGCGCAGGTTGGTGTTGTGCACGTCCAGCACGACCACTCCGGCGCCGATCAGGGTGAGCACCATGACCACGTTGCCGATCAGCAGCAGCGGCTTGCGGCCCCACCGGTCCACCACGAACACCACCCACGCGGTGAACAGGAACTTGGTCACGCCCAGCAACACCCCGGACAGCAGCGCCGCCTGGGTGGCCAGGCCGAGGCTGATCAGCATCGTCGGGAAGTAGGCGTTGATCGCGTTCACGCCGCTGAACTGCTGACCGACCGCGAGCAGCACCGCCACGATCAGCATCGGCCGCACCCACGGAGCGAGCAGGTCGCGCAGCCGACCCTTCTGTTCGGTGTCCAGCCGGACGACTTCGCGGATCGTCGCCAACTCGGCGTCGATGTCCGCGCCGGAGCCGTGCGAGCTGCGCAGCACCGAGCGGGCGTCCTCCTCGCGGCCCTGCCGGAGCAGCCAGCGTGGCGTCTCCGGCAGCAGGGTCAGGCCGACGACCAGCACGATCGCCGGGACCAGCGCGCCGGCCAGCATGGCCCGCCAGTTCGCGCTCGGGCCGAGAAGGTAGTCGACCAGGAAGGCGATCAGGATGCCCAGCACGATGAAGATCTGGTTCAGCGCGGTCAGCGCGCCGCGCAACCGGGCCGGTGCGAGTTCGGACAGGTAGACCGGCACGGTCGCCGAGGAGAAGCCGATGCCGACGCCGATGACCAGCCGGGAGATGGCCAGCAGGGTGAAGCTCGGTGAGAACGACGCGGCCAGCGTGCCGACGATGACGATCACCGCGGCGAGCATGATCGTGCGCCGCCGGCCGAGTCGGTCGTTGAGCCGCATGGAGAACGCGGCACCGAAGATCGCGCCGACCGAGATGCTCGCCGTGACGATGCCCTTGTCCCAGCTGGTCAGGTTCCAGACCTTGGTGATGAACGGCAGCACCCCCGAGATGACGCCGAGGTCGTAGCCGAACAGGATGCCGCCGAGTGCGCCGAAGAAGTACAGCGTGATCCTGCTGATCTGTCGTCGCACCGGCTCCGTCGCCGCTTGCGTCATACCCGATCGCCTCGTTTCGTGAGGTGGGTGCGCGACCCGCGCACAAGAGGGGTGTCCACGGTCACATGAGCCCCTGAAGGCAAACAAGGCATTTCGGGTAACGATTCAGCCAAGCGATTGACATTCACGTATGTGGACACAGTCTTACGTGCCCGGATCAGCAGGTTTCCTTGTGGCGCATGAAAGTTTCATTGACAGTGTGCACCCGGCTGGTTAGCGTCATCCGCCGTGGTTCCTCTGCCTGACGAGCGTTCATCTCGAAGGCAGCGTTCAGGTATATGAACGAGGAGGGGTTATGGCGCTCAACCGTCGGGAACTCATCGGCTACGGCGCGGCCGCCGCACTGTCCACGGTGGTCAGCGGCACGCTGGTCACGACGGCCGCCGCCGCGTCCGCACCGGTCGCGCAGACCGACCCGGAGCGGATCGTGGCCGCCTACCGGGAGCTACAGATCGGTCAGAACCTGGCCTCCACCAACAGAACCACCGCGCTCGCCGCGCTGGACGAGGTCGCCGTCGGCTACGACGCGAGCATGGACGTCGGAGCCGACCAGCTGTGGTCGGATCTGCCGGTGCAGTCGGGCAGCGACTACTTCCCGCTGATGTACTACCGGCTGCGCACCATCGCGGTGGACTGGGCCACGCCCGGCTCGGCGCTGTCCGCACACGCCGACCAGCCACAGCGGGTCCTGACCGCGCTCGAAACGCTGTATCGCTTACAGTACAACGAGAACACCGCCGAGATCGGCAACTGGTACGTCTACGAGATCGGTGTGCCCTACTGGCTGCTGCAGATCCTCGTCGCGCTGGGCGACCAGCTGCCTGCCGCTGACCTGCAACGGCATCTGTTGCCGGTACTGCGTTTTGTCGCCGACCCCAACCAGCGCACGGTCACCCCCGGGCTGGTGGAGACCGGCGCGAACCGGGCGGACAAGGCGCTGATCACCGTCGTGTCCGGCGCACTCGCCGGTGATCTGGACCGGGTCGCCACCGGCATCGCCGCGGTCACCGACACGGTCGGCGGCGGCGCGGCCAGCCTGGTCGCCCGGGTGACCGTCAGCGACGGCTACCACCCCGACGGCTCGTTCATCCAGCACGGCGACGTGCCCTACCCGGGGCACTACGGATTGGTGCTGCTGACCGCGGCCGCCGGCCTGATCCAGGTCACCGACGGCACCGCGCACGAGCTGACCACCGAGGTGCGCCAACAGTTCTACGACACGGTCACCGACGTCTACGCGCCGTTCCTGTTCGCCGGCTCGATGATGGAACCGGTCCGTGGCCGGATGCTGTCCCGGCAGGGCGAGACCGGCCACGACGCCGGACACCAGTTCATCGCCGCGGTGGTACTGCTGGCCAGGACCGCGCCACAGCCCTACCGGTCGACCTTCGCCGGTCTGGTCGCCAGTTGGATCGCGCAGGGCACCTGGGCGCCGTACCTCCAGGTGACCGGGGTGCAGCGGTTCTCCGGCGGTCTGCAACCGGTCGGCGTGCCGGAGGTGGAGTACGCCGAACAGTTGCTCGCCACCCGGCCGAGGCGCGCCCCGCTGACGCCGGTGCACCGGACCTTCCCGCAGGAGGACCGGGTGGTGCACGTGACCGAGGACTGGTCGGCCGCCCTCGGGCTCGGCTCGACCCGGATCTGCCGGTACGAGGCGATCAACGGCCAGAACCTGCACGGCTGGTACGTCGGCGACGGCACCCTCTACACGTTCCTGCCCGGCCAGCAGGGCCACTACAGCGACGCCTACTGGCCGACCGTCGACGCGACCCTGCTCCCCGGCACCACCGAGAAGGACAGCGCCCCGCCGGCCCTGGCCAGCACTCCCCCGCTGACACCGAACGCGTGGACCGGCGGTGCGCGGCTGGACGACGGCCACGGCGCGCACGGCCTGGACTTCGTCTCCCAGGACGGCACGCTGTCCGGTCGCAAGTCCTGGTTCTGCACGCCGGACGCGGTGGTCTGCCTCGGCGCGGCGATCACCGACGCGTCCGGCGCCCGGGTGCGCACCACGATCGAGAACCGCAATCTCGGCACGGGCGGCACCGCCGCGCTGCTGGTGGACGGCAGGCCCGGCCCGACCGCACTTGGCCGGCCCTCGGTACTGCCGCATTCGACGTGGCTGCAACTGGACGGCGTCGGCGGCTACGTGCTGCTGGACGGGTCGACCGCGGTGACCGTGCTGCGCGAGGACCGCACCGGCACCTGGTACGGCGTCGACACCGGCGCGAACACGCACGGCACCACCGATCCCTACACCCGGCGCTACCAGAAGATCGTCCTCGACCACGGCCCGAATCCTGCCGGCGCGCACTACGCGTACGCCGTGCTGCCGGGCGCGTCGGCGTGGTGGACCGCCGCGTCGGTCCGGCGGTGGGCGGTGCTGGCCAACACCGCGGCCGTGCAGGCGGTGCGGCTGCCCGGCGACATCGTGGGGGCGTCGTTCTTCGCGGCCGGGGCGGTCGACCGGGTGACCGTGTCGGGGCCCGCGTCGGTCATGTTCGGGCCGTCGGACCGCGGCTGGACGCTGGCGCTGGCTGACCCTACCCAGACCCAGGACACCGTGCGGGTCACCGTCAGCGGCGCGGGCCGGCACATCATCGCGGCAGATCCCGGGATCACCGTGGTTTCCGCCGGCAACCGGCTGGTGTTGGACGTCGCCGTCGGCGGGTCGCTCGGCGCCACGCACACCGTGACGGTCCGCTGACGGTGCGCTGACCGCGCGGTGATCCGGTGGTCAGAACCGCCAGCGGGTGTGTGCGTACGGGCCCTTGCTGAACCCGTACGCGGTGACCGGCGCGATCTCGAACACCAGCACCGGACCGTTGCCGCCGTCCAGCGCGCCGTCCCGCACGGTGAACCGCCAGTCGGCGCCGTACTTCGATTCGAACTCGGTGGCCAGCCGGGTCAGCAGAGCCGTGTCGCCGACCTGTCTGGCCAGACCCTCGACCACCAGGTCGAGTCCCTCGTTGAGGGTGTTGTTCCCGGTGGTGAGCGCACAGTGCGCGTTGCCGGCGAGATTGCGCACCTTCTGCTCCCCCGGCCCGGAACAGACGTACAGCCCGTGATCCAGCCAGACGGCGATCAGCGGGGTCACGTGCGGGCGCCCGTCGGCCCGGACGGTGGTCAACCAGAACAGCTCGGCCTCGGCCAGTTCGGACTTCGCCCTGATCCACGGCAGCGGGCTGGCGTTCTTTTCGCTGTACCGGCTGTCCAGTTCGGCCACCGGCTCCTGCACGCTCATCTCGCTACGGTAACGGTCCGATCTGACATTCGGGTCCGGACGGGTGTTTCAGTCCGCGAAAACCGGGCCTCCCGGCCGTGTCGCGTGGCCGGGAGGCCCGGTTTCGACGGCGCCCGCCGGGTCGGTCAGGCGCCGACGTTCCACAGTTGGTTAGCCGTGCCGGTACAGCTCCAGATCTGTAGCTTCGTACCGTTGGCCGAACTGTTGTTCGTCGCGTCCAGACACTTGTTCGCCTGGGTATTGATCAACTCGGAGCCGCTGCGTTTCCAGACCTGAGCGCCGCTTTCGTTACAGGAGTACAGGTCCACCGCCGCACCGTTGGCGGTCGAGCCGCTGGTCACGTCGAGACACTTGCCCATCGCCTGCACCGAACCGTCCGGCTCCACCGTCCAGGACTGCGCCTCGGTGCCGTTGCAGGTGTAGAGGTCGACCGCGGTGCCGTCGGTGGCGTTGCCGGCGGCCACGTCGGTGCACTGGCCGCCGAGGCCGGTGATCCGGCCGGTCGCGGTGGTGTCCGCGGACTGGGAACCGGTCCAGGTGAAGGTCGCCGAGGTCATGGTCGGCAGCGAGTAGCTGAACGTCTGGTTGCCCCAGTTCACCTTGACCGTCTGGGCACTGCTGGTGTTGTTGTAGGCCACCAGCGCGGTCGAACCGTCCGGGTTGTGGAAGGCGACGTTGGGCACGTTGCCGTTCGCCGTGGACGCCACCCGGTACGCGCCGGGTTTGACGAACTTCGTCAACTGGCCCATGTCGTAGTACTCGATGTTGTAGTCGACCTGACCGCTCCGGGCATCGCCGTTGTGCACGGTGATCAGGCCGGTACAGGTGCTACAGCCGCCGTCGTGCGGGCCCATGGTCTGGTCCACCGCCAGCGTCCACTTGGTGACCGTCTTACCCCAGTTCCGGGTGTAGTCGATGATGTCGAGCATGTCCTGTTGCTGCTGGTTGGCGATCCAGGTACCACCGGCGTGCTCGGTGTCGTAGGCGTCGACGGCCGGGTTCTGGTCGTGCACGGTGGTCTGTTCGCTGACATCGCCCTCGTAGCCGTGCCAGGCGATGCCGCCGAAGTCCGAGTCGTTCTCCACGGTCGGGTCGGTCGCCTCGGGAGCGCCGTAGCTGGCGTAGGAGTCCCAGTTCCAGTCCAACGCGAGCGTCTTGGTGCTGATGCCGGCGGCGTGGAAGGCGGGCAGCAGGTCGTTGGCGGTGAAGTAGTCGAGGCCCGCGCCGTTCCAGCTCATCGACGGGTAACCCGAGCAGCAGGTCGGCTCGTTCTGCGCGGACACGAACGAGATCGGGATGCCCTGGGCCTGGTAGGCCTGGATGTACTTGACGAAGTACTGGGCGTAGGCCGCGTAGTACTGGGACTGGAGCCAGCCCGGCTGGGTCAGTTGGTCGTCGTCCTTCATCCAGGCCGGCGCGCTCCACGGGGTGGCCATCACCTTGAGCGCCGGGTTGAGCGCGAGCGCCTGCTTGGTCAGCGGCACCACGTCGGCCAGGTCGTGCGCGATGGAGAAGTGCGCGAGCGTCGGGTCGGTGGTGCCGGC
Source organism: Pseudonocardiaceae bacterium (assembly GCA_036268615.1). Classification (GTDB taxonomy): domain Bacteria; phylum Actinomycetota; class Actinomycetes; order Mycobacteriales; family Pseudonocardiaceae; genus DATATV01. Next base: position 18,186 of record DATATV010000099.1, read on the forward strand.
CGGCTGGTCGTCGTAGGTGTAGGCGGTACGGGCCAGGTCGGAGGCGCCCATCGGGTTGCGCAGGAAGGACAGCCCGATCCCGTTGGTCGGGTCGAACAGCTTGGTCATCACCGCGCTGCGGGTGCTGGCCGAGAGCGCGCCGCTGCTGTTCATCAGCCAGGCCGCGCTGTCGGTGAACGAGGCGCCGGCTCCGGTGAACTGCTGGTAGGTCTGGTTGTCGTTGACGTCGATGGTGTTGCCGCCGCTGGCGGTGCCGGTCGCGAAGGATGACGCGGTCTGCTGTTGCAGCCCTCTGGTCACCGTGCGGCCAGTGGAGTCGGACGTGCTGGTCAGCCAGATGTTGACCGGCGAACCGGCCTGGGGCGCGACCGCCGCGGTGGCCGTGGCCGCCCCCGCCACCAGGGCCAGCGCGGACAACGCCACCAGCCACCGGATCGGCTTGGACAATCGGAAAAAGGCGCGCATGACTACTCCTGTGCCTCGAAATGGCCGAGGAAGTCCGGTTACCGCACGAGACGAACCTGGGGACGGAACGTAACCGGATGGGTGCGTGCCGTTCATGTTAGGGACCTTTCCCAAAGAGGTCTAGACCTCTTCACGGTTCCGGAACTCGGTCCGTTAACAGCAGCTCGGCCTTCACAGCTAACAACAACAGCGAACGGCTCAGGGGAGCATCAACCGAGCCTTGGCGGACCGAACCGGCCCGGACGCACGAGGCGTCCGGGCCGGCTGCCGGTGGGTCAGGAACGAGGATCAGGACATGGCCGGAAACGCGTTCTGCACCAGTTGGGTGAACTCGGCGTTGAACCACTGTCCGGCGGGCACGTCGAAGCCGGGGAACGAACCGGTCGAGTAGGTGCCGCCGTTGCCGTCGGTGTTGGTACCGCTCGGGTCGCAGTGCGGGTCACCGTGGGTGTGCGTGGACGTGGGGTAGTCACCGTCGGACTCACCCGGCGGCTTGATCCACACGAACGCGATCACGTGGTCCGAACTGCCGAACGGCTGCGCCTGCGGGCGCGCCCCGATACCCGCGTTGTCCTGGTTGCACCAGTCACCGCGGAAGGACCGTTCGTCGATCTTGTTGGCGAGCACGTAGGCCTGTGGCGTGGTCGGCGAGCTGTTGAGCGCCGTCGGCCGGCCGGAGCCGCCCCACCCGTTGCGCGAGGTGTCGATCAGGAAGCCGATTCGGCTGGGGAATCCGGCCGACACCAGCGTGCTGTACATCGAGTTGTCGTAGGTGTGCTCGTCGAAGAACGGGTTGAACTGGTAGAAGTTCGCCGAGTCCAGCTGCTGCCCGCCGACCTGTAGCGTCGAGTTGGGCAGGAAGGGCTCGGTGGTCGGCGTGTAGTTGGCCGTGTTGCTGATGAAGCCGTCCACACTGTTGAAGCCGGCCGTGGTGGCCCGCACGACCTTGGCGAACTCCTGGGCGGCCGGGCCCATGTTGCTCGACCAGCCCAGCCAGGCCGAGTGCGCGATGTCCATGTAGTTGTACACGTTGGGGATCGCGTGCAACTTGTTCAGTGCGTACTCGGTGCCGGCCTCGTACAACGGGGTCGCCGCCTGGCAGGTGGCCAGACTCTGGTTGGTGACCGCGTTGGGCAGCGAGTCCGGCTCGATGATCGCCACCACCCGCAGGTTGCTGCTGCTGTACTTGCTGTTGCCCAGGATGGCCGCGATCGGGTCGATGTACTGCGACTCGTACTCGGTCAACCCGGCGGCGGTCGCCGGGATCTCGCCGTTGGACGCCAGCGCCGCACAGTCGCGGCCGGGCAGGTCGTAGATGACCACCTCGATGGTCTCCGGTCCGCTGCTCGCCTTGGCCAGGGCCGCGTCCATCTGCGCCTGCAGGCCCATCCGGCCACTGGTACCGGCGATCGCGGCGATCTGGTCCATCCAGATGCCGGTCGGGTACTTGGCCACGTCGGACTCAACGGTCGAGCCGTCGGCGCTCGCCTGGGCCTGGACTTCCTTGGTGTAGTCCGGGTTCAGATAGGCGGACGCGCCCACGAACGGGTTGGCCACGTGCGTGCCCGGGGGTGGCGACGCGCCGGTCGTGGTCGTGGTGGTCGTCGTGGTCGGCGGCGGGGTGGTTGTCGTGGTTGTGGTGGTGGTGGTCGGCGGCGGGGTGGTGCCACCGCCGTTGCAGGTGGTTCCGTTGAGGGTGAACGCGGTCGGCGCCGCGTTCGTACCGGAGTAGGTCAGGTTGAAGCCGGTGCTGGTGGACGCTCCGGTGGCCAGCGCGCCGTTGTAGCTGAGGCTGGCCACGGTCACCGCGGCGCCGGCCTGGCTGTACGTGCCGTTCCAGCCCGAACTCACCTGTTGGTTGCCGGCAAAGGAAAAGCCCAACGACCACGTGGTCAGCGCGGAGCCGTTGTTCGTCAGGTTGATGTTGACGGTGGCGCCGGCGCCCCAGTCATTCTGCACCTGATACTGCACGGTGCACGCGCCTGCCGCGTGCGCCTGGGACACCGCGACCGCCGCCAGTCCACTGGCGAGCAATGCGGCCGAGGCCGCGATCAGCGCGCGGCGAAAAGGTAGGCGTGGTGCCCTGGATAACGGACGACCTTTCATATCGGACTCTCCCGGTCGACTGCGCGAAATGGCGGAATACGCGCCCGGTCAGCGCTGCAGAACTCCCTTCAACGAGATTCATCACGCTGGGAGCGCTACCAAACGGACGGTAACACCGCCGACACGGCCAGACAACGATCCGTTGACCCGCTCCGCGCCGACCTCGGCACCGCTCCCCCGCACCAACCGGCCGCACCCGAGCTATCCACCGCCAGGCAACAGGTTCGGCCGGATGACAACAACTTCCGTCGCTCCAGGCCCGGTGTTACCGTCGCGCCAGGGAGCGTGGTAGCGCTCCCACTTCCCCTCCGACGCACCCCATGGCACCGTCCGGCAAGGGGCGTGGGTGGAATTCCGGCTCAATTCTGAGGAGCAGGGCGATGTTACCCATGCGGAAAAAGCGACTACGACACACTCGGTTACGTATGTTGGCCAGTTGGCTCGGCTGTACCGCATTGTTGCTCGGCGCGCTGAGCGCCGGCTCCGGTGGCGCCGCGGCCGCCGGGAACGCTCCGACCAGCGCGGTTGTCCCGGCCGCCCGACCGGCCGCGACCACTCCCGCGTGCCAGGTCAGCTATTCCACCACCACCGACTGGGGCACCGGTTTCACCGCTGCGGTGACCATTACCAACAATGGCCCGGCGCTGACCAGTTGGACGCTGGGCTATTCGTATACCGGCAACCAGACGCTCGCCCAGGGCTGGAGCGGGAACTGGACGCAGAGCGGCAAAGCGGTGACCGTCACCAATGTCAGCTGGAACGGCAGTCTGGCCACCGGCGCGTCCACCCAGATCGGTGGAAATTTCAGCTACAGCGGCACGAATACCGCGCCGACGGTGTTCACCCTGAACGGCACCACCTGCAACGGATCGCAGGCACCGCCGACCCAGGCGCCGCCGACGGTCTCGATCACCAGCCCGACCGCGGCTGAAATTTTCACGCCGGGCTCGGCGATCACCCTGCAGGCGAACGCGACGAGCACCGGCAGTGTCGCGTCGGTGTCCTTCTACGCGAGCACCGGCACCAACAGCAACACGCTGGTCGGCGTCGCCTCGGCCAGCCCGTGGGCGGTGCAGTGGACCAACGTGGCCGCCGGCAGCTACTCGCTCACCGCGGTGGCCACCGACAACCTCGGACAGAGCAGCACCTCCGACCCGGTGGCGATCACCGTCGAAGCCGCCAGTGTGGTGGTCAACCCGGTCTCGCTGACCGTGCAGCAGGGCGGCACCGGCACGTTCGGGGTGAGCCTGTCGGCCAAGCCGAGCGCGAACGTCACCGTGTCCGCAGCGGTGACCGGTGACCCGGACCTGACCGTCAGCGCGGGAGGCACGCTCACCTTCACCACCGCCAACTGGAACACCGCGCAGCGGGTCACCGTCGCGGCCGGCACCAACGCGGCGGACGCGGGCGCGAACGGGACCATCACGCTGTCGGCGACCGGCTACACCGCGGCGAAGGTGGCCGTCACCGAGGCGGCCCAGTCCGGGTCGGCCTCGACCTACGACACCTGGTTTCTGTCGCTGTACAACGAGATCAAGAACCCGGCCAACGGGTACTTCAGTCCGAAGGGCATCCCGTACCACTCGGTTGAGACGCTGATCGTCGAGGCGCCGGACTACGGGCACGAGACCACCTCGGAGACCTACAGCTACTGGCTGTGGATGGAGGCCGACTACGGCCGGGTGACCGGCGACTGGACCGGCTTCACCAACGCGTGGGCGAACATGGAGCAGTACATGATCCCCAACGCGAGCGAGCAGCCCGGCCAGTCCACCTACAAGGCGAGCGCGCCGGCCACCTACGGCCCGGAGGAGCCCAGTCCCAGCGACTACCCGGTCGCGCTCAACTCCTCGGTGTCGGTCGGGTCCGACCCGATCTCGGCCGAACTCCAGTCGACCTACGGCACCGCGAACATCTACGCGCCGTCGTGGATCATGGACACCGACAACCGCTACGGCTTCGGCCAGTGCGAGGACGGCACGTCCACGCCCAGCTGGATCAACTCCTACCAGCGCGGCCCGGAGGAGTCGGTCTGGGACACCATCCCGCAGCCGGACTGCGACGTGTTCAAGTTCGGTGGCCCCAACGGCTTCCTGGACCTGTTCAACAACGGTGGCGGTAGTTTCGCCACGCAGTACAAGTACACCGACGCGCCGGACGCCGACGCGCGGATGGTGCAGGCCGCGTTCTGGGCGGACACCTTCGCCAAGGCCCAGGGCAAGACCGCGAGCGTGCAGGCGACCCTGAACAAGGCCGCCGAGCTCGGCGACTACCTGCGTTACTCGATGTTCGACAAGTACTTCAAGCAGATCAGCGCGACGTGCAGCCAGGTCGGCTCGGCGGCCTGCCCGGCCGGCACCAGTAAGTCCAATGAGGACACCTATCTGCTGTCCTGGTACTACGCCTGGGGCGGCGCGTCGGACGGCAGCTGGTCCTGGCGGATCAGCGGTGACGCCATCCACGAGGGCTACCAGAATCCGCTGGCGGCCTACGCGCTGTCCACCGATCCGGACCTGACCCCGAAGTCGCCGACGGCGAAGGCGGACTGGTCCACCAGCCTGACCACCCAGCTCAACCTGTACCAGTGGTTGCAGTCCGCGGAGGGCGGCATCGCCGGTGGGGTGGAGAACAACTGGCAGGGCGACTACGGCGACCTGAGCAAGCCGCCGACCGGTGACCCGACCTTCGACGGCATGTACTACGACCCCGAGCCGGAGTACCACAACCCGCCGAGCAACCAGTGGTTCGGTTATCAGACCTGGCCGGTGGAACGCATCGCGGAGTACTACTACGAGACCGGAAACGCCCAGGCGAAGGCGATTCTGGACAAGTGGGTGCCGTGGGCGGAGTCGGTCACCACGGTCAATCCGAGCACTGGCACGCTCACCACACCGGGCACGCTGACCTGGACCGGGCAGCCCGGCGCGAGCTACACCTCCGGCTCGACCGCGCCGGCGGCCAACACCGGCCTGCACGTGACGGCGTCGGGCAGTTCGACCGACCTCGGCGTGGCCACCTCGCTGGCCAAGGTCTACGAGTACTACGCGGCCAAGTCGGGCAACACGACGGCGGAGACCGCGGCCCAGAACATCATCGATGTGGTGCACAAGTACTTCGGTGACGCGCTGGGCTACTCGGCGCCGGAGACCCGGACCGACTACTCCAACTTCACCGCCCCCTACAGCACCAGCACCCAGGAGGGCGTCTACGTGCCCGCCGGGTGGAGCGGCACCTATCCCGGTGGCGTGGCCGTCAACTCCTCGACCAACACCTTCCTGTCCATCCGTCCCTGGTACCGCAACGACCCGGCGTGGCCGAAGGTCCAGGCCTACCTCAACGGCGGCGCGGCCCCGGTGTTCAACTACCACCGGTTCTGGGCCGAGGCCGACGTGGCGACCGCGTTCGACACGTTCGCCCAGCTGTTCCCGACGGTGAGCCCACCGGCGGGTTTCTGATCCCACCCACGAGCAGGGGACGCGCGCACCAGCGCTGGTGCGCGCGTCCCCTGCCCGCCTGATCTGTGAGGGAAACGATGGCACAGGCCAGAACAACGATGTTCGCCGTCGCCTCGGCAGCGCTGCTCGCCGGGGCGGTACTGACCGGCTGCGGCGGCAGCCCGGCGCAGGCCGGCTGCTCCGGCAGCGACCTGCCGACGGTGGCCGGCGCGCCGGGCACCGATCCGGTGATCTCGGTGCCCAACGGCAGTCCGGGTGGCGCGCTGCGGGTGTGCACGCTCGCCGCGGGCGCGGGTCCGGTGGTGGGCCACAACGACTTCGTGGTGTTCCACGTCGAGGGCAAGGTGTGGGCCGGCGACCGCGAGGTGGTGGACAGCTACACCAACCAGCAGCCACAGGGCCTCGCACTGTCCACCGCGATGCCCGCCTGGCGGCAGCTCGCCGGGCAGCGGATCGGCAGCCGGGTGCTGATGGTGGTGCCGCCCAAGGACGGCTTCGGCACGCAGGGCGACCCGCAGGCCAACATCATGGGCAGCGACACCCTGGTGTTCGTGTTCGACCTGCTCGGCACGGTCGGCGACCGCACGACGGCGAGCGGCACGACCCAGCCCTACCACCCCACCGCCGGCCAGCCGACGGTCCGCGACGGCAGCGCCGGGCCGACCATCACCGTGCCCGGCAAGGCGACCCCACCGGCCGCGCTGACCACCACCGTGCTGCGCCGGGGCAACGGCCGGCCGATCACCAACGGGCAGACGGTGATCGTGCAGTACACCGGCGTGGTCTGGCGCACCGGCAAGGTCTTCGACTCGTCCTGGGCCCGCGGCTTCCCCGAGGCGTTCCAGCTCGGCGCGGGCCAGGTGCTGGCCGGCTGGGAACAGGGCCTCGGCGGCCGGACGGTGGGCAGCCGGTTGCTGCTGACCGTTCCGCCCGCGCTCGGCTACGGCACCCAGGGCGACGCGCCGGACGTGCAGGCCGACGACACCCTGGTGTTCGTCATCGACATTGTGGACGCGGTCACCGCGCCCCGGTAGTTCAGGCGGATATCAGGACCAACAAGAAGGGGCCGGCCGGGTTCGCCCGGCCGGCCCCTTCTTGTTGGTCAGCCCACTGTCTGGAGGTGTGCCTTGTAGCCGGCGCCGTAGGCGGTCGGCGTGCCGGTGTAGTCGGTGATCAGCGACGGGCCGCTGGAGCAGTCCCACGCGTTCCAGGTCCACGCGAGATAGCCGGTGTGCTCCGAGTCGAGCCAGCTCATCAACGAGTTGACGTAACCGGCCGAGCAGTCGTTCTCGCCGATCTCCCCGGCGATCATCGGAACAGCGGCGATGACCGGCGCCAGTTGGCTGGTCCAGCAGGACTGGCTGGAGCAGCTGTTGAAGTTGTACGAGTGGGTCGAGGCGACCAGGTTGTGGTCCGGGTCGGTCGGCTCGTACTGCAACCAGCCGGTCATGTCGTTGGAGTAGGCCAGCCCGCCGAGCATCAGCACGTTCGCCGCGCCGGTGGACCGCACCGCGTTGACCATCGCCTGCATCCCGGCCACCGGGTAGGAGATGCCCGGACAGCTGCCGCCGTCCCGCCAGCACGCCCAGCCGCTGGCCTCGCTGCCGGTCGCCCGGTCGGGATAGGGCTCGTTGAACAGGTCGAAGATGACCGCGTTGTTGCCCTTGAACGTGCTGGCGACCGAGGTCCAGAACGGGATGGCCTGGGCCGCGTCGGGCATCGGCTTCTGGCAGGTCGCCTGG
>DATATV010000100.1:0-1926 GCA_036268615.1 Pseudonocardiaceae bacterium
CGGCCCGCTGGTGAACACCTCCGGCCAGGTGGTCGGCATGGACACCGCCGGTGAGTTCTCCCGCGGCAACGACGACGGCCCCGCGCAGGACTCCTTCGCGATCCCGATCGCGACCGCGCTGAGCTACGCCCACGAGTTGGAGAACTGCACCGACCCGACCGGCACCACCAACTCCTCGGACGGCCTGAACATCCTGGGCCTGCCGCTGTAGTTCGATCGAGCACTGTAGTTCGATCGAGTGCTGTAGTTCGATCGAGTGCTGTAAGGCTTCGCACCACGAGAAAGCCCGTATCCGATTTAGCATCAGGTACGGGCTTTCTCGTTGTCAGGCCGGGAGATCGAATGTCGCTGACCCGCCGCGGGTTCCTCGGTCTCAGCGCCGCGGCGGCGGCCGAGGTCGCGGGGCTCGGGCCAGCCGGCTGGGCGATCTACAAGATGCATCGGCCCACCAGTCCCGATGTCGATCAGACCCTCGCGGTGCCCGGACCGAAGGCGGCTGTTCCGACCCGCGGCAAGGTGGTCACGGGGTCGTTCCCCTCGTCCCACATGAGAAACGGCCTGGTCGACTTCGCGATCTGCTACCCCTATTGGCCCAGGCCGAATGACAACCTGCCGATAGTTCTGGCGCTCTACGGGCGAGGCGACACCTACCAAACCGGGTTGTCTCCAGACGAGGTCGGCCTGCAGAAGGCTCAGGCCGCCGTAGTTGCGTCCGGCGTCCCCGCCTTCGCGATCGTCACCGTGGAAGCCGGCCCGACCTCGTACTGGCACGACCGCGCCGACGGCCGCGGCGTCCAGACGATGATCCGGACCGAACTGCTGCCCGCACTCGCTCGACGGGGGCTGCACACCGACCGCATCGGCCTGCTCGGCTGGTCGATGGGCGGCTACGGCGCGCTGTTGCTGGCCGAGCGCCTCGGGTCGGCCGGTGTCGCCGCGGTGGCTGCCTTCGCGCCCGCGCTGTTCGACAGCTACCGCCACGCCTCACCGGTCGCGTTCGACTCGGCGGCCGACTTCGCGGCGAACGACGTGCCCGCCGGTGTCGCGAAGCTGGCCGGGATCCCGGTCCGGATCGTCTGCGGCAAGCAGGACCCGTTCTACGACCAGGTCCGCCGGTTCGTCGCGCTCCCCCATCAGTCGGCGGTGGTCACGTCGTTCGGCAAGGGCGGCCACGGCTTCGGCTACTGGCGTACCCAGACCGCGGAGCAGTTGGAGTTCATCGGTACCCGACTCCCGGTGAGGTAGGAAAATCTAGCTGTGTGTAAGAACTCATTACACTGACATACACACAGCTACAGTTGGCTGGTGGACCCGGTCCGGAACCCCTACTCCCCCGGCGCCGGCCTGCGCCCACCAGCGCTGGTGGGTCGGGAGGCCGCACAGGAGTCGTTCTCGGTCGCGCTGCAGCGGCTCGAGGTCGGTCGCGGCGCACAGCCGTTGGCGCTCTACGGCCTGCGGGGCGTCGGCAAGACGGTGCTGCTGTCGAGTCTGAGCTCCGCGGCTTTGCGGCGCGACTGGTTGGTGGCGCAGGTCGAGGCCGGTGCCGGCAAACCGCTGCGCGAACTGCTGGCCACTGCCCTGCACGGACCGTTGAGCGACCTGGCCCGGCCGTCGGCCGGGCGCCGGGTGTTGAAGGCGCTGCGCACCGCGATGAGCTTCCGAGCCGTCGTGGACTCGGCGGGGTCGTGGAGCTTCGGGCTGGACCTCGATGACGCGCCTGGCGGCGGCGCCGACACCGGCGCACTGGAGACCGACCTGGCCAAGCTCGTGCAGGACCTTTCCGGTGCCGCCGCCGAACTCGGTTGCGGGCTCGCGCTCCTGATCGACGAGGCACAGGACCTTTCCGGTGACGAGTTGGTCGCCCTGTGCGCCACCGCCCACCAGGTCGGGCAGCAGGGCTGGCCGTGCCTGTTCGCGCTGGCCGGG
>DATATV010000101.1:0-79376 GCA_036268615.1 Pseudonocardiaceae bacterium
GTCGCCTGGCGGCGACTGACCCTTCGGGCCAACCCTTGACCCAGCGCCACGACCGCTGGCGCGGCCTGTCGCGACAGCGACGTCCAGGCCAGGAGCGAAGCGACCCAGTGCCGCTCAGTTCTCCTTCTGCAGCGGGAAACCGGCTCCGATTCCCCGCCAGGCCAGCGTGGAGATCAACGCCACCGCCTCGTCCTTCTCCGGCTGTCGATCCGCATCCAGCCATGCCCGGGCGCTGACCTGACTCAATCCGACCAACCCGACAGCCAACAACCGGGCGTGGTGCTCATCAAGCCCGGCATCCGCGGTGATCGTGTCGGTGATCGCCGCGACGCTGGACGACGTGGCCCGCTCAACGGCGTCCTGAACGGCGGGCTCACCACGCAGATCGGACTCGAACACCATCCGGTAGGCCTGTCCCTCGCCATCCACGAAGTCGAAAAACGCTCCAACCGCGGCACGGACCCGCAGCTTGTTGTCCGTGGTGGAATCGAGCGCCGCACGCACCCGTGAGACCAGCTCGTCGACGTGTGTCTCCAGCAGCGCGAGATACAGCTCCAGCTTGCCGGGGAAGTGTTGGTACAGCACCGGCTTGCTGACCCCGGCGCGCTCGGCGATCTCGTCCATCGCGGCGGCGTGATAGCCGTTGGCCACGAACACATCCTGCGCGGCGGCCAGCAGCTGGGCCCGCCTGGCGGTCCGGGGCAGTCGCACGCCCCGGCCGGTGGGCATCCCGCCCTGCTGCACGGTATCGGTCATCGTGTCCTCCGGCTCGATCGATGACCGGACGGGATTGCCGTCCAGCCAGCTTCCGACCTTACTCGCAAGTAATCATCGACTGCGAGGACCGATGGCCACCTTTGGTCAGGCCATTGGCCTCGTCCCTGTGAGCACGCTCTCACTTCCTGTCTCGCCGACCGAGCAACCTCGACGCATCCTGGAGGGATGACTCTGCTGCGATCGGCCGCCGCGCCGGCCAAGCCACTGCTCACCAGGGTGCCGCTGGCCACCGACCCGCTGCCGCCGATCCCGGAGCCGATGGAGCCCTGGCCAGGCCGCCAGGTGGACCTGCCCGGCCTGCGGCTGCACATCCGGGAGACGCCCGGCCCGGCCGACGCACCGACCACCGTCTACGTGCACGGTCTCGGCGGTTCGGCGACGAACTGGACCGAGTTGTCCGGCCAGCTGTCCGGACGGTCCGCCGGGATCGCGGTCGACCTGCCCGGCTTCGGGCGGTCGGCGCCACCGGAGCGCGGCACGCTGCCCAGCGGTCGCCCGGTGTTGTTCGGGCTGACCGATTTCGCCGACGTGGTGGTGTCGGCCATTGCCGAGTTCGGCAACGGGCCGGTGCACCTGGTCGGCAACTCGATGGGCGGTGCGATCGCGCTGCTGGTCGCCGCGGCCAGACCCGAGTTGGTGCGCACGCTGACGCTCGTCTCGCCGGCCATGCCCGATCTGCGGCCCAACCCGCGCCGGCTGTCCGACCCGCGGATCGCGGTCGCGGTCATCCCGGTGCTCGGCCGCCGGATGCGCCGGGCGCTGTCCCAGGTCACCCCGGCCGAGCAGGCCGACCAACTGCTCCGGCTGTGCTTCGCCGAGCCCGCCCGGGTCTCGCCGGGCCGCGTCGCGCTGGCCGTCGGCGAGTACGAGGAACGGCTGGCCATGCCGTGGGCCGGCCGGAGCCTGTCCGACGCGACGAACGCGCTGTTCCGGGCCTGGCTGACCGGCGGCGACCGGTCACTGTGGGCGGTGGCCGCCCGGGTGGCCGCGCCGACCCTGGTCGTCTGGGGCGACCGGGACAAACTGGTCACCGTGCGCAAGGCGCCGCGGACGGCCCAGGTGCTGCCGCGCGGCCGGCTGCTGGTGCTGCCGCGCACCGGCCACGTCGCCCAGATGGAGCGGCCGGTCTCGGTGGCCCGCGCGGTGCTGGGCATGTGGGACGCGGTCGCCGCCGACGAGTGGTGAGCGGCCGGCCGATCTGCCGGTGTCCTCCGCTCGTCCGGTGTGGCACGCTCTTCCCGTCGCGCAAGGGCACGGGAAGGACACGGAGCGGTGACAGATCGGCCAACCGCCGGTTCCGGTGCTGAGCCCGACCGCACGGACCATCCGGTGCTCGACCCGGACGGCACCGCCGACCCGGAGTTAGCCCCGGCCGGCGAGAGCGGACTCGTGCTCCGCCCGTCAGCCGACACCGTCCGGTTCCGCCCGGACGAGCAGCGCTACGCCCGGGGCAACCGCCGGACCGACGCCGAGCCGCTGGCCGCGTCCTGGCGACCCGGCGCCGACCCGCCCACCGCCCGCCCGGCCGCCGGCACGGGCGGCAACGGGGACCGGGAACGCGGCTGGCTGGCGGCCTACGGGTGGCGGATCTACGCGATCCCGGTGCTCGCCCTGGTCACCATCCTGGTGGTGGTGAACCTGACCGGACCGAGCAACAACGCGCTCGGGTCCGCGGCCACCGCCGCCGGCACACCCGAGGCGACCGAGGGCGGGGCGACCGCGGTCAACCCGACCGGCGGCACCGCCGTGCTGCCCGCCGGCGGCACGTACGCGCAGTCCGGCACGGGGACCTGGCGCATCCTGCCCGGCAACAGCCCGGTGGTCGGCAAACCCGGTGCGCGGGTCTACCACTACCAGGTCGCCGTCGAGGACGGCATCGATCCGGCCGTCTACGCCGGCGACGATGCGTTCACCCAGACCGTGCAGGCGATCGTGGCCGACCCGCGCGGCTGGCTCGCGGCCGGCTCGGTCGACCTGCAACAGGTCGACTCGACCTTCGCCACCCCCGACTTCACCATCGAGCTGACCACCCCGGACACCGACCACCGGGCCGACCTCTGCGGCTTCGTCACCCGGTTCGAGGCATCCTGCTGGGTGCCGGCCGGCAAGAAGGTCGTGCTGAACGTGGCCCGCTGGGTGCGCGGCGCGCTCGCCTTCGACGGGGACCTCGGGCTCTACCGGGAGTACACGATCAACCACGAGGTCGGCGAGGTGCTCGGCGACCATGACGTCGGCTGCGCCACCGACGGCGGGCTCGCGCCGGTGATGATGGAGCAGACCTACGGTGTGGCCGACGACTACGTCTACGACGTGAACAACGTCGAGCCGGGCGCCCGGGGTGCGCTGCGCCGCGACGACAAGGTCTGCCGGGTGAACGCGTGGCCCTACCCGCAGGGCGGCGGTTACTCACCGGCCGACCCGCCGAGCTGATCCCAGGTCCAGGGCTGCTGAGTTTCACCAGATGGGAACGGGAAGACCGGGGTTGCCCGGGTTGTTGGTCAGGTAGAGGACAATCGAAGTATCCGGTCATCGAGCCGGATGCGAATCGTTACGGAGGAGTCGATGTCCCTTCCGCCGCTCGTCGAGCCCGCTCAGGAGCTCACCAAGGAGGAGGTCGCGCGCTACAGCCGACACCTGATCATCCCGGATGTCGGGGTGGACGGGCAGAAACGGCTGAAGAACGCGAAGGTCCTCGTGGTCGGTGCCGGCGGGCTGGGCAGTCCCGCGTTGCTCTACCTGGCCGCGGCCGGGGTCGGCACCCTGGGCATTGTCGAGTTCGACGTGGTCGACGAGTCCAACCTGCAGCGCCAGATCATCCATGGCCTGTCCGATGTCGGCCGCCCCAAGGCCGAGTCGGCGCGGGACTCGATCGCCGAGATCAACCCGTTCGTGAAGGTGAACCTGCACCAGGTGCACCTGTCCAGCGAGAACGCGCTGGACATCTTCCGTGACTACGACCTGATCGTGGACGGCACGGACAACTTCGCCACCCGGTACCTGGTCAACGACGCGGCCGTGCTGCTGGGCAAGCCCTACGTCTGGGGGTCGATCTTCCGGTTCGAGGGCCAGGTCAGCGTGTTCTGGGAGGAGCACGGTCCGCAGTACCGGGACCTCTACCCCGAGCCGCCACCTCCGGGCATGGTTCCCTCCTGCGCCGAGGGCGGCGTCCTCGGCGTGCTGTGCGCGTCCATCGGCTCGATCATGGTCACCGAGGCGATCAAGCTGATCACCGGCATCGGGGAGACCCTGCTCGGCCGGCTGATGGTCTACGACGCGCTGGAGATGACCTACCGGACCATCAAGATCCGCAAGGACCCGGCCGGCGAGAAGATCACCGAGCTGATCGACTACGACGCGTTCTGCGGCGTGGTGTCCGAGGAGGCGGCCACGGCGGCCACCGGGCACACCATCACCCCGCTGGAGCTGAAGCAGAAGATCGACGCGCACGAGAACTTCCTGCTGGTGGACGTGCGGGAGCCGCACGAGTACGAGATCGTCAAGATCCCGGGCTCGGTGCTGATCCCCAAGGACCGGATTCTGTCCGGTGCGGCGCTGTCCGAACTGCCGCAGGACAAGCAGATCGTGCTGCACTGCAAGTCCGGTGCCCGCTCCGCGGAGGCGCTCTCGGCCCTGCACAAGGCCGGCTTCCGGGACGCGGTGCACGTCGGCGGTGGCGTGCTGGCCTGGGCCACCCAGGTCGACCCGAGCCTGCCGACCTACTGAGTCGACCGACCCAGACCGCACCAGCTGTGGCGCGCCGGAGGGTTTCCGGCGCGCCACAGCTGTCCGCGGGCCGTTCGGGACGGGTGGCACACCGGGTGCGCGGCGCAGGCGCGTCGGACACCGTCCGCGCAAGCGTTCGCGGTAGCGTTCCTGCCCGTGAGCCCCTCCTTCGAACCGCCGCCGCTGCACGTGCTGGCCGCTTTCGGGGCCCGGGGGAGTGAGCCGGAGCTGATCGGCGGTGGGCCGGTCTGGCACTGCGCCGACATCGCCCTGCGCCCGGCGACCAATCCCGCGCAGGCCGCCTGGGTCGCGCAGACCCTGGACGCGCTCAACGTGGACAAGGTCCGGGTGGCCCGTCCGCTGCGGTCCACCGACGGCCGCTGGGTGGTCGGTGGCTGGGCCGCCACCCGCCTGGTGCCCGGCCAGGCCGAGCCGCGGCACGACGAGGTCGTCTCGGTCGCCGTCCGGCTGCACCAGGCCACCGCGACGCTGTCCCGCCCGCGCTTCCTCAGCGCGCGCCGGGACGTCTTCGCCACCGCCGACCGGGTCGCCTGGGGCGAGGAGGAGGTCCAGCTCAATCCGGAGTTGGGCGGGCGGCTGTTCGACGTGCTGTCCGGTTCCTGCCGGGACACCGCGGGCCGTCCGCAGGTGGTGCACGGGGACCTGTTCGGCAACGTGCTGTTCGACGGCAACGAGGCACCGGCCATCGCCGACTTCGTGCCCTACTGGCGGCCGGCCGAGTGGGCCGCCGCCGTGGTCGTGGTGGACGCGCTCGCCTGGGGCGGCGCGGACGAGGGCATCGTGCGCCGCTGGGTGCATCTGCCGGACTGGCCGCAGGCGCTGCTGCGCGCGCTGCTGTTCCGGCTGGCCGTGCACGCCCTGCACCCGCATTCCACGCTGCGCTCGCTGCGCGGCCTGGAACGCGCCTCGCACGAGATCACCACCCTGCTCTGAAGAAGCCGGGAATTGTTGCGATCAGATCAACGAAAAAGATCAACTGCGGCGAAATGAATCGCCATTACTCCGAATGGGAAAGGTCAACTTCCCGGTCACGGTCATGATTCACCCGGCGGGAACAGTCGACTAACCCAGCGGGAAGTGTCCACATACGGCTATGTGAGGGATCGACACACCGCCGGGCAGTCGACACACTCAACCGCACAGTTCGCGCGACTGTTCGGAAGGACGACACGCCTCAATGGCAAGGGACGAATCGCTCAGAAATGAGAGAGCGACACAGTCGACCCTGCGGACGCGTTCGGCGTGAACATCATCGTCGACCAATCCGGGGCAACCGCCGACTTGTCGACCGGCTGCCCTGATCCGCAGGAGGTAAGCAGATGAGCGTTACGGCCGACCCGCCGGCCAACCCACGCCGTGGTGGGCGCTGGATCCAGGACTGGCGGCCGGACGACCCCGGATTCTGGGCCAGTACCGGGAAGAAGATCGCGAACCGCAATCTGATCTTCTCGGTCATCACCGAGCACATCGGCTTCTCCATCTGGAGCCTCTGGTCGGTGATGGTGCTGTTCATGGGTACCAAATACGGTTTGTCGGTCGGCGACAAGTTCCTGCTCACCTCATTGCCCACGCTCGTCGGCTCCGTGCTGCGGATTCCCTACAACCTCGCGGTGGCCGCATTCGGCGGTCGCAACTGGACGATCATTTCCGCATTGTTGCTGCTCATCCCGGCGGCGCTGTGTGCGGTCGTCATGCACCCGGGTACCTCGTTGGGCACGTTCCTCTGGGTTTCCGCGGTCGCCGGTGTGGGCGGTGGCAACTTCGCCTCCTCGATGACCAACATCAACACCTTCTATCCGGAAAACCGAAAAGGCTGGGCGCTCGGCCTGAACGCCGGTGGTGGAAATCTCGGCGTCGCGGTCGTCCAGTTGGTGGCACTGCTCGTGCTGGCCACCGCGGGGGCGATGCAGCCAAGGGTGGTGTTGTGGATCTATCTGCCGATCATCGTGATCGGCGCGGTGCTCGCGGTGCTGTTCATGGACAATCTGGCCACCGCGAAGAATGACACCAAAGCCATGCGTGAGGTGATCAAGGACGGCCACGCCTGGATCATCTCGCTGCTCTACGTCGGCACGTTCGGCTCGTTCATCGGTTACTCGTTCGCCTTCGGCCAGGTGTTGCAGAACCAGTTCCACCGCACCCCGCTACAGGCGGCCTACCTGACCTTTCTCGGGCCGTTACTGGGTTCGCTGTCCCGGCCGATCGGCGGTTGGTTGTCCGACCGGATCGGCGGCGCGTGGGTCACCTTCATCAACTTCGTGTTGATGGCCGGCAGCACCGGGGTGGTGATCGCGGCGTCCAACGCCAAGTCGCTGAGCCTGTTCGCGGTCGGCTTCATGCTGCTGTTCGTGCTCTCCGGGGTGGGCAACGGCTCGGTCTACAAGATGATCCCGTCGATCTTCAAGAACAAGGCGCTGAGCGCGATCGACGGCGGTGCGCCGGCCGAGCCGGCGTTGCTGCGCGCCCGCAGGCTGTCCGGCGCGCTGATCGGCATCGCCGGTGCGCTCGGTGCGCTCGGCGGTGTGCTGATCAACCTGGCGTTCCGGGAGTCGTTCCTGTCGGTCAAGACCGGTGTGCCCGCGTTCATCGGGTTCCTGGTGTTCTACGCCATCTGTTTCGTCGTCACGTGGCTGGTGTATCTGCGCTCGGCGGCCGCCAAATCGGCGACGGCCACCGAGTCGAAGTCCGAACTGCGGGTCTGACCACCTGCGGTGATGATGGGATCGGCTGCCGTCGGTGCGGGACACCAGCACCGAC
Organism: Pseudonocardiaceae bacterium; assembly: GCA_036268615.1. Classification (GTDB taxonomy): domain Bacteria; phylum Actinomycetota; class Actinomycetes; order Mycobacteriales; family Pseudonocardiaceae; genus DATATV01. The sequence goes on from DATATV010000101.1 coordinate 7,279, forward strand.
GGCAGCCGCGTTCCCGCCCCCGCGACCACCGCACGACGCCCTGACCAGGCCGGAGAGCACTACGTAACGGCGGTGTCATCGCTGCGTCGCCGGGCTGACACGGCCGCCGCACAGCATGGTCGGCACGGGCAGCCATCGGCGGAGGGACGGTGCATGACGACGCGGACGCTGGTCGTGGTCGGCCACGGCATGGTCGGGCACCGGCTGGTCAGCCGGCTGCGGACGGTCGACCCGGCGGGCAACTGGCGGATCGTCGTGCTCGCCGAGGAGAACCGGCCCGCCTACGACCGGGTCGCGCTGTCCTCCTACGTGGAGGGCTGGGACGACACCGCGCTGCTGCTGCCCCCGGTCGACGACGACCTGGTCACCCTCCGGCTGGGCGACCCGGTGGTCACCATCGACCGGGAACACCGCTCGGTCACCACGAAAGCCGGTTTTCGGCAGCACTACGACGCGCTGGTGCTGGCCACCGGCTCCGATCCGTTCGTGCCGCCGGTGCCCGGCCACGACCTGCCGGGCTGCTTCGTCTACCGGACCATCGAGGACCTGGACGCCATCCGGGCCGGCGCCCGGCGCGCCGCGGTGACCGGCCGGGGCCGGCGGGCCGGGCTGGTGGTCGGCGGCGGCCTGCTCGGCCTGGAGGCGGCGAACGCGTTGCGCGGTATGGCTTTGTCTCCGCACGTGGTGGAACTCGCGCCGCGGCTGATGCCGTTGCAGGTGGACGAGGGCGGTGGCGCGCTGCTGCGCAGACTGGTCGAACGGCTCGACCTCACCGTGCACACCGGCACGTCCGCGACCGGGATCAGCCCGGACGGCGGCCGACTGCTGGCCACGTTGGCCAACGGCGTCGAACTCGACGTGGACCTGGTGGTGTTCTCCGCCGGGGTGCGGCCGCGTGACCAGTTGGCCCGGCAGAGCGGCCTCGCGGTGGGCGAGCGGGGCGGGGTGCTGGTCGACTCCGGCTGCCGCACGGCCGACCCGGCGGTCTACGCGATCGGCGAGTGCGCCTGCCTGGCCGGCCGGGTCTACGGGCTGGTCGCCCCGGGCTACGCCATGGCCGAACTGGTGGCCGACCGGCTGACCGGCGGCGACGCGGAATTCCCCGGCGCGGACACCGCCACCAAGCTCAAGCTGCTCGGTGTCGACGTGGCCAGTTTCGGCGATGCGCACGCCACCGCCGAACACGCCCTTGCGGTCGTCGTCAACGACGCGGTCGCCGGCTCCTACAAGAAGCTTGTCGTCTCCGACGACGGCCGCACGCTGCTCGGCGGGGTGCTCGTCGGCGACGCGTCGGACTATCCGGCGCTGCGCCCGCTGGTCGGTCGCGCGCTGCCGGCCGACCCGGCCACGCTGATCGCGCCGGCCGGTGGTGCCGTCGGTTTCGGCGTGGACGCGTTGCCCGAGGACGCGCTGATCTGCACCTGCAACGCGGTCAGCAAGGGCACCATCACCACGGCGATCGGCGCCGGGCAGGCCGACACCGTGCCCGGGCTCAAGCAGTGCACCCGGGCCGGTACCACCTGCGGCTCGTGCCTGCCGATGCTCAAACAGCTGCTCACCGCGTGCGGGGTCGTCCAGTCCACCGCGCTGTGCGAGCACTTCGGCCGGTCCCGCGCGGAGCTGTTCGAGATCATCCGGGTCACCGGCGTCCGGACGTTCAGCGAGCTGATCAGCAAGCACGGCAACGGAACCGGTCGCGGCTGCGACATCTGCAAGCCCGCGGTCGCGTCGATCCTGGCCACCCTCGCCGGCGGTCACGTGCTGGACGGTGAACAGGCCGCCCTCCAGGACACCAACGACCACTTCCTGGCCAACCTCCAGCGCAACGGCACCTACTCGGTGGTGCCGCGCATCCCCGGCGGCGAGATCACCCCGGCGAAGCTGATGGTGATCGCCGAGGTGGCCCGGGACTTCCAGCTGTACACCAAGATCACCGGTGGCCAGCGGATCGACCTGTTCGGCGCGACCGTCGACCAGCTGCCGCGGATCTGGCGCCGGCTGGTGGACGCCGGCTTCGAGTCCGGCCACGCCTACGGCAAGGCGCTGCGCACGGTGAAGTCGTGCGTCGGCTCCACCTGGTGCCGCTACGGCGTGCAGGACTCGGTCGCGCTCGCGGTTGAGCTGGAGCTGCGCTACCGGGGCCTGCGCTCACCGCACAAGATCAAGGCCGGCGTGTCCGGCTGCGCCCGGGAGTGCGCCGAGGCGCGGGCCAAGGACGTCGGCGTGATCGCCACCGAACAGGGCTGGAACCTCTACGTCGGCGGCAACGGCGGCACCCAGCCCCGGCACGCCGAGCTGTTCGTGTCCGACGTGGACAAGGACACGCTGATCCGGCTGATCGACCGGTACCTGATGTTCTACGTGCGCACCGCCGACCGGTTGCAGCGCACCGCGCCGTGGATCGAGGCGATGGACGGCGGCCTGGACCACCTGCGTGCGGTGATCGTCGAGGACAGCCTCGGCGTCTGCGCCGAACTGGACGCGGCGATGGCCCGGCACGTGACGAGCTACGCCGACGAGTGGCGAGGTGTGCTGGAGGACCCGGCGAAGCTCGCCCGGTTCACCTCGTTCGTGAACGCGCCCGGGGCGCCCGATCCGACGATCGCCTTCCGGTCGGAGCGCGGCCAGCGGGTGCCGGTGTCGATCGGGATGCCGGCGGTGACCCACCGGTGACCGTCCAGCCGACGGCCGGCGGCACCGATGTGACCGGACTCACCGCGGTCTGTCCGTACGCGGCGCTGCTGCCCGAGCGCGGGGTCGCCGCGCTGCTGCCGGATGGCTTGCAGGCAGCGGTGTTCCGCACCCACGACGGCACGCTGTACGCACTGTCGAACGTCGACCCGTTCAGCCACGCGGCCGTGCTGTCCCGGGGCATCGTCGGTGACCGATCGGGCGTCCCGGTCGTAGTCTCTCCGGTGTACAAGCAGGCATTCGACCTCACCACCGGGACCTGTCTCGACGAGCCCGGCACGTCGGTACCGGTCTACCGGGTGAGGGAGATCGACGGGATGGTCTGGGTGGGCGCACCGTGACGACGAGCACCGAGAACTCCGCCGTGGAGGTGCCGCCACTGGCGGGCTACACGGTCGGGGTGACCGCTGCCCGCCGGGCCGACGAGCTGTCCGTGCTGCTGGAGCGGCGCGGCGCCACCGTCGTGCACGGCCCGGCCATTCGGATCGTGCCGCTGGCCGACGACACCGAACTGCTCGCGGCCACCCGCGACGTGCTCGCCGAGCCGGTGGACGCGGTCGTGGCGACGACCGGCATCGGCTTCCGTGGCTGGGTCGAGGCCGCCGAGGGCTGGGGACTCGGTGATTCGCTGCGCGCCCGGCTGGCCGAGGCGCAGGTGTTCACCCGTGGTCCCAAGGCGAAGGGCGCGGTGCGCGCGGCCGGCCTGGTGGAGAAGTGGTCGCCGGACTCGGAGGCGAGCGCGGAGCTGCTGGACCACCTGCTGGAGTCCGGAGTGGACGGTCTGCGGATCGCTGTTCAGCTGCACGGGGAACCGCTCACCGATTTCGTGGACGCGTTGCGTGCCAACGGTGCCGAGGTGGTGCCGGTACCGGTGTATCGCTGGATGGGACCGGCCGACCCGGCTCCGTTGGAGCGGCTGATCGACGGGCTGATCGCCGGCCAGGTGGACGCGCTCACCTTCACCAGCGCGCCGGCGGTGGCCAGCGTGCTGGCCACCGCCGAGCGCGGCGGCCGGTTGGCGGCATTGCTGGAAGTGTTGCGCACCAGTGTGTTGACGGTTTGTGTCGGCGATATCACGGCTGGGCCGTTGGTTCGGCGGGGGATCACGGTGGTGCAGCCGGAGCGGGCCCGGATCGGCGCTCTGGTCCGGGTGCTCGCCGCCACGCTGCCTGGCCGCGCCACTCGGGTCGCGGTCGGCGCGGGGACGCTTGAAGTGCGTGGGCAGGCTGTGCTTGTTGATGGGGTGCTGCGTCCGGTGCCGCCCGCGCCGATGTCCGTGCTGCGGCTGCTTGTCGCGCAGCCGGGGCGGGTGGTTTCTCGGGCCGCGCTGATGGCCGCGTTGCCTGGTGGGGGCGGGGAGCACGCTCTGGAAACCGCTGTCGCTCGACTGCGGGCCGCGTTGGGCGCGCCTGGGTTGGTGGTGACTGTGGTCAAGCGGGGGTATCGGTCAGGGGGCCCTGTCGCGGGCCCTGTCGCGCCAGCGACGCTCTAGGGCCAGGGAGCGAAGCGACCTTCTTTTCGTGTGCCTCCGCCAAGGCCAGGAGCGACGCGACCCTTCGCCGCTGGGATTTCTACCGAACCGACCCATCGCCGGAGGGGATTCCTAGAACAGTCCCGGTTCTTCGATTGCCAGCTTGGCCTCCGGCCCCGCCTCCCACCGATATTCCTTCAGGCTCACGCGTTCGCCGTTGGCCAGCACGCCCTCGGTCCGCAGCCGGGCCAACTGTTCCCGCGCGATGTGCGGCGCCACCGTCCCGTCCGAGCGCAGTACTCGTTGCCACGGCAGGTCGTGGCCATCCTCGGCCAGCACCCGGCCGACCAACCTGGCCGACGGCGCCTTGGCCAATGCGGCGATGTCACCATAGGTCGACACCCGGCCTACCGGAATGGACCGCACTATTTCCCGGATCCGCTCGTGTATCTGTTCGTCCACGCCGCTACCCCTGTCCACCGAACTACCCGCGTGCCACGAAATTGTTCACCAGCGCACCGACATCGTGCGGTCGTTCAAGGTAGACCATGTGCCCGCAGTCCAGGTCGACCAGCTCGAAGTCACTGCCCAGCATGGTCCGGCACGCGTTGACCAGCGCGTCGTTGACGAAGTCCGAGCCCAGCGCCCGGACCAGCATCGTCGGCGTGCCCTCGCCGGGCAGCACGGCGGTGCGGGCCATTTCGCTCCACGCGGTGGCCGCCGCCGGCGGGCAGTAGCGGAATCGGAACCGGCCGTCCACCTGCTCCAGGTGTTCGGCCAGCTCCTGACCGATCTCCGCATCGGTCGCGATCGGCCAGTCGCTCCGCTGGGCGGCGAACGCCTCCTGCTGGTTGTTGAACAGCCTCGGCACCGCTGTCGCTCGATCCAGCGCGAGTTGCGGGTTGAGGCCGGCGGCCGGGTCGAGCAGGATCAGTCGGCTCACCCGGCCGGGGGCCAGGCGTTGCAGGTGCAGGCCGACGGCGGCGCCGAAGGAGTGGGCCAGGACCGGCACCGCGTCCAGTCGGTAGGAGTCGATGATCGCCAGCAGGTCGGCGGCGTGCTGCTCCAGCGACCACGGCGGCAGCGGGGTGGAACGGCCGTGTCCGCGCAGGTCAGGGGCGATCACCCGGAACCGCCGCAGGTTCGTCTCGGCCAGCGCCCGCCAGCGCGCGCCATGGCCGGTCAGCCCGTGCAACGCCAGTAGCGGAACGCCGTCCGCCGGTCCGAACTCGTGCACGTGCAGCGGGACCACCATGGTGACCATCGTGACATCCCGCGCCCGGCTTTCCTGGCGATTTCGGGGTGTCCGCCGGTCGGGCGTCGGTGCGGCATGGTTCCATCAGCCGCGTGGCAGGTGCCGTACCCCGGGCGACTCCGCTGCTGGTCCGGCCAGCGGTCGCGGAGCCGGTCACCGGCGTACCCCGATCGGCCTGGGAGGGCGGTGGGCTGCGCGCGCTGGACCACCCCGGCGGGCGGCTGCGGGTGCTCGGTGGGCCGGGTACCGGCAAGACGACGCTGGCCGCGGAAATCGTCGCCGACCGCATTCGCAACCGGCTCGCTGACCCGGAACATGTGCTGGTACTCACCGGCAGCCGCCGCGCGGCCATCGCGCTGCGCGCCCGGATCACCCACCTGCTCACCGCCGCCCAGGGCACCGCGTCGATCCGTGGCCTGCGCACCGCGCGGGAACCGCTGGTGCGCACCGTGCACTCCTACGCGTTCGGCGTGTTGCGGTTGCAGGCCGCGCTGCGTGGCGACCCGCCGCCGCGCCTGCTGGCCGGGCCGGACCAGGACGCGGTCGTGCGGGACCTGCTCGCCGGCGACGTGGAGTCCGGTGCCGACTACTGGCCCGACCGGCTGCGGCCCGCCCTGCGGCTGCCCGGGTTCGCCGCCGAGCTGCGTGACCTGCTGTTGCGCGCGGCCGAACGTGGGCTCGGTCCCGATGACCTGACCGAGCTGGGCGAACGGCACGAGCACGAGGAATGGGTCGCCGCCGGCCGGTTCTGGCAGCAGTACGAGCAGGTCACCCTGTTGAGCGGGCTGACCGGGGCGGCCGGTGGTGTCGGTGGCGCACCGGCGATGGATGCCGCCGAGCTCGTCACCAGCGCGCTGGCCGCGTTCGACACCGATGACGAGTTGCGCGCCACCGAGCAGGCCCGGGTGCGTCACCTGATCGTGGACGACGCCCAGCATCTCGACCCGCAGCAGTTCGACTTCATCAGCCTGCTGGGCGAGACAGCCGGCGAGTTCGTTCTGCTCGGCGACCCGGACCAGGCGGTGTTCTCCTTCCGTGGCGCCGATCCCCGGCTGCTCACCGACGCCGACCCGGACGGCGACGCGACCGCCCTGCTGCACGTCGACCACCGGATGTCGGCGGAGATCCGGGCCGCCGTGACCCGGTTGACCGCTCGGCTGCCCGGCGCCGGCGCGCATCGGCGACTTGTCGGGCCGCCGCAGCCGGAAGAGCCGCCGCGGCCGGAAGAGCCCTCCTACCCGGAAGAGCCCTCCTACCCGGAAGAGCCGCCCTACCCGGAAGAGTCGGCGGACCTGGACGAGTCGGCGGACCTGGACGGGTCAGCCGAGCCCGGTGAGGAACTGCCAGGTCGGGTGGAGGTGCGGCTGTTCGCCTCGGCCGCGCAGGAAGCCACCTGGGTGGCCGACCAACTCCGCCGGGCGCACCTGCTGCACGGGGTGCCGTGGGCGAAGATGGCCGTGCTGGTCCGCTCCGGCGTGCGGACGCTGCCGGTGTTGCGCCGGGCCCTGCTGGGCGCGGGGGTGCCGATCGCGGTGTCGGCCGACCCGGTTCCGTTGGGGCGGCATCCGATCGTGCGGCCGTTCCTGGAGCTGCTCCGACTGGCAACCAGCAAGGACGAACTCGACGAGGACACCGCGACCGCGCTGCTGGCCGGCTCGCTGGGCGGCGCGGACGCGTTGGCGCAGCGGCGGCTGCGGCGCGGCCTGCGCCGACTGGAGATCGCCACCGGCGGCAACCGCACCACCGGCGAACTGCTGGTCGAGGCACTTGAGTCCGGGGACGCGCTGGCCGCGCTGGAACCGGGCGAGGCGGCACCGGTGCGTCGGGTCGCGGATCTGTTGCGGCTCGTCCGGGACGCGGTGGACACCGGCGACGGCATCGAGCAGGTGCTGTGGAAACTGTGGCAGGGCAGCGGTCTGGAGCGACGGCTGGTCGCCCGGTCGGGGCGCGGTGGGCCGGTCGGGGCGCAGGCAGACCGGGATCTGGACGCGATTCTGCTGCTGTTCGACGCGGCCGCCCGGTACACCGACCGGCTGCCCGGTGCCGGCGCCGACGGTTTTGCCGAGTACCTGTCCGCGCAGGAGATCGTCGGTGACTCGCTGGCCCCCTCGGCGCCGCAGGGCGCGGCGGTCGCGCTGCTGACCGCGCACGCCGCCATCGGTCGCGAGTGGACAGTGGTGGCGGTGCCCGGGGTGCAGGAGGGCAGCTGGCCCGATCTGCGGCTGCGCGGTTCGCTGCTCGGCGTCGAGCGGCTGGTGGATCTGCTCGCCGGGATCGGCGTCGAGGACCGGCACGACACCGTCCCGACGCTGTCGGCGACCGCGCCGCTGCTCGCCGAGGAGCGGCGGCTGCTCCGGCTGGCGGTCAGCCGGGCCAAGCGGGTGCTGCTGGTCAGTGCGGTGCGCGGGGAGGATGAGCAGCCCTCCCGGTTCCTGGACGAACTCGACGGGGTGGCCACTGATCCGGACGCGGCGCAGCGTCCGGTGCGTCCGCCGGAGCGGGCCCTCGTGCTGGCCGACCTGGTCGGCGAACTTCGCCAGGTGGTCTGTGCGGACGCCGAGACCGAGGCGGACCAGGTGCGCCGCAGCCGGGCGGCCGGGCAGCTGGCCCGGCTGGCCAACGCCGGCGTGCCGGGAGCCGACCCGCGTACCTGGTACGGCTTGCGGTCCGTGTCCACTGACACTCCACTGTGGACAGAGGACGACGAGGTGAAGGTCTCGCCGTCGACGGTCGAGGTGCTCACCCGGTGCCCGCTGCGCTGGTTCGCCGAACGGCACGGTGGCACCGACACGATCGAGCTGCCCTCGATCACCGGCAGCCTGGTGCACGCGCTCGCCCAGGCCGCCGCCGAGGGCGCCGACGACGTGGCACTGGGTGCCGCGCTGGACAAGGCGTGGGCCAGCGTCGACGCGGGTGCGCCCTGGTACTCCCGGCGTGAACGGCAGCGGGTGGAGCGCATGGTCGAGGCGTTCCGCGCGTGGTTGTCCTTGTCCCGCAGCGAACTCAGCCAGGTCGGCGTCGAACGGTCGCTGGACGTGCAGCCCGACCGCAAGCCGGGTGGGCCGTGGTTGCGCATCCGCGGCCGGGTCGACCGGCTGGAGGTCGACGCCGAGGGGCGCCCGGTGGTCGTCGACCTGAAGACCGGCAAGAACCCGCCCACCAGAGCCGAAGCCGAGGAACACCCGCAGCTCGCGGTCTACCAGGTGGCCGCCGCCCTGGGCGCGTTCGGCGACCTCGGTCTGCGGGCCGAACCGGGTGGCGCGCGATTGTTGTACCTGGCCAAGGAGAATCGTCGCACCGGCGCCACCGAACTGGCGCAGCCGCCGCTGGACGAGCCGGCGGTGGCCAACTGGCTGAACGTGGTCGGCGAGGCGGCCAGCCGGTGTGTCGGCCCGGAGTACACCGCGATGGAGAACTCGGACTGCCCGCGCTGTCCGGCCAGGACGAGCTGCCCGCTGCACGACGAGGGCCGACAGGTGGGTCGGTGAGCCGGAGTCCGTCGGGCCGGGGTGGGTCGTCGTGACCGAGTTCGTCGGCCCGGCCGAGGTGGCGGCCGCGCTCGGGCTGCCCGCGCCGACCCTGGAACAGGCCGAAGTGATCGCCGCGCCGATCGAGCCCGCGCTGGTGGTCGCCGGTGCGGGCGCGGGCAAGACCGAGACGATGGCCGCCCGGGTCGTCTGGCTGGTGGCCAACGGGCTGGTCACCCCCGACCGGGTACTCGGCCTGACCTTCACCCGCAAGGCGGCCCGGCAGCTGTCCGACCGGGTGCGCGCCCGGCTGCGCCGGCTGGCCGGGTCGAACCTGCTCGACCGGGTCGACCCGAGCGGCGAGCGGCGGGCCGCCGTGCTCGCCGGGGAGCCGACCGTGCTCACCTACCACGCCTACGCCGGCCGGATCGTCTCCGAGCACGGCCTGCGGCTGCCGGTCGAGCCCGGCGCGCGGCTGCTCACCCAGACCGCGTCCTGGCAGGTCGCCCACCGGGTCGTCGCGACCTGGGCCGACGACCTGGACACCGACAAGGTGCCGGCGACCGTCACCGGCCAGCTGCTCACGCTGGCCGGTGAACTCGCCGAGCACCTGCTCGCCCCCGACGACCTGCGCCGGCACGCCGAGGCGCTCACCCGGCTGATCGAGTCCGCGCCGCGCGGCCCCCGGCAGCGCGACGCACTGTCCGAGAAGCTCAAGGAAATCATTACCGCGCAACGGTTCCGCGTCGCGCTGCTGCCGCTGGTCGAGGCGTACGCGCAGGCCAAGCGGCGGATCGGCGCGCTGGACTTCGCCGACCAGATGGCGCTGGCCGCGACCCTGGCCACCGAGCACGCCGAGACGGTCGCAGGGGAACGGGAGCGCTACGGCGCGGTGCTGCTGGACGAGTACCAGGACACCGGGCACGCGCAGCGGGTGCTGTTGCGCTCGCTGTTCGGCTCGGCCGAAGCGCTGCCGGTGACCTCGGTGGGCGACCCGGCCCAGGCCATCTACGGCTGGCGCGGCGCGAGCGCGGCCAACCTGCCCCGGTTCACCACCGACTTTCCCCGGGTGAGCGGCGGAAAACTGTTGCCCTCGGCCAGGTTCGGGCTGCTGACCAGCTTCCGCAACCCGCCCGAGGTGCTTGCGTTGGCCAACGCGATCGCCGGCCCGCTGCGCTCGGCCGGCCTGGACGTGGACGACCTGCGTCCCCGGCCCGGCGCCCCGGCCGGTGACGTGCGCGCCGCGCTGCTGCCGGATGTGCGGGCGGAGCGCGAATGGCTCGCCGACGCGGTGGCGAAACGGTGGCACGAACAGGTTTCCGCCGTCGGTCAGCCGCCGACCGCGGCCGTGCTGGTGCGCCGCCGGTCGGACATGGCCGACCTGGCGCAGGCGCTGCGGGCGCGCGGGCTGCCGGTGGAGGTGGTCGGGCTGGGCGGGTTGCTCGCCGAGCCGGAGGTGCGCGACCTGGTCAGCGCGCTGCGCCTGCTGGTCGACCCGCTCGCCGGCACCGCGGCGATGCGGCTGCTGACCGGTTCCCGCTGGCGGCTGGGCGCCGCCGACCTGGCCGCGTTGTGGCACCGGGCCGGCGAGCTGACCGCGGTGGAGCTGCGCAAGGGCGCCCTGGACGAGTCCACTGTGGACGACCAGCTGGCGATGGTCGCGGACGCGCTGCCCGGCGAGAACGCCGAACAGGCCGGCCTGGCCGACGCGCTGGACGACCCCGGCGACGCCGAGCGCTACTCGACCGAGGGCTACCGCCGAATCCGGTCGCTGGGCATCGAGCTGTCCGGCCTGCGCCGCCGGCTGGAGGTCCCGCTGACCGAGCTGGTCGCCGACACCGAACGCACGCTGCTGCTGGACATCGAGGCGATGAGCCGGCCCGGCGGGGTGGGTCGGGCGCACCTGGACGCGTTCGCCGACGTGGTCGGCGACTACGCGGCGACCAGCCCGTCGGCGACGCTGCCCGCGCTGCTGGACTACCTGACCGTCGCCGAGCGCGCCGAGGACGGCCTGGAACCCGGTGAGGTCGAGGTCGCCGAGGACCGGGTGCAGGTGCTCACTGTGCACGCGGCCAAAGGGCTGGAGTGGCAGGTGGTGGCGGTGCCGCACCTGGTCGCCGGGGTGTTCCCGGGCCGGCGCAAGGCGGCCTGCTGGCTGCGGTCGGTCACCGAACTGCCGGCCGACCTGCGTGGCGACGGCGCGGACCTGCCCCGGCTGCGGCTGGGCACCGACTGGAACCGCAAGGAGGTCGAGGCCGCGCTCGAACTGCACGCCGAGGAGTTCGAGGAACGCAGGCTGATCGAGGACCGGCGGCTGCTCTACGTCGCGCTCACCCGCTCGGAGCGCTGCCTGCTGGTGTCCGGGCACTGGTGGGGCGAGACCGGGTCCAGTCCACGCGGCCCGTCGGGCTTCCTGGCGGAGATCCAGGCGGCCATGCAGGACGCGTGGCCCGCGGCCGGGACCGTCGAGCGGTGGGCGGACGAGCCGGAGGAGGGGGTGGTCAACCCGCTGGCCGAGGAGGTCCGGGTCGAGCAGTGGCCGGCCGATCCGCTGGGCGACCGCCGGCCGGCCGTGCGGACCGGTGCCGAGCTGGTGCTGGCCGCGATGTCCGCCGCGATGTCCACCGCGGACGAACAGGACGCTGAATCCGCGGTCGGCGAGGATGACGACGAGGATGCGGACAGCTGGGCGCGGGACGTGGACGTGCTGCTCGCCGAGCGCGCGGCCGCCGCGAACCGGCGGGAGAAGGTCACGCTGCCCGACCAGATGACGGTGACCCAGCTGGTCGAGCTGGCCGCCGATCCGGACGCGCTGGCCGCCCGGCTGCGCCGGCCGCTGCCCTACCCGCCCAACCCGTCCGCGCGCCGCGGCACCGCCTTCCATGGCTGGCTGGAGCAGCGGTTCTCCTCGGGTCAGCTGTTGGACATCGACGAGCTGCCCGGCTCCGCCGACGCCGAACCGGTCTCCGCCGAGGACCTCACCGACCTGCAGGACGCGTTCCTGGCCAGTGAGTGGGCCGACCGGTCCCCGGCCGAGGTCGAGGTCCCGTTCGAGACCGACATCGGCGGGATCACCGTGCGCGGCCGGATGGACGCCGTGTTCGCCGACCCGGACGGCGGCTGGACCGTCGTCGACTGGAAGACCGGTGCCCTACCCGCCGACGAGCGCGCCCCGGCGCTGGCCGTGCAGCTCGCCGCCTACCGGCTGGCCTGGTCGGCCCTCTCCGGCGCCGATCTGGCCGACGTGCACGCGGCCTTCCACTACGTGGCCGCGGGCAGCACGGTCCGGCCGGTGGACCTGCTGGACGCCGACGGCCTGCGGGCCCTGCTCGGCGCGGTGCCGCACGAGAACGACGAGGCGTGAGCCGCCCTAGGAGTTGCCGTCCGTGCAGGGCGCCTGGCTGACCTTGTGGTTGCGTACGACCCGGTCGTAGAGCACTTCCTGCAACCACCGGCCGTAGAGCGAGGGCCCGAACTCACCCGAGCGGTCCTCCGGCGGCACGACCACCTTCGCGCCAGCCTCGTCGTCGCCGACGACCACGCCGACGCCGTAGTAGTCCAGTTCGGTGATCGGCAGCGTGCCGGCCAGCACCGACTCGGGCAGCACGACCGCGCACGGGGCGAGGCTGATCAGCGTGCCGCACGCGGTCAACGCGCTGTCCGCGTCGCTCTCCGACACCAGAACACCGACGAGTTCGACCGCGGGCAGGGGTGAGCGGTCCCGGGGCCCTGGACTGAACCAGGTCCGGAACCAGGACGGGTCCGGCTGCGGCGGCCACCCGTTCGCCCGGCGCCACCGATCCACCTCGTCGCGCATCCGGACAACGGCTGACACCCGATGCCCCAGGATGCCCACGTCCGAGACGACGACGCCGGTCCACCCGAGGGTTGACGCAGCGTGCTCTGGCGATAACGGCACGCCGGCATATTACAGCCTTCAGGCATGGATTACCCGCTCGGCGGACAGAACCAAAACGTTGTGGTAAACGACTCAACGCAGATCTTCAATACGAGTCCCGGGGCGGACCGGGCTGCTTCCGGTCAGCTGCCCGGATGTGGTTCTCCGGTGCTGCTCAACGACTTCCGTGCCGTACCCGAAGCGCCCAGAGCACCAACGGCCACTGCAACGGCAGCCGTCCGTAGGCGATCAATTTCGCCGACAACGGCTTGCCCGCGCGTTGGTAGGCGATGGCCATGGTCACATTTCCGGGGAACACCGCGACGAACAGCAGGGCGGCCAACAGGGCGCCCAGCCGACGGGTCCGCGGGACCGCGACGGCCGTGGCGCAGGCGAGTTCGGCCGCGCCGGACAGGTAGGTCCAGGTCCGCGCGGCGCCGGGCAGCTCGCGCGGGATCAGCCGGTCGTAGGGCGCCGGCTTGGCGAAGTGCAGCACGCCCGAACCGCCGAGGATGGCGGCCAGCAGGGCGACCGTGCGCCGGTCGGTCCGCTTCGACAACGAGGACATCTCCCGAGACATGCCCCCGACTCTCCCAGAGTTGCCGGGCACGCGCACCGGTGAGCGCACGTTTCACCAGGTCAGTCGAGTTTCGGCAGTGGCTGGGTCGGCGGCTCGGGCGGCGGCGCCATCGGCAGCAGCAGCCGGAACACCGCGCCCGGCTCGCCGGCCGGCACCGGTTCGCAGGTCAGCTCACCGCCGTGGGCGCGGGCGAACCCGCGGGCGATGGCCAGGCCCAGCCCGGAACCGCCGGACCGGCGGTCGCGGGCCTGGTCCAGCCGCACCAGCCGGTCGAAGATGCGCTCCTGGTCGGCCGGCGGCACACCGGGGCCGGTGTCGGCGACCACCACCTCGGCGAACCGGCCCGCGGTGGCCAGCCGGACGGTGATCCGGCCGGCCGCCTCGCCGGCCTGCCGGGCGTTGTCCAGCAGGTTCGCCAGGATCTGGGTGATCCGGCCCGCGTCGCCCGGCGTGCTCAGCTCCGGGCCGGTGACCTCGACGGTCAGTTCCGGCGCCAACAGCCGGAGGCGTTCGGCCTGTCCCTCGGCCAACGGGCGCAGTGCCACCGGTCCGAGGTCCAGCTCGATCCCGGCGTCGATCCGGGCCAGGTCAAGCAGGTCGTCCACGAGTTGGCCGGCCCGGTGCGACTCGCGGACCAGCAGCAGGTGCAGCCGCTGCCGCTCCTCCGGGTCGGCGTCCGGTGGCTGCTGCAACACCGCCTCGGCGACCGCGGCCACCCCGGCGATCGGCGTGCGCAGTTCGTGCGCGGCGTCCGCGACGAACCGCTTGGTGCGCTCGGCCGCCGCCCGGGCCGCCGCCTCGGCCTGCCGGGAGACCGACTCGGCCGCGCGTGCCTGGGTCTCGGCGCCCTCCAGCGCGTCCAGCATGTCGTCGAACGCGGCGGCGGTCCGGCCCAGTTCGGTGTCCGTCCTGGTCGGCCAGAGCCGCCGGCCGCGGTCGCCGCCGGCGATCGAGCGGGCCAGCGTGGTCATCGAGTCCAGCGGCGCCAGCGCCAGGCGGACGATGACCACCAGCAGCACCGCGGTCACCGCGAGCGCGCCAAGGCCGGTGAGGATCAGCAGCCTGCGCAGCCGGGCCTGGGCCGCGGTCAGCACGGTGTTGTCCGCCTGGAGGGTCAGCCGGGCGCCGTTGAGCTGGCCGTGGGCGGCGCTCAGGGTGAGCGTCCTGGCCTTGCCCGACGCGTCCCGTTTCGACAGGCTGCCGAAGCTCTCCCCATCGACCAGCACCAGCCGGGCCCGCACCCCGCCCACGTCCACCCGGTTGACCAGTTGCCGCGCTCCGACGCCCTGCCGGCCCAGCTGCGCGGCCAGCTGCGCCCGGTCGTTGAGCAGCACGGTGGTGTCCCGGTTCGACGCCACCGCGAACAGGATGCTGACCAGCCCGACCACTGTGATCAACACCACCAGCAGCACGGCCAGCACCCATCCGGTGACCCGGCGGCGCAGCGAGGCGGTGTGCAGCTGGGCCGGTCGTGCGGGCGCGGTCATGCGTCCTGCGCCCGGAGCACGTAACCCAGGCCGCGCACGGTGTGCAGCAGCCGGGGCCCGAACGCCTCCAGCTTCCGGCGCAGCGCGCTGACGTGCACCTCCACCAGATTCGGGTCGTAGTCCTCGTAACCCCACACCGCGGTCAGGATCTGCGTCTTGCTGACCACCCGGCCACGCTGCGCTGCCAGGTACTCCAGCAGCCGTAGCTCGGTCGCGGTCAGCTCCACCGGGTGGTCGCCGTGCAGCACCACCCCGGCGTCGGCGTCCACCACGAGCTCGCCGATCTGCACGGTGGACGGGGTCCGCCCCAGCCTGCGCAGCACCGCGTCCACCCGGGCGACCAGCTCGGCCAGCACGAACGGCTTGGTCAGGTAGTCGTCGGCGCCGCCGGTCAGTCCGCGCAGCCGGTCGGGCACCCCGTCGCGCGCCGTGAGGATCACCACCCCGGCGGTGGATGACCGGCGAATTACCCCCAAAAGTGTGAACCCGTCCCGGCCGGGCAGCATCACGTCCAGCACCACCAGATCGGGTCGGAACTGGCGCAGGTCGGCTTCCAGTTCGCGCCCGTTCGGCCGGTCCAACACATCCAACCCGTGGTCACGCAGCGCGGCGCGGACCGCGGCGCGGATCGCCTCCGCGTCCTCGATGACCAGGACCCTCGCCGCCGTCATCCGGCCATTCTGCGGTCCGCCGAGTGTCACGGGCGGACCAACCCGCCGGCCTTCAGCGTCCGTTCAGGTCCGTTCGGGCCCGTTCGGTCCCCGAACACCGGTCACCCACAGTGATCCGGCGGCGGGCGAAGGAGAGTTTCCGGGCCCGGTCTGCCAGTATCGAGGCGTGACGGTTGCCTGGAAACCGGACCGGCGAAAGCTCAAGTGGGCTGGCGTCGGTGTGGTCGCCATCGCCGTTTTCGGGCTGCTGCTGTGGTTCGCGGCGGGTTTTGCCAGCACCAACCTGCGTGCTGACAACTCCGGTGCGCAGGTCCCGGCCACAGTGACCACGATGGCACCGTGCAACGGGGCCTCCGCACAGGACACGGTGTCCTTCACCACCGGCGGCCAGAAGCACCAGGCCAAGCTGGACAGCTGCGGGGACTCGGTCGGCCAGACGATGAGCGTGCTGGTGCCGGCCGGCTTCGCCGACGGCAACCTGGTCGAGCCTGCGGCGGCCGCGCCCGGCGACGCGGCCGGCCTGCTGCGCCGGGTCTCCTTCGTGATGCTCGCGCTGGTCGCGGTGATCAGCGGCGGCGCCGTGTACTACTTCTTCTCGCGCAGCGGGGGCGCCCGGCTGCCGTCCCTGCCGACCGGCGCCCGCAGGACCGCCGCCACACCGGACCCGGAACCGGGCTCGCCCGGCGCGCCGGGCGAGCCCGACCGGCCGGCGAAGCCCAGGAAGCCGAAGAAGATCAAGGCGCTCAAGGGCCGGCCGAAGAAGGGCAGGCCGGACCGGGACGACGACGAGGACGACATCGGTCCGCTGTCGAGTCCGTTCCCCCGGGTCGACCGCGTCGAGGGCACCGGCATGGACTCCTCGGCGTTCACCGAGACCGCCGAGGTGAACTGGTTCGAGGACTCGGCCACCGACCTTCCCGTCGACCTCAGCGAGGACCTCGGCGAACGCGCCGACCGTTCCTGACCTCCGTTGCCGCCCGCCGTCCCGTACGACCCAACCGGTCCAATGGGATGAACCCGGCATGGCCCGGCGGGCCGGCGCGCACACTTCGGGTGGCCGGTGGGCGCAGGAGGATAAAGTCACAACATGGCCCCGCCCGAACTGCACAAGTTCTCTCTTGCCAACGGCCTACGGGTGGTGCTCGCCCCCGACTCGACCACGCCGGTCGTCGGGGTGAGTGTGCACTACGACGTGGGATTCCGGTCCGAACCAGAAGGCCGGACCGGCTTCGCGCACCTGTTCGAGCATCTGATGTTCCAGGGCAGCGAAAGCCTGGAGAAACTCGCGCACTTCCGGCACGTGCAGTCCTCCGGTGGCGTGTTCAACGGGTCGACCCATCCGGACTACACGGACTACTTCGAGGTGCTGCCCTCGGCCGCCCTGGAACGCGCGCTGTTCCTGGAGGCCGACCGGATGCGCGCGCCCCGGTTGACCGAGGAGAACCTGCGCAACCAGGTCGACGTGGTCAAGGAGGAGATCCGGCTCAACGTGCTCAACCGCCCCTACGGCGGTTTCCCGTGGATTCCGCTGCCCGCGGTGCTGTACCAGACCTTTCCCAACGCGCACAACGGGTACGGCGACTTCACCGAGCTGGAGCAGGCCACCCTTGAGGACTGCGCGTCGTTCTTCGACACGTACTACGCGCCGGGCAACGCGGTGCTCACGGTGGCCGGTGACTTCACCGTGGAGCGCGCCAAGGACCTGGTGAACAAGCACTTCGGCGACGTGCCGGCGCGGCCGACCGCGCCCCGGCCGTCCTTCGCCGAGCCGCCACCCACCACCGAACTACGCTCCACCCTGGTGGACGCGCACGCGCCGCTGCCCGCGCTCGCGGTCGGCTACCGGCTGCCCGACCCGGTCGCCGACACCAACGGCTACCTCAGCTACGCGGTGCTCGCCGCGATCCTCACCGACGGCGACGCGTCCCGGTTGCAGCAGCGGATGGTGCACACCGAGCCGCTGGTCGTCGACGTGTCCACCGGCTGCGGCCTGTTCGGCGCGCCGCTGGACGCCCGCGACCCGGACACCTTCACCGCGACCATGATCCACCCCGGCGAGATCGGCAGCGACCGGCTGCTCGGCGTGCTGGACGAGGAGCTCGACCGGCTCGCCGGTCAGGGCCCCGACGCCGAGGAACTGTCCAGGGTGACCGCGCGGTGGACCGCCGCGCTGCACCGCGAACACGACCGGATCATGTCCAGGACGTTGTCCTACGGCAGTTTCGAGCTGCTCTACGGCCGGCCGGAACTCGGTTCCGAGCTGCCCGGCCGGGTCGCCGCGATCACCGAGGCGGACGTGGCCGCAGCGGCCAAGTCGCTGCGGCCGGACGCGCGCGCCGTGCTGGTGCTCGAACCCGGCGGCGGCCAGGACGGCGAGTCGGCGGACAACACAGGGAACGGAGACGCCGAGTGACCGCGTCAACCCAGGCCACCCCCACCGGCCACCGCAGCGCGGTCGAGATCGGCCGGACCGACCTCGGCGCGCGGCCGCTGCCCGAACTGGGCAGCCAGCGCGCCGCGACCGAACCGGCCTTCGTGGACACGGTGATCGACAACGGGCTGCGGGTCATCGCGGTCCGTCAGCCGACCGTGCCGATGGTCGAGCTGCGGCTGCGCATTCCCTTCGGCAGCAACGATTCCAGCCACCCCGCGCAGGCCGAGCTGCTGGCCGACACGCTGCTCACCGGCACCCGAAGGCGCGACCGGGTGCGGATCGACACCGACCTCGCGCTGGTCGGCGGCGAGCTGGACACGGCGGTCGACCCGGAGCGGCTGGCCCTCGGCGGCAGCGCGCTGGCCGACGGCCTGGACGCACTGCTGGACGTGCTCGCCGACGTGCTCACCGAGCCGGCCTACGCCGACGACGAGGTGGCCCGGGAGCGGGACCGGCTGGTCGAGCGGATCGCCGTCGCGCTGGCCCAGCCGGGTGTGATCGCCCGCAAGGCGTTGCAGCGCCGCCGGTACGGCGACCACCCGTTCGCGCACGAGATGCCCGAACCCGAGGACGTCGCCGCGGTCACCGCCGAGCAGGTGCGGGCGCTGCACGCGCGGGCCGTGGTGCCGCGCGGCGCGGTGCTCATCCTCGTCGGCGACCTCGACCCGGCCGCCGCGGTGCGTTCGGTGACCGCCGCCACCGCGGACTGGACCAGCGAGCACGCGGCCGTCGGCCTGGACCCGCTGCCCGAGCTGACCGCCGGCGATCTGCTGCTGGTCAACCGGCCGGGGGCCGTGCAGTCGCAGCTACGGCTGTCCGCGCAGACGATCAGCCGGACCGATCCGTGCTATCCCGCGCTGCAACTGGCCAACCTGGTGTTCGGCGGCTACTTCTCCTCCCGGCTGGTGGAGAACATCCGTGAGGACAAGGGTTACACCTACGACGCGCGGTCCTACTTCGAGTTCACCCCGAGCGGTGGCACCGTCGTGGTCAGCACCGACACCGCCAGCGAGGTGAGCGCCTCGGCGCTGCTGGAGGTCCGCTACGAGCTGGGCCGGCTGGGCCTGACCCCGCCGACCGCGGCGGAGGTGGAGTCGGTGCGGCAGTACGCGATCGGCTCGCTGCTCACCTCGATCTCCTCGCAGTCCGGCTTCGCCTCGCAGGTCTCCGGGCTGGCCGGCCTCGGGCTGGACATCGGCTGGCTGCGCCAGCACCAACTGCGGCTGGCCGAGGTGAGCGCGGCCGAGGTGGCCGACGCGGCCCTGGAGTTCTTCGCCCCGGCCCGGT
Source organism: Pseudonocardiaceae bacterium (assembly GCA_036268615.1). Taxonomy (GTDB): domain Bacteria; phylum Actinomycetota; class Actinomycetes; order Mycobacteriales; family Pseudonocardiaceae; genus DATATV01. Next base: position 26,520 of record DATATV010000101.1, read on the forward strand.
TCACCGGGGTCGTGGTCGGCGACGCGGAACTGTTGGCCGGGCGGCTGTCCGGGCTGGGCGGGATCGAACTGCCGTGAGTGAGCTTTCCCCGACCCGGCCGTTCGTCCTGGCCGACCGGCCGGTGCTGTCCCGTTCCACGCTCAACCGCGACGAGATGCTGGTCAACGACCAGGACGCGCAGACGAAGCTCTGGCCGAAGGCACGACTGCTGACGGTGGACCAGTACGGCTGTGTGCCGGTCCGGGCGCTGGGCACCGAGCTGGTCTACCGGCCGGCCGCCGAGTTCGCCGACCCGGCACCGGCGGACTCGGTGCTGCTCGGCGAGCAGGACGGGGTCGGCTACTGGGCCACCCGCATCCGCCGCGACGACGGCGGGGCGCCCAATCGTTGGGGTTGGGCGGGTCCGGCGCCGGACGGTGACCCGGAAGAGGAGCGCTGGCTGGACCTGCGGGCCATCGGCGCGCTGCTCGGCTCGACCGACGCCGGTGCGTTCACCACCGCCGTCGCGGTGCTCAACTGGCACCGGGACGCGCCCTTCTGTCCGCGCTGCGGGCTGCCGGTCCGGTTCACCAAGGCCGGCTGGGCGAGCCGGTGCACCGGGTGCGACAAGGAGGAGTACCCGCGTACCGACCCGGCGGTGATCTGCCTGGTGCACGACGGAACCGACGGCGGCAACGGACAGCACGTCCTGCTGGCCAGGGGCGCGATCTGGCCGGAGGGCCGGTATTCGGTGCTGGCCGGGTTCGTCGAGGCCGGTGAGTCCCTTGAGGACTGTGTGGTTCGGGAGATCTCCGAGGAGGTCGGCGTCGACGTGCGGGACGTGCGCTACCTGGGTAACCAGCCGTGGCCGTTCCCGCGCTCGTTGATGATCGGCTACACCGCGGTGGCCGACCCGGCCGCACCGATCCACCCGGCCGACGGCGAGATCGCCGAGGCGCGCTGGGTGCCTCGGGCCGAGGTCCGGGCGACCCTGGCCGCCGGTGGCTCGCTGGACGGCCTGGCGTTGCCGGGCAAGGTGTCCATCGCCGGCCACATGCTCGCGGCGTGGGCCGAAGCCGAGGCGTGACCCAGGTGGTGGCCGGCCGGGGCTTTCCTGGCTACGACACCTGATGTGGTGGTTCTCTTCGCCCGTTCGGGGAAACTGACCGAACACGTCATTCGGACGGGCGAAGACACCACCGACCGGGCGACCGTCGACCGGTCGCCTGCCTGCCGGAGACCCGCCCGATCGGGTCCGGTGATCGCCCAATCCTTACCATTGCTCGGACAAACGCGCACGTCAGGAGGCCGGTGACGGTCGCTTGACCACTGGGACCAGTGTGGCTGAAGGTGTGCCGGGTGCCCCGGAGGGGGGCCGTCAGGCACGTACCGAGGTGGTTATGAGTCGCAGAGCAGTGCGAAGCAGGGCGGGGTGGGCGCTGGCCACGACGGTGGTCGCGGCAGGTGCCGTCGTCACGGCGGTGGCGGTGGCGCCGTCGGCCGGGGCGACCGGCGCGCAGCCGCTCACCTCCCAGTTGATCAGCCAGCTGTCCACGGGCGCCCAGCAGCCGGTGATCGTGTTGCTGCGCGACCAGCACCCCGACGTTCCGGCCACCCAGTCCGACGGCAGGCGCCGGACCGCGGCCACCCAGGCCGACCAGGCCGCGCTGGTCGACCAGGTGCGACAGACCGGAGCCACGAAGATCACCCAGTTCAGTGTGATCAACGGCTTCGCCGCCAGCATGACGGTCGCCGAGCGTGATCATCTGACCAGTGAGCCGCAGGTCGCCGCGGTCGTCCCGGACCTGCCGATCCGGACCGCCGCGCTGCCGGCGCCGCCCGACGGCAAGGCCCGGCCCACCGCTGCGGGCGCGCCGCCGGCCAAGCCGCTCGCGCCGAACGTCTGCCCGACCGACCCGGTCAAGCCGCTGCTGGAGCCGGAAGCGTTGCAGGCCACCAATGCCGCGTTCGCCGATCCGAGCGTGCCGCAGGCGCAGAGCCTGGCCACCGGTCAGGGCGTGAAGGTCGGCTACCTCGCCGACGGCGTGGACATCAACAACCCGGACTTCGTTCGGCCCGACGGCAGCAAGGTGTTCAGCGACTACAAGGACTTCACCGGCGAGGGCACCGCGACCCCGGGCGACGACCGGGAGGCGTTCGGCGACGCCAGTTCGATCGCCGCGCAGGGCAAGCAGACCTACGACCTGTCCACCTTCGTCAACCCGGCCGGCCCGCTGCCCACCGGCTGCGATGTCCAGGTGCGCGGGATGGCGCCGGGTGCGTCCCTGGTCGGCCTGAAGGTGATCGCGTCCAACGGGTTCGGCTCCACCTCGGCGGTCGTGCAGGCGATCGACTACGCGGTGAACGTCGACCACGTGGACGTGCTCAACGAGTCGCTGGGCTCCAATCCCTACCCGGACAACAACACCGACCCGTTCAGCCTGGCCAACGAGGCGGCGGTGGCGGCCGGCGTGACCGTGGTGGCCAGTGCGGGCGACGCGGGCTACGGCAACACCGTGGACAGTCCGGCGAGCGACCCGAGCGTTATCAGCGCGGGCGCCGCCACCACCTATCAGCTGATGGCGCAGACCCACCAGAACCTGCCCGGCTTCAACGGAACCTGGCTCGACAACAACGTTTCGGCCATCTCCTCCAGCGGGGTCAGCGGCAACGGGCATGTGGACGACCTGGTCGCGCCTGGTGACCTGAACTGGGCGCTGTGCACCGCGGACGCCAAGCTCTACACCGGCTGCACGAACTACCGTGGCCAGCCCGCGCCGATCCAGGCGTTCGGCGGCACCAGCGAGGCATCGCCGCTGATCGCCGGCGCGGCCGCGCTGGTCATCCAGGCGTACGAGAGCACGCACAACGGCGTGCGGCCGACTCCCGGACAGGTCAAGGAGATCCTGACCAGCACGGCGACCGACGAGTACGACCCGGCCGAGCGGCAGGGCGCCGGCCTGCTCAACGCGCTCGCGGCGGTGCAGGCGGCCAAGTCGGTGCCGGACGCCAACGGCAGCCCCGCCGCGGTGGGCAACAACCTGCTGTTCGGCACGAACGAGCTGACCGCGAGCGGTACGCCGAACAGCCCGCAGTCCTTCACCCTGCCGGTGACCAACGTCGGCACCGCCCCGCAGACGCTGACCGCGCACGGCCGGTCGCTGTCCACCCTGCTCGCCGACCAGCGTGGCAGTGTCGCGCTGGACACCACCGCCGTCACCCCGGAGTTCGTCGGCTCCTCCGGGGCGACCGACGACTACGTGACCAGAACGTTCACCGTGCCGGCCGGCACCGACCACCTGGACGCCTCGGCGGCGTGGAGTTCGCCCAACGGCAACGCGGTGACGATGGTGCTGCTCGACCCGAAGGGCGCGTTCGCCGGCTACACCATGCCGCAGGCGGCCACCGGTCCGGACTTCGGCCACGTGGACGTGCACTCGCCGGCGGCGGGCACCTGGACCGCGCTGGTCTACAGCCCGCACACCGACGCGGGCTTCGACGGCCCGGTGAACTACGAGTTCACCAGCCGGGCCTACACCGGTTTCGGCACCGTCGCCGGCCCGCCGCTGACGCTGGCCCCCGGGCAGACCGGCACCCTGCGGGTGGCCGCGAACACCCCGGCCGCCGCCGGTGACCTGGCCGCGGCGCTGGAGGTCGATACCGGCACCCACCAGCGGTTCGCGGTGCCGATGGTGCTGCGCAGCCTGATCGGCACCGACGGTGCCTTCAGTGGTGTGCTGACCGGCGGCAACGGTCGGGGCGGCGGTCCGGCCCAGCAGAACACCTACCGGTTCACCGTGCCGCCCGGCCAGCACGATGTCGGCGTGAGCGTGACGCTGCACGGGGACGTGAACCAGACCGTGGTCGGCTACCTGGTCAGCCCGGACGGCCAGATCCTCAGCCAGGCGTCCAACGTGCAGGCGCTGGACGACATCGGCAATCCGACCGAGTACGCCGAGTCGGTGCAGGGTTACGCGCGCGATCCGCTGCCCGGCCAGTGGTCCTATGTGGTCACCCTGGCCAACCCGGTGAGCGGCTCGACCACCCGTGATCCGTTCAGCGGCAAGGTCAGCTTCGACACGGTGAACATCACCGCCGACAATCTGCCGACCGGCGCGGCAACCGTACTGCCGCAAGGGAAACCGGTCACCGTCGCGGTCCACGTGCACAACACCGGCGCGGCCGCCGGGTCGTACTTCGTGGACGCGCGCTCGCCTGCCATGGCCGATCTGCAGCTGACCCCGGGCAGTTCGGCGGCGAACGTCCCGCTGGGCACGTCGGCGTCCACGCCCTACGTGGTGCCCACCGAGACCACCGGCCTGATCGGCGTGACCTCCGCGTCGATCCCGGTGTCGGCCGACCTGTACGCGAACACCGGGGAGCCGGAGGTGCTCGGCGCGCCCGGCCCCGGCAACACCGCCGTCGCGTTCGTCAACTCGGCGGCGATCAGTCCCGGCCGGTGGGGCCTGGAGGCCGACCCGGTCGGCCCGTTCGACGCGGCCGTGTCCGGGGTGGCCAACCTCACCCTGATGGCGCACACCCAGGGCTTCGACTCGGCGGTCACCTCGTCCACCGGGGACCAGTGGCTGGGCAGCGTCGCCGCGCAGCCGCCGGCCGTGCATCCGCTCGCGGTGGACCCGGGCGCGACCGGGACGATCACCGTCACGATCACGCCGAACGCGGCCAAGGGCAGTCAGGTCTCGGGCGTCCTGTACGTGGACGGCACCACGCTGTCCAACTCGGCGGGCGACGAGCTGATCGCCCTGCCGTACAGCTACAAGGTCGGCTGACCGCACGGAACTGACCGCACGGAACTGATCGGGCCCGGCGACCGCGCGGTCGCCGGGCCCACCGCTGTGTGCTCGCTGTGAGTGAACTGTGCGACACCGAGAGTTCTGATCTCGTTCTGAGATCTCGTTGCCACGATCCAACTGACCGGCGGCACCGCCGGGAGCAGCGAGAACAGGAGGAACACGGTGGGCGTGGTCAGCGGGTTGGGTATCCGGCGACACTGGAAGGCGTGGACGGTCGGGGTGGTCGTCGCGGCCGTGGTGCTGGTGGTCGGGGTGCCGTTCGCCTACATCCACCTGTTCAACTCCGGCCAGCCGGCCGCGCTGACCCTGGACAGCGGCACCGCCGGGTCGAGCGTCGGCGCCACCGTGCCGACCGACGGGAGCTGGCGGATCGCCCAGGACGGCAGGACCACCACCGGCTACCGGGTGCACGAGGTGCTGGCCGGGCAGAGCACCACGGCGGTCGGCCGGACCAGCAGTGTGACCGGCGGTGTCGCGGTCAGCGGCAGCGCGGTGACCAGCGGCAGCTTCACCGCCGACCTGAAGACGGTGACCAGTGACAAGAGCCAGCGGGACGCGCAGTTCCAGGGGCGGATCATGCAGACCGCCCAGTACCCGACGGCGACCTTCGCGCTCACCCGGCCGATCGACCTGGGCGCCACCCCGGTCGTCGGCCGGACCTACACCGCGCAGGCGACCGGAAACCTGACCCTGCACGGCACGACCAAGCCGGTCACCTTCGCCGTCAGGGCGGTCCGCACCGGCAACACGATCACCGTCCAGGGCTCGATCCCGGTCGTCTTCGCCGACTACGGGATCAGCTCGCCCAGCTTCGGCTCGTTCGTCAAGGTCGACCCGAACGGGACGCTGGAGTTCCTGCTGGACCTGAAGCACAGCTGAGCCGGAGCCGGCCGCGCGCCGACGGACCGTCCACAACGGACCGTCCGCGCGCGGCCGGCTCGGTCAGTCCTCGGTGTGCGCCAGGTCGGCGCCGTCCCAGACGGTGTGCGTGCACGCGACCCCACGGCCGGACTTGGGCCGCAGCACGTCGTAGATGTGCATCCTCGGGATCTTCTCCGAGACGCCCCAACCGCTGGGCCAGGTGATGATCCAGTCCATGTCCAGGTCCACCAGCAGGCCGAGCATCCGGGCGATGGTCGGGTCGTCCAGCCGCTCGAACGCCTCGTCCAGCAGCACCAGCCGCAGCGGGTCGACCTCGTCGCCTGCCGTGCCGGCCGAGCCGCTGACCGCGCTGTAGAACGCCGCCGCCGCCGCGAACAGGGTCACATAGGACACCAGCCGGGTCTCCCCGGAGGACAGTTGGCGCATCCGCCGGGTGCGTGGCTTGCCGTCCGGTCCGGAGTCGCCGACCCGGACGGTGAACGTGTACCAGGACCGGTAGTCCAGTGCCCTGGTGAGGATTTCCGCGTAACCACCGGAGTTCGCGTCCCGCTGGGCGTCGATCCGCTCGGTGAAGGCCCGGCGCAGCGTCTCGTCCTGTTCCGGGGTGCGCTCGGCGAAGGGCATCCGGACCAGCTTCAGCGCCTCCAGCGTCGTCTCGTCCAGCGCCGCCGAGGGCCGCCACTCCAGTTGGACGTGCACGCCCTGGCTGGACCGGGCCACGTCGAGCATGTCGTTCATTCGTTTGGCCAGGTCCTCGGCCACCGAGATCTGCCCGTGCAGCCGCTCGGCCAGGTTGCGCAGCATGAACGTGGCGAAGATGTCCTGGTAGCGCTCGCCGAGATAACCGCGCTGCTCGCCGAGTTGCGCGCTGACCGCGCGGGCCGCCTCGGCCACCGGGCGCGGGCCCTGCTCGCCGATCACCACGATGGTCAGGATGCCGGCGGTGCGCTCCGGGGTGATCTCGTGGCTGCCGGCCAGCGCGCTCTGCAACGCCTGCAGCTTGGTGATCACCGTCTCCTCGCTGGCCGGCCGCTGGTCCACCGCGGCGAGCACGGCCAGCGCCTCGCCCGGGTCGTCGGGCAACGGCTCCGGCTCGGGCAGCGCCGCCGAGCAGACACCCGGCGCCGCGACGGCCGCCCGGAATCCGGCCAGCGCGGCACGTTGCGCTTCGGCCTTCGCCTCGATCGTGCTGACCTTGCCCTCCAGCACGGTTTCCGTCTTCACCACCTGGTTGGACAGGTCGGTCGCGGCGGTCCGCCGGCCCGGCAGCGCCGCCCGCAGCGCCCGCCGCTCCTTGTCCAATGTGGACAGCTGGCCGGCCACCCGCTGGGCCTCACCGCCGACCGCCGAGGTCAGCTCGGCCAGTGCGGCCGCCTCGCCGCCGAACTCCGCGCACTGCGCCTCGGCCGCGGTGGTCGCGTCGCCGAGGTCGTCCATCGCCGCCTGGTGGTCGTGCAGCGCGTCGGCCAGGTCGCGCACGCTGCCCAGGCACCGGCCGAGCATGGTGTCGCGCAACTGTTCCGCGCTCGTTCGCGCGGCCGACGCGGCCGCGTTCGCCCGCTGCAACGTCTCCACGTCGGCGGGCAGGCCGGCCTCGGCCGCGGTCTGGGCCAGCTCGATCTGCGCGGCCTGGTTGCGCTGGTCGGCCTGGTCGAGTTCAGCACGCAGCCGGGCCGCCTTCGCGGTCGCCTCCTCGGCGCTGCGCACCGCGGTGGCCAGCGTGGCGTGCGCGGTGATCAGCGCCCGGTCGTCCGGGAACGCGGCGAGATGCCGGTCCCAGGCGGCCACCCGCTCGGAGTGCCCGGTCAGCTCGTCGTCGACGACGGCCCGTTCCTCGGTGAGCGCCTCGATCTGCTCGACGAGTTCCGCGGTGCGCCGGGCCCGGGCCGCCTCCCGGGCGCCCGCCCCGACGAACTCGGCGGCCGGCTTGGTCAGCCCGCCGCTGAGCACCCCGGCCCGCCAGCGGCCGTCGGTGCCGATGGCCATCCCGGCCGTGCTCTGCACCGCGGTGGACACCGAGGCGAGCAGGCCGCGGACCAGGTCCACCGGCACCGGGCAGCCCGGTTCCACCGCCGGCACGAGCAGGTCGCCGAGCGGACCGTCCACAGTGGAACCGTCGGACGGCCGGGCGAACAGGTCGGCGACCGGCGCGTCGGCAAGCGTGCCGTCCGCGCGCACCCACGCGGCGAGCAGCCCACTGGCCTGGAGTGCCGCCTCCAGCCCGGCCCGCGCGGGTTCTGGCACGTCGGGGGCGAAGTCGACCAGCCGGTGGAAGGGCGCGCCGGCGGCCGGGTCACGGTCGGCGGTCGCGTAGGGCGGTGGCGGCGGGTCGGCAGCCACCCCGCCGCGCAGGGTGATCAGCTCGGCCTCGGCGGCGGTCGTCCGCGCGGCCACCGCGTCCACCCGCTGCTGCGCGGTCACCACGGCCTGGCGCAGCGCGTGCAGCCGGGGCGCGGCCCACTCCCGGGCGGACTCCTGCACCGCGCGGGTCTGCTCCGCGCCGGCGATCAACTCCTCAAGGCTCGGCGGCTGCACCGGCCGGCCTGCGTCGGCGAACGGGCCGGACGTGGTCCAGGCCAGTGCGCGCTCCCGCCAGTCGGCGGCCGCGTCGATCCGCCGCTGACCGGCCTCGTTGCGCCGGCCGGCGGACTCGGTCGCCTCCAGCTGCGCCTGCCGGGCCGACTGCCGCAGTGCGTCCAGCGCACGGCCCTGCCGGTCCAGGTCCACCGCGCGCTCGGTCAACGACAGGGTCAGCGCGGCCCGCTGGCCGACCACCCCGGCGACCTGCTCGGCCCGGGCGGCCGCGGTGCGCAGCTCGGTCTCCAGTGCCTCCGGGTGCACCTCGGGCGGCACCCGCCGCTCGATCTCCAGCGGCGCGGCCTCCGGGTCGGGCTTGGCCCGCACCAGCTCGGTCACCGCGCCCGGCGTCGCGCCGGGCGCGTGCGGCACCCGGGGGCACAGGTTGGCGTCCAGGCCGGCCGCGGAGAGCTGCCGGCGGGCGAGTTCGGCCAGTTCGCTCGCCGCTGAGGTGTCCTGGCCCAGCCTGCGCAGCACCGAGAGCACCGTCTCCACCGCCCGGTCGGCGTGCGTGCGGTGCTTGGTCGCGGTCTCCAGCGCGCCGGCCGCGGCCGCGCGGGCCTGCGCGACCAGCCGCTCGCGGTCGCCGAGGTCGCGAAGGCCTTGGTAGGCGGGCAGTTCCTTGAGCGAGTCGATGGTGTTCTCCAGCTCGCCGTCGCGCCGCTCGTCGGCCGCCACCTCGGCGACGGCCGCGGCGTGCTTCGCGGTCTGCTGTTCCAGCCGGGCAGCCAGTTGGCGTTGCTCGTTCTGCTCCGCGGCCAGCGCCGAACTCGCGCCGCGCGCCCTCTCCGCGGCCGTCCGCAGCGCCGCCAGCGCGTAACCCGAGTAACTGGAAAGGAACGCGGACAACGCGGTGTCCGCTGTGGACAGTCGATTGATGTTCTCCCGGATCGACTCCAGGTCCTCGAACGACGTGCCCAGCTGTTCGATCATGCTCGCGTCCAGCGGCGGCAGCGCGTCGGACAGGATCTGTTCCAGCTGCCCTTCCAACACCTTCAGGCCGACGTCGGGGTTGCGCAGCGTGCGTTGCAGGTGCAGCAGATCGCCGTAGCGGCCGGCCGGCATCCCGTAGACGAGTTCGGCCACCCCGGCCCGGAACGCGCCCTCGTCGAGCACCCGGTCGGCGCCGATCTCCTCGCGCAGCTGCGCCTGCCCCAGCGGCACCCGGTCGGGTCCGGCCAGGTGCACGTCGACGCCGATCCGGGCGTCGGTGATGAACCGCCACGAGTCGCTGACCTGCTGGGCGGTCGCCGACGCCTTCAGACCCAGCCCGCAGGTGAGGTAGTGGTCCGCGCCGGTCTCGTCCAGCCGGCGCAGTTCGACCCAGGCGTAGCCGATCCGGTTGGGGCCGCCGTCGTAGTCGTCCAGCATCAGCCTGCGGATGCTGACCGTGTCGAAGCCCTTGGACCCGAGCTGCCGCAGGTCGCCGTCCAGGCACAGCGGCAGCAGCAGTTCGAGCGTGCGCGACTTGCCCGAACCGTTGGTGCCCTGGAACACCGCGCGGCCGCCGGAGAAGTCGAATTCCTGCTCGTCGTACTGCCAGATGTTCACGATCCCGCCGCGGTGCAGGCGCCACCGGTCGGCAGCGGGGATGCCGTTCGCGGCCGTCATGCCATCTCCTCGGGTTCGCTGGACTTCGTCGGATCGGCCGCATTCTGCTGCACGGCCCCGACATCAGGGCTGTCCTCGTCGTCGTCGAACAGCGACCAGCCCGGTTCGGGCGCGGGCTCGGGCGGTGGGTTCTCCCGGGCCGGCCGCTCGTCCGGTTCGGGCTGCCAGCGGTGCGCGGCGGGGGAGAGCAGCCAGCCCTCCTCGGCGCCGTGGCGGGCCAGGCCGGTCGCGGTGAGCAGGTCGAGCACCGACCTGGCCAGCTCGTCGAGGTCATCGGCGGCCTGCCGGGACCACGCGGCCGGGTAGTCGCCGACCAGCCGCTCGCACGCCTCCCGGACCTGCGCCACGGTCACCGGCGTCCGGCCGTCCCGGCGCGGCTCGGTGTCCGCCGACTCGGTCCGGGAGTCGTGCTGGGCCAACAGTTCGGGCAGCGTGAGCAAGGCGATCCGGCTGACCGTGCTCGCCCCCGGAAAGACCAGATCGGTCAGGTAGTCCTCGGGGTCGGTGATCACGATGCCCTCGGCCCTGGTCTCGGTGATCAGCCCGAAGCACCGGTCCAGCAGCGCGGACTCCCGCCGGGCCCGCCGGGCCAGCCACTCGGCCTGCTCGGCCGGCAGGTCCGCGTAGTGCACCACCGGGTCCTCGACCAGCTTGCGGCGGACCGCGTGCTCCACCCCGCGCGGACCGGGCCGGGCGGCCAGGTCGAGCAGTTCGGCCGCGCTGTTCGCCTCGGTCAGTGGGCCGGCCAGCAGTTGGCCGAGCAGGTCGGTGTCGATGGTGATCAGTGCCTCGCTGCTGGCCTCGGCGACCAGGCCGCCCACCGAGCCCTCGGTCTCGCTGATCACGCCGAGCGCGAGCAGGTGGCGCAGCGCCGCGGCGAGCGCGCGCCGGTCGGCCACGTCGTCGGTGGCCTCGATGCCCGCCTCCGCCCCGGCCGCGCGCACGTCGGCGACCAACCGGGACAGCAGTACCTGCCGGCCCACCCCGGTGAGCGCGGCAACGGTCAGCGCGAGATAGGCGTAGCCGCGCGGGGAGAGCCCCGGCTCGCCGCGGGTCAGGCCGGTGCCGGGCAGTGGTTTGTACAGCCGGGCGAACTGGCGCTGCACGACCAGTCGGTAGCCCAGTGTCTGGGTGAACAGGTCGGCCAGCGGCACCCGGTGCCGGTAGACCAGCGGCAGCAGGTCGCCGTCCTGGCCACCGGCCCGCAGCAGCGGCCTGCGCAGCAGCACCCGGGCGCAGCGCACCACGTTGGCCGCGTCGATCTCGGAGAGCCCCTCCAACGCGTCGGCCCGGCTCATACCGACGGCTCCAGGGCCAGCGTCGTGTCGGCCAGCGTCAGCGTGCCGGCCGCACTGCGGATGCGGGTGGTCCGGCCGCGGGTCGGCGTGACGGTCAACCGCAGGCCACGCACCGGGTCGGCGGCCTGTCCCGGGTCGGACATCTGCTCGCGCTGCGCCATCGCCAGGGTGAGCAGCTCGCACAGCGCGCCGAGCGCGTCCGCGGACAGCGTCGCGGCCTCCAGGTCGGGCGCGGCCGAGGCGAGTTCGGCGGCGGCCGCGCGGCGCCGGTCGTCGGCCTGGCGGGCGCCGGCCAGCAGCGACTCCCGGCCGATCGGGTCGTCCATGATCCGCGACGGCCGGCCGCGCGCGCCCCGGTCGCCCCGGCTGCGCACGCTGACCGAGACCTCCAACACCGGACCGTCCCGCCACGGGGTGCGTTCGTCGTCGCCGTCGTGTTCCGGCGAGGGCAGCAGGTTGCGCGCGGAGAACAGGCCGAACGCGGCCGCGTACAGGTCGTGCGCCTGGCGTTGCGGCGCGTCCTCGAACCAGCGGGCCAGCTTGAGCAACTCGGCCCGCCGGCTGGGCAGCAGGCCACCGCCCGCGGTCGCCCGCTTGACCGTGGCCAGCAGCGCGCCGATGGCCCGTGCGGTGGCGTCCCGCAGCGCGGTCACCTGGCTGGGGCTGCCGGGGCGGTCGACGAACCAGTCGGTCAGCTCGGACCAGTCGGCGGTGGTCCGGCCGCGGGCGCGTTCCACCGCGGTGCCGAGCTGGTCGTTGGGCCCGAACAGCGCCAGCATCTCGGTCCGCCGGCCGGCCAGCCCGGCCAGGGTCGCGGCGATCGCCGGGGTGTAGCGCAGCACGTCCTCGACGACGAGCTGGATGTACTCGACGAGCAGGTCGCGGAAGCCGGCGATCTCCTCCGGGTCGAGGTGGTTGCGGGTGAGCACCTGGCCGAGATAGGCGTAGAAGTCGCGCACGGTCGCGGCGAGTTCGGCGTGCTGGAGGAACAGTGTGGTGACCTGCTCGGCCAGGATCTCCCGGCTGCGCCGCGCGCCCAGCGACCCCGGGTCGTCCCGAGCGGTGGACAGCGCCTGGTCCAGGGTGCCGCGCAGGGCGCCGAGCCCGCGTTCGATCGCCGGCAGCAGCTCGCGGGACACCTCGCGGGCGCCCTCGGGCACCCGCAGCAGCTCGTCGGCGTCCCGCTGCACCCGCACGGCCAACTTGCTGACCTGGTAACGCATGCTGCCCTGCTGGAACTCCGCGATGCTGGCCGCGACCGTCTCCCGCCGGCCGAGCACCAGGTTGCCCCAGTCGACCAGCTGCCGCAGCCGGGGCAGCACCACCTCGATCTGCGACTCGCCGGGGTCGACCCGGCCCTCCCGCTCGGCGGTGGCCAGCGCGACCGCCACCTCCCCGGCGGACAGGTCGGCCAGCAGGGTCGAGGTGAACAGTCGCATGATCGCCAGATAGGTCCGGTGGTTGCGGCCCGGCTGCAAGTAGGCGAAGAGCAGCAGCCTGCGCTCCGGCCCCCCGGCGTCCCGCTCCGCCTGCGCGGTTGTCTCCTGCAGCGACTCCACGAGCGGCCACATTACGGCCCCGACCCGGGCCACTATCGAGCTGCCGGTACGGTGCGCGGTTATCGGCACTGGTCAACCGAGGGGGACTGCGGGGTGGCTGCGGGGCGCGCGCTCGGACTGCTGTTGGGGATCGCGGCGGACGGCATGTTCGGCGATCCCCGGCGAGGCCACCCGGTGGCCGCGTTCGGCACCGCCGCCAAGGCCGTCGAGCGCGCGATCTACCGGGACGCGAAGGTGCCCGGCGCGGTGCACGCGGTCCTGCTGAGCGGAACGACCGTCGCCGCCGGGGTGCTGATCGAACGGGTCGGCCGGCGCAGCCCGGCGACCCAGCTGCTGAGCACCGCCGCGGCCACCTGGATCGTCCTGGGCGGCGCCTCACTCGCCCGCGAGGGCACCGCGATCAGCCGCGAACTGGACGCCGGGGACATCGACGCGGCCCGCCGCAGGCTGCCCAGCCTGTGCGGCCGTGACCCGGAGTTGCTCGACCAGGCCGGACTGTCCCGCGCGGCGGTGGAGTCGGTCGCCGAGAACACCTCCGACGCGGTGGTCGCGCCGTTGCTGTGGGGTGCGGTCGCCGGCGTGCCGGGACTGCTCGGCTACCGCGCGATCAACACGCTGGACGCGATGATCGGCTACCGCTCGCCCCGCTACCTGCGCTTCGGCTGGGCCGCCGCGCGCCTGGACGACCTGGCCAACCTGGTGCCGGCCCGGGTGACCGCGCTGCTCACCGCGCTGTGCGCGCCGGTGGTCGGCGGCTCGGCCGGCGGCGCGTACCGGACCTGGCGCCGGGACGCGCGGGCGCACCCCAGCCCGAACGCCGGCCAGGTCGAGGCGGCCTTCGCCGGGGCGTTGGAGATCCGGCTGGGCGGGCGCACCCGCTACCGGCACGGCGTCGAGGAGCGGCCGGTGCTCGGCGGCGGGCGCAATCCCGACGCCGGCCACGTGACCCGCGCGGTCGAGCTGTCCCGGCTGGTCGGCGGGGCCGCCGGCGTGCTCGCCGCGGTGTTGGCCGCGTTCGCCCGCCGGCGGCGGCGGCACCGCTGACCAGCATCGGCCCGAACGTCAGACGGTCGTGACGACCTCGTCGTACTCCAGCCGCGGCAGCCGCTCGAACCACGCGTTCTCACCGGGCTTGCCGATGTTCACCACGACCAGGGTGCGGTGCCGGCCGTCCGGGAAGAACTCCTGGTCGACGCCGGCCGGGTCGAGCCCGGTCATCGGTCCGGCGGCCAGACCGGCGGCCCGCACGCCGAGGATGAAGTAGGCCACCTGCAGGGTGGCGTTGAGCCGGGCCGACGCCTCGCGGCCTTCTTCGTTGGCGTCGAACGCCTCGCGCATTCCCTGGCGGTGCGGGAACAGCCGGGGCAGCTCGTCGTGGAAGTCCACGTCGGCGGCGAGGATCGCGACCAGCGGGGCGGACGCGGTCTTGGGCCGGTTGCCCTCCGACATGTGCGGCAGCAGCCGCTCACGCGCCTCGGCCGAGCGGACCAGCACAACCCGCAGCGGCTGCTGGTTGGCCGAGGTGGGCGCGTACTTCACCAGGTCGTAGATGGCGCGGATCTGCTCGTCCTCGACCGGCTCCTGGGCGAACGAGTTCGCCGTCCTGGCCTCACGGAACAACAGATCCTGGGCGTGCTTGTCCAGTTCCAGCGTGTCGCTGCTCATATGTGCGTACTCCCTGGATCGGGCTTGACAGAAATACCTGCGCACAGGCAAGAACTCAATTGAGTATTCAACTATTTCGGCGAGCGTGGTGACTCAGCTCACGAACGACCAGCCGGCTCAGCGCCGGGCGAGCTCGTCGGACTGCTGCTCGGCGGCCACGTCGGGCGCCTCGGCGGTCACCGGCGCGGTGCCGGTGACCTGCTCGGCCCGCTCCCGCGCCTCTTCCTCGGCGATCAGCTGCGCGACCACGTGCCGGCCCCGCACCTTACGCGGCTTGGCCACCCCGGCAACCGGCCGACCGCTCAGCGCGGCCTTCTCCGCCTCGCGTTCCGCCTTCTCCGCCCGCCGCTTGGCCCGGCCCTCCGGGGTCAGCGCGCCGCCCGGCTGGATCTCCCGCCAGGTGAAGTAGCCGAGGCCGAAGATGGCCATCACACCGAAGATGATCCACTGGAACGCGTAGGACAGGAACGGCCCGGAGTCCAGCTGGGGGATCGGCAGCACACCCAGCACACCCGGCTGGTTGCTGTCGGCCAGCGCGAAGTACGCGTGGTGGTCCAGTTTCAGGCCGGTCAGCTGGTCCACCACGGTGGTGTTGATCGAGTAGACCTGCCGGTATCCGCCCTGGGTGAGCGGCGGCCGGAACGGGTTGGCCTCTTCCGGGTGCAGCCGGGTGGTGAGCGTCACCTGCCGGGTCGGCGCCTTGGCGTAGTCGGGCACCTGGCCGTTGTTCGGCGACACCCAGCCGCGGTCGACCAGCACGACCGAACCGCTGGCCAGCTGGAACGGGGTGAGGATCTCGTAGGCCGGCAGGTCGTTGACCTGGCGCAGCCGGGCCACCGTCTCGTCGGCCGGCAGGAAGTGGCCGGTCATGGTGACCTCGCGCCACTCGTCGGCCGCGCGCGGCACGGTGTTGCCCGGCAGCAGCTGGCCGATCGACTGCGGGCCGGTGCTCAGCGCATTGGTGATGTCGCCGTTCTGCGCCGACCGCTCCGCGTTCCGGCCGAACTGCCACGGCGACAGGATGTAGAAGCATGCCCCGGCAAAGATGACCACGGTGACGACCAGGGCGATCCACCCGGGCCGGAGCAGGAAACTCAACCGACGCACGGTTCCACGGTAGGCGCTGCCTCCCGCACCGCGCCATCGGGGCCTCGATGACCTGCTGGATCTCCCCAAATCGGCAGAAATCCCGCACCGGGTTTTCAGGCCGCCAACCGCCCGCGGACCCAGGCCAGCAGCCGCGGTGTGGTGGCCAGTACGAGGTCCAGCACGTGTTGGTAGGCGGCGCGGTCCCCGCCGTAGGGATCGGGCACGTCCAGCACGTCCCCGGCGGTCGGATCGAACGAGCAGAACAGCCGCACCCGACCCGGCTCGGCCACCCGCTCGCGCAGCCACCGGTCATGGTTGGCCGCCATCGGCACGAGCAGATCCGCGGCCAACTGCGGCTCGCCGACCTGGACCGCGACATGCTCGGCCGGATAACCCCGCTCCGTCAGCAGTTCGGCCGCAAACCCGGCGATCGACTCGCCGACCTGGGCCGAGTCGGTGCCCGCGCTGCTCACCCGCAGCAGCCCGGCCAGCCCGGCCCGGCGCACCTGCTCGGCAAGGACCAACTCGGCCATCGGGGACCGGCAGGTGTTGCCCGAGCACACGAACACGAGCCGGAACGGGTTGTCAGCCACGGCGTCGAGTGTGCCGGAGCCGAATCGGACACGCCCTAGACTTCCCCTGATGACCAGCGACCCGACCGAGCAGCGCGCGCTGCTGCGCCACCACGGCGACGTGGACGCCACCCCCGGCCTGGCCGACTTCGCGGTCAACGTCCGGTCCGACCGGCCGCCGGCCTGGCTGCGCGCCGAGCTGGCCGCGGCCGTCGACGACCTCGGCCGGTATCCCTCGGCCGACGCGGACGCGGCGGCCCGCAAGGCGGTCGCCGACCGGCACGGCCGGGCCCCCGACGAGGTGCTGGTGCTCGCCGGCGCCGCCGAGGGCTTCGCCCTGCTGCCGGCGTTGCGGCCGCGGCTGGCCGCCCTGGTGCACCCCTCGTTCACCGAGCCCGAGGTCGCGCTGACCGACGCGGGCGTGCCGGTGCACCGGGTCGTGCTGCGCGCCGAGGACGGCTACGCCCTGCGCCCCGACCTCGTCCCGGCCGCCGCCGACCTCGTGGTCCTGGGCAACCCGACCAACCCCACCTCGGTGCTGCACCCGGCGGCCACCATCCGCGCCCTGGCCCGACCCGGCCGGGTGGTGGTCATCGACGAGGCGTTCGCCGACGGCGTACCCGGCGAACCCGAGGCGCTGGCCGGCGACGCGGCCACCGAGGGCCTGCTCGTGCTGCGCAGCCTGACCAAGACCTGGGCACTGGCCGGCCTGCGCGCCGGCTACGCGCTCGGCGCGCCCGAACTGCTCGACCGGCTGGGCCGGCACCGTCCACAGTGGCCGGTGAGCAGCCTGGTGCTGACCGCGGTGCGGGCCTGCCTCACCCCGACCGCGGTCGCCGAGGCCGAACGCGGTGCGGTCGAACTGGCCGCGCAGCGGGAGATCCTGGCCGACGCGCTCGCCGCACTGCCCGGCGTCACGGTGCACCGCCCCGCGCACGCCCCCTTCCTGCTGTTGCGGGTGCCCGACGGTCCGATGGTCCGCGCCGGCCTGCGCCGACGGGGTGTGGTGGTGCGGCGCGGCGACACCTTCCCCGGGCTGACCGCCGACCACCTCCGGGTCGCCGTCCGCGCGCCGCGGCGGTGCGCGGTGCTGCTGGACGCGTTGCGCGCGGTGCTGACCGAGGAGGTGGCCGGGTGACCACGCTCGGCGAACTCGTCACCGCGCTGGAGTCCGCGTATCCGCCCGCGCTGGCCGAGTCCTGGGACGCGGTCGGCCTGGTCTGCGGCGACCCGGAGCAGACCGTGCGCCGGGTGCTCGTCTGCGTCGACCCGATCGAGTCCACAGTGGACGAAGCGCTTGGGTACGGCGCCGAACTGGTGCTCGCGCACCACCCGCTGCTGCTGCGCGGGGTGCACGGGGTGCCGGCGAACACACCCAAGGGCGCGCTGGTGCACCGGCTGATCCGGGCCGGCAGCGCGCTGTACTGCGCGCACACCAATGCCGACAGCGCCGACCCCGGCGTGTCCGACGCGCTGGCCGGTGCGCTCGGCCTGACCGGCCTGCGCCCGCTGGAGCCCAACCCCGACGGCCGGACCGGCATCGGCCGGATCGGCGAGCTGTCCTCGGCCGAGCCGCTGGGCCGGTTCGTCGACCGGGTCGCCGCGGCCCTGCCGGTCACCGCCGGCGGCGTGCGCGCGGACGGCGACCCGGACCGTCCGATTCGGACGGTCGCGGTCTGCGGCGGTGCCGGCGACACCTACCTGGACCACGCGCTGGCGGCCGGCGTCGACGCCTACGTCACCGCGGACCTGCGGCACCACCCGGCCGGCGAGCACGCCGCCCGGCCGGGCGCACCCGCGCTGGTGGACGTGGCCCACTGGGCGAGCGAGTGGCCGTGGTGCGCGCAGGCAGCCGCTGTCCTGCGGGCCGCGACCGACGGTACGGTCGACATCCTCGTCTCCACCCGGCGGACCGATCCCTGGACGATCCGGTCGGGCGGAACCCACATCCACAGCGAGTCGGGCAGCGACCAGGCAAACCGGAGGACACCAGAGTGAAAGCCGATCCCGCCGTACAACGGCGGCTGCTCGACCTGGCCGAGGTCGACGCCGAACTGAACCGGATCGATCACCGCCGCCGGACGCTGCCGGAACTGGCCGAGATCGAGACGGCCGAGAAGACCGTGCAGGAGAAGCGGGACGCGCTGGTCGCGGTGGAGACCACGCTGGGCGACCTGAACCGGGACGCCAAGCGGCAGGAGGACGACATCGAGGCGGTGCGCTCCCGCGAGGACCGCGACCGCAAGCTGCTCAAGGACGGCAACGTCGGTGCCCGCCAGCTGGCCGACCTTGAGCACGAACTGGGCACGCTGAGCCGCCGGCAGTCCACTCTTGAGGACGACCTGCTGGAGCTGATGGAGCGCCGGGAGGCCGTCGAGCTGGACACCGGGCACGCCCGGGTCGAGCTGGACAAGGCCCAGCAGGGGATCGGTGAGCTGCAGGAGCGACGGGACGCCGCCCTGGTCGACCTGGACACCGCGCAGGCCCGCGCCGATGAGCGGCGCACCACCCTGGTCAAGGGCGTCCCGGCCGACCTGGCCGCCCTCTACGACCGGATTCGCACGCAGAAGGGCATCGGCGCGGCCCTGCTGCGCGCCCGCCGGTGCGGAGCGTGCCGGCTGGAGCTGGACCGCCACCAGGTCGCGCAGATCAAGGGCACCGCCGCCGACGAGGTGATCCAGCACGACGAGTGCGGCGCGATCCTGGTGCGCACCGGGGAGTCCGGGCTGTGACAGCGGAAGTCGTCGTGGAGGCCGATGGCGGCTCGCGGGGCAACCCCGGGCCGGCCGGCTACGGCGCGGTCGTGCTCGACCCGGCCACCGAGGAGGTGCTCGCGGAGCGGCGCGGCGGCCTCGGCCACACGACCAACAACGTGGCCGAGTACAACGGCCTGATCGCCGGCCTCACGGCGGCTCGCGAACTCGGCGCACACGTGGTGGAGGTGCGGATGGACTCCAAACTGGTGGTCGAGCAGATGTCCGGCCGGTGGAAGATCAAGAACACCGCCCTGGCCGCGCTCGCCGAGACCGCCCGGCGGCTGACCGGCGAGTTCGACCAGGTCGGCTTCGAGTGGATTCCCCGCGAGCGCAACAAACGCGCCGACCGGTTGGCGAACGAGGCGATGGACGCCCAGGCCGCGGACGGCCGGCGATGACCAGCACGGGTTCGCCGGCATCCTGGACCGGCGCGGTCGGCACGCCGACCCGGCTGTTGCTGTTGCGGCACGGCCAGACCGCGCTGTCGGTGCAGCGCCGCTACTCCGGCCGGGGCAACCCGCCGCTGACCGACCTCGGCCTGGCGCAGGCCGCCGCGGCCGCCGCGCGGCTGTCCACCCGGGACGACATCGCCGCGGTGGTGCACTCGCCGCTGGCCAGGGCCGCGCAGACCGCCGCCGCGGTCGCCGCCGCGACCGGTTTGTCCACAGTGGACATGCCGGACCTGATCGAGACCGACTTCGGCACCTGGGAGGGCCTCACCTTCCGGGAGGCGGCCCAGCGTGATCCGGAACTGCACAGCGCCTGGCTGGCCGACCCGGCCGTGCCGCCGCCGGCCGGCGAGAGTTTCGACCAGGTCCGCGAGCGGGTGGCCAGGGCCCGGGACGAGCTGATCGCGACCTACGGCGGGTCGACCGTCGTGGTGGTCAGCCACGTGACCCCGATCAAGACCCTGCTGCGGCTGGGCCTGGACGCCGGCCCGTCCATCCTGTTCCGGCTGCACCTCGACCTGGCGTCGCTGTCGATCGTCGAGTTCTACCCCGACGGCCATTCCTCGGTCCGCCTGGTCAACGACACCTCGCACCTCGACTAGCCCCTCGGCGGCCTGGGCGGTTTCGGCGGGATCGAGTCCAGCTCCGGCACCTCGTCCGGCCAGATCAGCAGCACCGCGCAGGGCGCGTGATCCACGACGAACCGGGTGTGCCGCCCGAGGCTGCGCGGCCCGAGCCGGTCGGCGGCCCCGTCCCGCGCGCAGACCAGCACGTCCGCGTCCGCGCACGCGGCGACCACCTCCCGCTCGATCTCGCCGGCCCGCACCCACCGCTCCGCAGGCCGCCCCAGCCGCTCGGCCGCCGCCGTGAGCAGCTGCTCCTCAGCGGGCCCGGCGAGCTGGTCGACAACGTCGCCGGGATCGTGCCCGGCCCGCCCGAGCAGGCCGCCGTAGGCGCCGTGCAGGGCTTCGCCGACGGTCGCGTCCAGCACGTGCAGCAGCACGAAGTCGGCGGCTTCGGGCGCGAGTCTGCTGGCCGCGTCCACGCAGGCCGCCCAGGTTCCCTCGGTGAGCCACACCACGACGCGGGTCATTCGGTCATCCTGACAGGATCAGCCCCAGCCACAAGGCGGCCACCGCGGCGAGCAGCGACAACGGCACGGTCAGCGCACCCAGTCGGAGGAACTCCCGCAACGTGGGCAGCAGCCCGCGCCCGGCGAGCACCCGCCGCCACAAGAGCGTCGCCAACGAGCCGACATAGGTCGCGTTCGGTCCGAGATTCACCCCGAGCAGCACCGCCAACACCAGCCCGGCGGCGGGGTGCGCCCCCAACGCCGGCAGCAGCACGAGCGTCGCCGGCAGGTTGTTCAGCACATTGGCCAGCACCGCGGCCAACACCGCCATCCACAGCAGCCCACCGAAGCCCGCCGACCCCGGTACCACCGACGCGAGCAGCCGCCCGAGTCCGTGAGCCGCGACGGCCTGCACCACCACCGCCAACCCGAGCACGAACAACAGGAAGAGTGGCGCCGTCTCGGCGAGCACAGCCGTCGGCCGAACGGCTCCCCGCCGCACCTCCCGCACCGCGAGCACCAACGCGCCGAGGGCCGCCACCCACACCGGTGCCAGCCCGAACAGTGAGGAAACCCCGAACCCGACCAACACCAACCCCAGCACCACCAACACGAACACCGGCGCGTCCCGGGATTCGGTCGTCTCGTCGGCCCGGCCCGTGCCGACAAGGTCCGTCCGAAAGAACCTCAGAAAAATGGCGAGCTCGACCGCGACGGCCACCAGCCAGGGCAGCACCATCAGGCCGGTGAAGGACAGGAAGGACAGTCCGGTGGCGCCGAAGGCGAGCAGATTGGTCAGATTGGACACCGGCAGCAGCGTCGAGGCCGAGTTGGCCAGGTGGGTGCACGCATAGACGTGTGGCTTGGCCCGCAACCGAAGCCTGCTGGCCGTCGCGAACACGACGGGAGTGAGCAGGACGACCGTCGCATCAAGACTGAGCACCGCGGTGGTCGACGCGGCGGCGACAAAGGTGAGCACCAGCAGCCGCCGGGGCCGCCCCCGGCACGCGACCGCCAGCCGCGACCCGAGCCACTCGAACACACCGGCCGAGTCCACCAGCTGCGCCAACACCAGGATCGCCGCCAGGAACGCGACCGTGGGCAGCAACTCCACCACCCGTCGCCAGGCAGCCGGCACCGACACCAACCCGAGCGCCAACACCACCCCCGCGGCCGGCACCGCGACCACGGCCTCGGGCAGCCCGCGGGGCCGCACGACGGCGAAGCCGAGCACCGCGACCAGCAGCGCGATGCCGATCAGTTCCGCCAGAGGCCCATGCCGCACCGGCCAACGGTAACCGGATTTGTGGGGGTGGACGGGGTGGCCGCTATCCTCTGCGCAGCGGACGAGTTGGCAGGGCGGTCGCGTCCGGGCGGAGACGCCCGGTCGAGGAAAGTCCGGACTCCACAGGGCAGGGTGGTTGCCAACGGCAACCCGGGGTGACCCGCGGGACAGTGCCACAGAGAACAGACCGCCCGGTCACGCGAGTGATTGGGTAAGGGTGAAACGGCGGTGTAAGAGACCACCAGCGCTCCGGGCGACCGGAGCGGCTCGGTAAACCCCACCCGGAGCAAGGCCAAGAGGGAGCGGTCCGCCGCTCCTGCGCAGGCGCCCGAGGACGGCCCGTCCGATGCCTGCGGGTAGGCCGCTGGAGCCTGCCGGCAACGGCAGGCCGAGATGGATGGCCGCCACCCGGACCGCCGCAAGGCGACCCGGGGACAGAATCCGGCTTACATGCCAACTCGTCCGCCCCTACGCTCCGTCGCCCACGGAAGTAGGACCCGAGTGAGCCCGGTCGATTCCCGGTCCGTGCGCACTCGATCCGGCGCCGCCGCGCCCCGGAAGCTTGCTGCCAACCCGTTCGCGCTTCCCTGCCTTTCCGTCGCGGAACCTGCTTCTCCGTCAGGGAACCGCCGGAAACGGCACTGTCCACACCGCCGACCTGCGCAAGTTGGGTTTCACTCCGTGGGACAGTGTCTTGCCCAATTGGCATCAGCCATCCTGGCCACAGCCGGGTTTGGTTCGACCCCCCTTGTTGATCGGTTCCCGGTCGTGGACGGTTCTCCGCGTCCTGTTGGCGTAACCCGATCGGCGCGGAGAGCCGCTGCCACCTTCCACCGGATGCGAAGCGCGCCGAAGGGGCCCGCCGAGCCGGCCGGCGAGCGGCCCATCTGATGGGACGAGAGGCGCCCCCAGCGACGGCCCGATGATGATCAACGGGTAACCTTGCGGTGCTCGACCCGAGCTGGTGACAGGTAGGTACACGCGCAAGTTGTGACAGGAAACACTCCAGTCGCCGGTGTGGGGCATGAACCCGACAGGTCTTCATGGCAGCCGGTTCGAGTCCCGTCAGGTGGCAGGTAATTTGTCCGAAATGTGGACAGCGCACGCAGACTTTGCCGTACACGTTGCGTCACCGTGGTCTGTGCGGCGGAGTGAACTCACCGCAAGTCTGCGGCGAACGGGTGGTTCCAGTACCGGCTTTCATTACCGCCCCCTGATGATGGGTGTGGTCAGATGGAAGACGACAGCCGGTCAGGGGAACAGGATTGGATCTACGCTGCGTGCACCGACCACTACACGACGTCAAGCTGACGTGTTCTACTCGTCACTAGCATCACCTGAGGCTGGCGTCGCTGGCGCGCGCACGCCTGCCCCACTCCTCGCACCAGGGAGGACGAGATGACCGGTCCGACCGTTACCACCCTCGCCGTCGGCTTGGGCACAAGCAACGTCCGCGACTGGATCCTCAACAACATCGTGCCGTTGTTGTTGCTTGTCGTGGCGCTGCTGCTGCTCTACCTAGGTGGTGGCAGGGGCGACAACGCCGGTGTGATGCGTCGCGTCGGCGGTGTCTTCGTCGCGCTGGCCATCATCGGGCTCGCGGTCACCGGAGCCGGGGTCAACCTCGGTACCTGGCTCGCGAACCTGTTCACCAGCAACTGACTGGCCGGGTGATCGGTTGTGCGGGTACGCACTGACGACGAGGTTTACCGGGTCGATGCGGTCTGGCTCGGCCCGCCCAAGGCCACCTTCCCGTGGCGGGCGCGGTACGTGGCCTGGGGCATCGGCATCCTGGTCTTCCTCCTGGTGTTCTCCGTCGAACGGGGGATCGGCTTCGGCATCGGGTTCTTCCCGATCGCCTGGTGCCTGGTCATCACCGTCGTGCTCACCCGGTTCCTCGGCTCCCGGATCAGCCACGAGCGCCCACTCGGCGCCGTGCTGACCATGTGGGCGCGCGAACTCAACGCGCCCCGCGAGCGGGCCGCGGGCCAGGGCGGTGCCACCGGCGCGGGCAAGGTCCGGGTGCACTCCCAGCGACCACTGCCCAAGGCCAAGCGACCCCCCGAACCGCCGACCGACCGCGCGGCCCCGCACGTGAAGCCGGCCAAACCCAAGGACCGCAAGCCCGTCAAGGGCAGTAAACCGGTCAAGGGGCGCAAACCGGCCAAGGGGCAGCAGCCACCCGTCCGCGGCGGCCGATCCGGCCATCAGGCCGGCCGCACCGACCCGCGGACCGGAAATCGCACGGCAGCCAACCCGACCGGGCGACCTCAGCGGGTGCGACAGCAGCCGCCGCGCGGGCAGAATGTCCCTTACGTCCAGAACGCCCAGCCTCCTCAGGGCTGGCCGGGGCAACCAGGCGAACTGCCTGCACCACCGGCGCGGACCGGGCATGGTGGAGGCAAGCGCACCGCGCGTGGTCGCAGCAAGGAGGTAGGCGGTGTTCGGACGCCGGGCAGGAGGTGACGGTCCGCAGACCAATCACACGGCGCAGCAGCACACAGCCCACCGCGCCGGGTCCCCAGCGGACCGCACGAACTACAGCAGCCGGGGTCGCCGGCTGCCCGGTGAGCAGGCCGTGCCGAACTACACACCGTCGATCTTCGCGCGCAGCATCGACGGCCATCTGCTGCGCACCAGCCAGGACGTCTACGCCTGGTACCGGCTCGCCCCGCAGCGCTGGTCGTTCCGTTCCGACTCGCAGCGCCAGGACCTGATCGCGGCGATCGCCGGCCAGTACGCCGAGTTGCAGGGCCGGTGGATGCACCTGCGGGTGACCACCCGGCCCTACCCGATCCGCATGTGGGCCGAGGCGCACGTGCACAACGCGATCAACCGGCTGCCCGACAGCCGCAACGCGCTCTCCTTCGACGACTACATGGTCGGTGAGCAGCAGCAGCTGCTCGGCCGGTCGATGGCGGAGAAGGAGGTCTACATCGGGGTCCAGGTGCAGACCCGCAACATGGTGGACCGCGCGGTCGAGCGCGCCGCCCCGCTGCTGCGCCGGATCTTCCCCGACGCGGTGGACGCCGAGCTGGTCGCGTTGGACAGCGAGGTGGAACACCTCGACCAGGTGATCGGCGCCCCCGGCCTGGAGGGCCGGCCGGTGACCGCCGAGGAGATGTCCTGGCTGATGCACCGCTCGTGCTCGCTGGGACTGCCCGCGCCGCGCAACATGCCGGCCGTGCCCAGCAGCCAGTGGGCACCCGAGGATCTGGCCAGCTTCACCGACGCGGCCGACTTCCACACCGAGCCCTACGCGCCGACGGTCACCGTGCGCGGCCGCACCGGCTCCAACGCCGGCCTCAAGCGCTACGTCACCGTGCTCACCGTCGGCCAGATGCACGGCCTGCAGATCCCCGAGGTGGACGACCCCTGGGTGCAGCACGCCGACCGGCTGCCCGCCCCGGTGGAGTGGTCCGCGCGGATCTACGTGCGCCGCCCCGAAGAGGTCAATGGCGAACTGTCCCGGCAGATGAACAAGGTCCGCTCGCAGGTCCGGCACTACACCGACGAGCACGAGCTGGAACCGCCGCAGTCGTTGTCCCGGCAGGCTTCCCGGGTGCTGGAGATCGACGACGAGATGACCTCCGGGTTCACCGCGCTGGCCACCCGGGTGCGCTCCTGGTGGCGGCTGGCGGTGTCCGGCGCGACCGAGCGGGAGTCGCTGCGGCTGGCCCAGCAGCTGTTGGAGCTCTACAAGCCGAAGGTGGCTATCGAGCACCCCGAGGCGCAGTACGCGATGGCCCGCGAGTTCATCCCGGGCGAGCCGCTGGCCGCGTCGGCCTACCTGCGCCGTGGCTCGGTGCTCTGGGCGGCCTCCTCGGTGCCCACCGCGACCGCCGAGGTCGGCGACCGGCGCGGGGTGTTGCTCGGTGAGACGTGCACCGCGACCCGGCGCCCGGTGGCCTGGGACCCGTGGATGGCCCAGGAGATCCGGGACGCGTCCGGCCTGACCGCGCTGGTCGCCGGACTCGGTGGCGGCAAGTCGTTCCTGGGCGGCGGTCTGGTCTACAAGACGCTGCGGGCGGGTGCGTACTGGACGCTGCTGGACCCCTCCGGTCCGCTGGCGCGCATCTGTGAGCTGCCCGAACTGCGGCCCTACGCCCGGCCGATCAACCTGCTCAACGCGCAGCCCGGCATCCTCAACCCCTATCGAGTGGTGGCCGAGCCGCAGATCGAGCACTTCCTGGACGAGGACGATCCGGAACGCTCGTGGCGGCGGGAGAAGGCACTGGTCGCCGCGACCCGCCGACGGCTCGTGCTGGACGTGCTGACCGGCCTGCTGCCCTACGAGGTGGCCCGGCTGCCACAGACCCGGATCGTGCTGCTGCGCGCGGTCCGCGCGGTCGGTGGCCGGATCGACGCCGACCCCGGGCAGGTGTTCGACGCGCTGCGCCGGGACGCCAGTGAGCACCACGAGCACGCGGTGGTGGTCGCCGACTTCCTCGACGAGATGCGCGAGCGGATGAGCCTGCTCATCCCCGAACACGGCGAGGACCCCTACGCCGAGACCCGGGACGACCGGCTGACCGTGCTCACCATGGCCGGCCTGGCGCTGCCCAAGGACGGTGTCGGCCGGGAACACTGGACCGACGCGGAGTCTCTCGGTGTCGAACTGCTCAACCTGGCCGCGTGGCTCACCCAGCGGTCCATCTACGAGCGGCCCAAGGACCTGCGCAAGGGCGTCTGGATCGACGAGGCGTTCTTCCTGGCCGAGGTGCCGACCGGCCGGGTGCTGATGAACCGGTTCGCCCGTGACTCGCGTAAGTGGAACGTGCGCGTCCTGCTGTCCAGCCAGATCCCGGCGGACTTCCTGCGCATCCAGGGTTTCGTCGCGCTGCTGGACTCGGTGTTCGTCGGCAGGCTGGACGACGACCAGGCGCAGGCGGACGCGTTGCGGCTGCTGAAGGTTCCGGTGGGGGCGGGCTACGAGCAGGTGGTCTCCAGCCTCGGCCGGCGGCCCGGCGGCGAGCGCGGCATGACCGAGCGGGACCGCGCGCCGCGCCAGTTCATCTTCGGTGACGGCGCCGGTGGCGTGGAACGGATCCGGATCGACTTCTCCGGCTCGCACCTGGAACACCTTCGGCAGAGCCTGGACACCACCCCGGACGCGATGCGCGAGCGGACCGATCTGCCCGCGCTCACCGGCCCCTCGGTGCCAGCGCCGCCCGGTCTGGACGGCACCGGCTACCGCAACGACCAGCGGCCCGGCCGGCAGGAGTCCGACGACGACACCGACGAGCAGTACAGCGCCGAGTTCGACGCCGAGCTCGGCCTCAACGAGATGGACGAGCTGGTCACCACGCCGGGCTCGGACGGCACCGATCCGGACGGCGGACCCTCGGGAGGACGGCGCCGCGGTGGCCGGGAAGACGCCGCATGACGGCGCCGTTGACCATGGTGGTGCTGCTGGCCATCGCCGCGCTGATGGCCGCGCGGCGATGGATCAGAGATCGCCGTAGAGCGGCACGTGCAACGGCCCCGGCGACCACACGGCGCCGGGGCCGCAAGTGGTCCGTGGTCTCTTTCATCAGCCTGCTGCTGGCCTTCCAGGTGGTCATCGGCATCCCGATGGCCAATGCCGACCAGTGCGGCGAGGCACCCACCCCGGAGCGGCCCGGCGCCGGCATGGTCGGCGCGATCGACCCGCCGTCCATCGACCACGGTGACCCGAACTCCAACTACGGCAAGTACAGCTACGCCGGCACGGTCTGGCACGTCTACCAGGACACCTGCGCGCTGGCCACCACGATCACCGACCCGAACGCGGTGATCGACACCTGGGCCGGCAACGAGATGTTCGACATCGGCAAGAACATCGTCGGTGCGACGAACAGCCTGCACTACGCGATGCTCTCCCAGGACAGCATGCTCAAGCCGCTGGACAACGCGGTGGAGAACGCGGCGCAGACCTTCTACAGCAACATCTACGTGCGCTGGTTCGCCCCGGTCGCGTTGATCCTGGCCGTGCTGCTGTTCCGCTACGTGTGGACCGGCGACCTCGCCTCGATCGGCAAGCGAAGTATGTGGGCGCTGGCCGGGATGTGGCTGGCCGCCTCGGTTCTGGTGCTCGGCCCGGTCTACGGCGAGGTGGACTCCTTGCTGTTGCAGAAGACCTCGCAGATCCAGGCCGGCTTCCTGCCCAGCGACCAGGTTGACGCGCAGCGCAACGCGTTGCCGGATTCCTTGTACGACAACGTGGTCTACAACAACTGGCTGCGTGGCGAGTTCGGCGACCCGACCTCGCCGCAGGCCAAGCAGTACGGCCCGGAACTGCTCGACGACCAGGCGTGGACGAAGCTCGCCGCGGGCTCGGCCGACGACCAGGCCGCGGTCACCGCCAAGCAGAACGACTTCAAGTCGCTGCCGGCCAAACTCGGCTCCGCGGCCGGATTCTTCGAGGGCAGCGAGGGCAGCCGGACCGGTGACGGCTTCCTGGCACTGCTGGAAGGCATCGCCTACTCACTGTTCCAGTTGTTCGCCAAGGCATCCGTGCTGCTGGCGCAGGTGTTGATCCGGATTCTGATGCTGGCCGCGCCGCTGATCGGCCTGGCCGCGATGGTGTTGCCGGAACTGCTGCCCAGGGTCGGCAAGGCGGCCGGCGCGGTGCTGTTCAACGTGCTGCTGCTCTCGGCGATGGCCGGTATGCACGCGCTGCTGCTCAACCTGATCTTCGGTGCCGGCAACGAGCTCTCCCTGCTGGCGCAACTGATGTTGGCGGGGCTGATCACGCTGGTGTTCTTCATGGTCGGCAAGCCGATGCGGCGGATGTGGCAGATGGTCGAACTGGCCGTCGGTGCCGCCGGCACCGGGGTGCCCAGCGCGCCCAGTGTGTTCTCCCGGCTGCGCGGCCGGAGCAAGGCCGCGCCGACCGCGCAGGACGAGTTCTGGGACACCGTGCGCGGCAGCGCGCCCGACGACTTCGTCGGGCCGGGTGCGACCGCGGGCGACCGCGACCGGCGGGTCCGGCCGGAGGCCAGTTTCGCCTCGGCCGATGGCTCGGTCTCGGCCACCGCACAACGGATGGACCGGCGACGGCGGGAGATCCTCGGTGGTTCGGCCGCCCTGCCGGGTGGCGTTCTGGCCGGTGGCGGTCCGTCCGGCTACGGTGGGCCGGCTGCGGTACCCGAGGCCGGCGGCCGGGCGCGCAGCCGGCTGGTCGACTCGCCGACGGTGGTCGACCGGGGCTGGGACCGCAGCGGTGAGGATGCCCTGGTGGTGCCCTCCCAGGTGACCGGCTCGACCCGGCGACGTGCGGCGCCCCGGCGGGCCGAGACCGAGATGGTCGCCGGCCGGCCGGTGTTCGTGCTCTACCGGCCGTCCCGGGGACTTGAGGTCACCGACGGCGGCTGGGACGCGCGGACGGGCAGCCGAACCCCATGACGGCGTACCTGGCCGGGAAAAGCCGGCCGGGCCACGGTTTTCGACAGGCTGACTGACAGGCGAGGAGTGCGCAGGACATGCCGATCCGGACCAACCGAGGCCGGGCAGCGGTGTATCGCCGGCTGTGGGGTTGGCCGCTGCGTTCCCCTCGGCACCTGGTCGCCACCGGCATCGGGGTGGTCGTGCTGGCCATCGCGATCGCCGTGGCGATCAACCACGGCGTGCACCACAACAAGCCCGGCGTGTCGGCCACCGCGTCGTCCTCCTCGGCCGGGGCGACCACGTCCGCCGGGTTATCCGACGGCACATCCGCGTCCTCGGGCGGTTCGACCACCACGACGCCCGAGCAGACCCGGCTCACCGGGGTGCCCAGCCCGGCGAACGCGCCGACCCCGCCGGCCGCACTCGGCGTGATCAACCTCTGGGGGCGGGCATGGGTCAACCATCCGGTCGGCATGACCGACCAGCAGTGGCTCAACCAGCTGGCGCCCTACACGACGCCGGAGTTCCTGCCCCAGATGAACACCGTGGACGTCACCAACATCGCCGCGACCGCGGTCACCGGCCAGCCGGTGGTGGTCAACTCCTACACCGGTTCGGTCGAGGCGACGCTGGCCACGAACGCCGGCTCGCTGGACATCACGGTGATCCTCACCCCGCAGGGCTGGCAGGTGTCCACGTACAACCAGGCGTCGTGACATGAAGCGCATCGTGATCATCTCGGCCATCGGGCTGGTGCTCGTGGTGGGTGCGGTGTTCGTCTTCGGTCTGGTCGGCAACGTCGTGTTGGGCGGCGAGGAACAGGCCGCCGGCACCCAGTACGCGAACACCAGCTGCGACGCGTCGCTCGGGCCGTTCCAGGGCGGCGACGCGGCCACCGGCACCGCGCAGGCCGGCAGCCTGACCGCGCAGCAGCTGACCACGGTCACCGCGATCATCACCATCGGCAAGCAGCGCAACCTGCCCGCGCTGGCCTGGCAGGTCGCCATCCAGGCCGGCATGCAGGAATCGGGGCTGCGCAACATCACCTACGGCGACCGCGACTCGGTGGGCATCTTCCAGATGCGCTCGTCGCAGGGCTGGGGCACGCCCGCCCAGCTGACCGATCCGACGTACGAGATCAACAAGTTCTACGACGTGCTGACCGCGTTGCCCAACTGGCAACAACAGCGGCCGGGGACCAGCGCGCAGCAGGTGGAGCGGTCGGCGTTCCCGTTGGCGTACAACAACTGGGAGTCGATGGCCGCGGCGCTGGTGCAGAAGGACGGCCAGGTGGCCGACCCGACCGGGTGCGGTGCGGGTGTCGGCGACGCGCTGCCGGCACCGACGAAGGCGGCCGGCACGGCGATCGCGTTCGCGCTGTCCCAGATCGGCAAGCCGTACGTGTGGGGGGCGACCGGCCCGAATTCCTACGACTGCTCCGGCCTGATGCTGCGGGCCTACCAGGCGGCCGGCATCGACCTGCCCCGGGTGTCGTCCGACCAGTACCACGCGGGTGCGCTGCTTCCGGTCCGGAACGCCCAACCGGGTGATTTGATGTTTTTGGCCTACGACCCCACCAATCCGGCCACGATCCACCACGTGTTCATGTACTTGGGCAACAACCAGATCGTCGAGGCACCGTTCACCGGTGAGTCGGTCCGCCAGGTTCCGATGAACTGGAACAATCCTCAACTTGTCCAGCAGGCGGTGCGTCCGGGAGTCTGAGGGTCTACCGGAAGTCGGTCCGAGTTTCGCGACCTGCAGGAGGCGGCATGTTCACCCCTGATCCGATTCCCCGGCCCGCCGGACCGCCCGCGTCCAGCACCCCGTTGCGTGACTACTTCGTCAGCCCGCGTCCGGGTGTCGACCGTGGGTACGCGGTACTGCCCAGATCGCTGATGGAGGCCATGCCGCTGCCCTGGCAGCAGCACATGGCCTACCTGTTGGCGGAGTTCCACCAGGCGTTCGGCCACCTCAACTGGCCGGTCTACCGGGTGGTGCCCTCCCGCTACGAGCGGCTGGTCGATCTGGACGAGGAGCAGCTGGCCGAGGTCGGCGCGCTGGTGGAGATCGACGCGGACGGCGAGATGGTCTACCGGGAGCGCAACGGTCGGCTGATCGAGAACGCCGAACAGCGCAGCGTCCTGGTCTCCTGCCTCGACCCGATGCCCCAGCAGCCACCGCCGGCCAACCGCCGGCACGCCTGACCCGTTGACTCGATCGGGCGCACGTTGCCCGGTTGGCAAGCCTGGCGGGCCGGCCACTCGGTCGGGTCCAGTTCCGCGGCCGCGCGGCTCGGACAGGTGTCGCCGCACCCGTCCGGGCCGGCGGAGACTCCACCGCGACCCGCCCGATCGCCGGTTCGTCGACCGCCGTTGGGTGGTTCGTGACCGGGCTGGCACCGAACTGGACCTGACGCGCGGGCTGTCGGCCGGTTAATGTCGGGGTGTGGCGGCTGATCGCGGGTTGCGGGCCGGCTCGGCCTCGCGCGGTGGTCTGGACTTCGTGGCCATCCGCGCTGAGTTCGGCTTGCCGCGCGACTTCTCGCCGGCCGCGCTGATCGAGGCCGAACAGGCGGCCGCGGCCGACCTCGGCGACCGCGAGGACGCCGTCGACCTGCCGCTGATCACCATCGATCCGCCCGGCTCGAAAGACCTGGACCAGGCGTTTCTGATCGAGCGCCGGTCCACCGGCGGCTACCGGCTGTACTACGCGATCGCCGACATGGGCCACTTCGTCCGGCCCGGCGGTGCCCTGGACACCGAGGCGCGTCGCCGTGGCCAGACCCTCTACCTGCCCGACGAACTCGTCCCGCTGCACCCGCCGCTGCTCGCCCAGGACGCGGCGAGCCTGCTGCCCGGCGAGGTCCGCCCGGCGGTGCTCTGGACGATCGACTGCGACGCCCACGGCGAACCCGAACAGGCCCGGGCGCGCCGGGCCCTGGTCCGCTCGGTGGCGCAGTTCGACTACGACACCGTCCGGGCCGCGATCGCCACCGGCGACACCCACCCGTCCGGCGCGCTGTTGCCCGAGTTCGGCCGGCTGCGCCGCGAGCTCGCGGTGGCCAGGGGCGCCGTCGAACTGCAACTGCCCGAACAGCAGGTGGTCCCCGACGGTGAGGGCGGCTGGACGCTCGCGCTGCGGGCGCGGGCCGACGTCGAGGCGTGGAACGCCGAGTTGTCGCTGCTCACCGGCATGTGCGCGGCCCGGTTGATGTTGACCGCGGGCGTCGGCGTGCTGCGCACACTGCCGGCCGCCGAGCCGGAGGCGATGGACAGCCTGCGCCGCCGGGCCCGAACGCTGGGCATCGACTGGCCGCTGGAGAGCCCCGCCGCCCGGGTGCTGGCCGGCCTCGACCCGAGCCGGCCCGAGTCGCTCGCCTTCCACGTGGACGCCACCCGGCTGCTCCGCGGCGCCGGCTACACCGCGTTCGACACGTCCGTGGCGCCGCTGCCGGCCACCGTCGAGCACGCCGGCCTCGGTGCGTCCTACACCCACGTCACCGCGCCGATCCGCCGGTTGGTCGACCGGTTCGGCACCGAGGTGTGCCTGGCGATCTGCGCCGGCCGGGAGGTGCCGCCGGAGACCCGGGCCGCGCTGGCCGAGCTGCCCGCGCTGATGGCCGGCTCGGACGCGCTGGCCAGCCGGGTCGAGCGGGCCTGCCTGTCCCAGGTCGAGGCGTGGACGCTGGTGGACCGGGTGGGGGAGGCGTTCCCGGCGGTGGTGCTGCGGGCCGAGAGTCACGTCGGCGAGGTGTTCG
Source organism: Pseudonocardiaceae bacterium (assembly GCA_036268615.1). Lineage (GTDB taxonomy): Bacteria > Actinomycetota > Actinomycetes > Mycobacteriales > Pseudonocardiaceae > DATATV01. The sequence goes on from DATATV010000101.1 coordinate 59,256, forward strand.
TGGCGCATCCGCCGGTGGTGGCCCGGTGCGTCGGCGACGACCTGCCCGAAGGGGCGCAGATCCGGGTCCGGCTGGCCGAGGCGGACACCAGCCGTCGCAAGGTGATGTTCGAACGGGTTGTTGGGTGATCTTCAGCGACGACCTGGGCGAACCGGTGCCGGCTCCCGTGCTGCCGACGGCCGTGGTCTCGCTGGTGCCCTCCCTGACCGAGGCGGTCGCGGCGACCGTGCCCGACATCCTGGTCGGCGCGACCGACTACTGCGTGCACCCGGCCGACCTGAAGGTCACCCGGATCGGTGGTTCGAAGTACCCGAAGGTGGACGACGTACTCGCCCTGAAGCCGGACCTGGTCCTGGCCAACCAGGAGGAGAACCGCGCCGAGGACGTGGGCCGACTGCGCGCCAACGGAGTACCCGTCTGGGTGACGGCCGCGCCGGCCACCGTCCCGGCCGCGCTCGCCTCGCTGCGTCGGCTGCTGACCCAGGGCCTCGGCGCCCGCGAACCGGGCTGGCTGGTCGCCGCCGAGAACGCGTGGTGCACCAGCGAACCGATCTGGACCACCGCGATCGTGCCGGTCTGGCGCCGGCCGTGGATCGTGCTGGGCCGGGAGACCTTCGCCGGCGACGTGTTGCGTCGCCTTGGTGTCGCCAACGCCTACGCCGACCACGAGGACCGCTATCCGCGCCCGAAACTCACCGAACTCCAGCAGCTGATGACCACCGGCCAGGCCGACCTGCTGGTGCTGCCGGACGAGCCGTACGCGTTCAGCCGGCACGACGGCCCGGAGATGTTCCCGCAGTCCACGACGGTGTTGCTGAGCGGTCGCGCGCTCACCTGGTGGGGCCCGTCCCTGGTCACCGCGCGCGCCGAACTCACCGCCGCCCTCGCCACGATCAGGTGACACCGCGGGGCTCGTGCTGCCGAGCCCCGCGGTGCGCTCCTGCTCAGTGGAACACGTGCTCCGGCGCGGGGAACTCGCCGTTGCGCACTTCGGCGGCGAACTGCCCGGCGGCCGTGGACAGCACGCCGGCAAGGTCGGCGTAGCGCTTGACGAACCGGGGCGCCCTGCCCCGGCGCAGGCCGACCATGTCCTGCCAGACCAGAACCTGCGCGTCGCAGTCCGGTCCGGCACCGATGCCGACGGTCGGGATGGTCAGCTCGTGGGTGACCTGCTTGGCCACCTCGGCCGGCACCATCTCCATCACGACCGCGAAAGCCCCGGCCTCCTGCAACGCGAGCGCGTCGGCGATGAGCCCGTCACCGGCCGCGCCGCGACCCTGCACGCGGTAGCCGCCAAGGTTGTGTTCACTCTGTGGGGTGAATCCGATGTGGCCCATCACCGGGACACCCGCGGTGGTCAGCGCCTCGACGTGCCGGGCGAACGGCCGACCGCCCTCAAGCTTGACGGCGTGCGCGCGGCCCTCCTTCATGAACCGGACAGCGGTCGCCAGCGCCTGCTCGGGCGAGAGCTGATACGACCCGAACGGCAGGTCGGCGACGACCAGTGCCCGCTTGACCGCGCCGGTGACGGCCCGGACCAGCGGCATGAGTTCGTCCACGGTGACCGGTAGCGAGGTCTCGTAGCCGAAGACGTTGTTGGCGGCGGAGTCGCCGACCAGCAGGACCGGAATCCCGGCCTCGTCGAAGAGTTCGGCCGTGTACATGTCGTAGGCGGTGAGCATCGGCCACGGCTCGCCACGTTCCTTGAGTTCGCGCAGGTGGGGGATTCGTACTCGCCGGGTCGGCTGCGCCGACTTGGCGGTGTTTCCCGTGTTTCCCGTGCCGTAGGGCGCCGCGGTCTCGGCGGTACCGTCCTGGGCAGACATCATCGTCGACCGTCCTTCCCTCGGGGCCTGGTCACCAGGTCCCCGGGTTTTTCGCGGAGGGTGTGTGACACGAGCGTGACACCGAACCCCGGCCGAACGCATGCCCATGGGAGCAGCCTCACACGGACGAGCCGGGTGATTTTTCGCGCCGACACGCTGGGTGTTCACCCACCGGCGGAGCAGATCACGAGCCGCCCAAGTCACCGCCGCCTGCGAGTTGTCCACAGTCAGCCGGTTGTCCACAGGGGCCCGCCGACACGCCCTTCCGGGTGATCAAACCGACCAGACTGGCTACTCAGCCAGGACCCCAGCCAGCCGCCCGGCCAGATACCCCCGCTCCACCTCCGTAGGCGCCAACACAATCGCCTCCCGATAGGCCTCCGCCGCCTCCTCGAACCGACCGAGCCGTCGCAGCAGATCCGCTCGGGTCGCCGGCAGCAGGTGATAGTCCGGCAGCGCCTCGGACAAGCCCTCCACCAGCACGAGACCAGCGGCCGGCCCGGCCGACATGGCCACCGCGACCGCCCGGTTCAGCTCGACGACCGCCGACGGCACCATGATCATCAGTTGGCCGTACAGCTCGGCGATCTGCGCCCAGTCGGTCTCCTCGGCCGTCCTCGCGGTCGCGTGGCACGCCGCGATCGCCGCCTGCACCTGGTACGGCCCCGGCCGACCCCGCCGCAACGCCGTGTCCAGCAACAACACCCCCTGCTTGATGCGGTCGCCGTCCCATTTCCGCCGGTCCTGGTGCGCCAGCAGCACCAGCCCGCCCGCGTCGTCCAGCCGGCTCGTCCGGCGCGCGTCGTGCAGCAGCATCAACGCGTGCAGGCCGAGGGCTTCCGGCTCGTCGGGCATCAACCGGGCCAGCGTGCCGGCCAGCTGGATCGCGTCCGCGCACAGGCCCTGCCGCACCAACTCCGCGCCCGATGTCGCCGCGTAACCCTCGTTGAACAGCAGGTACAGCACCGCCAGCACGGAACCGGTGCGCTCGGGCAGCAGGTGCGCGGGCGGCACCCGGTAGGGAATTCCGGCGTTGCGGATCTTCTGTTTGGCCCGCACCAGCCGCTTGGCCATCGTCTGCTCGCTGACCAGGAACGCCCTGGCGATCTCGGCGATGGTCAGGCCGGCGAGCGTGCGCAGCGTGAGCGCGACCCTGGCCTCCAGCGGCAGCGCCGGGTGACAACACGTGAAGATCAGCCGGAGCCGGTCGTCCGTGATGCCGCTCTCGTCGGAGTCGGAGTCGGGACCGTTGCGGCTGGACATCGACCGATCGGCCACCTCCCGCAGCTTGCTCGCTTCGTTGGCACTGCGCCGCAATCGGTCCACCGCGCGGTTGCGCGCGGCCGTGGTCAGCCACGCGCCGGGGCGGCGCGGGACGCCCTCGCGCGGCCAGCGCTCCAGCGCTCGCGCGAAGGCGTCCTGCACGCACTCCTCGGCCAGGTCCCAGTCGCCGGTCATCCGGATCAGGGTCGCCACGATCCGACCCCACTCCTCCCGGAAGACCGCGGAGATGGACGGATCGGCGGGCACGGTCAGCCTTCCCAGAGCGGCCGGATCTCGATCGAACCGAAGTGCGCGACCGGGTGCCGGGACGCGATGTCGATGGCCTCGTCGAGGTTGTCGACCTCGATCAGGTCGTAGCCGCCGACGTGTTCTGTGGTCTCGGCGAACGGGCCGTCTGACACCAGCACCTCGCCCTCGCGGGACCGCACGGTCGTCGCGTCGGTGATCGGGCGCATCCGCGAACCGTGCAGCCGCTTGCCTTCCACGTAGTCCAGCCACGACTCGATGCTGGGCGTCTCCGGGGTCTCGGTCGCGTCGGGGCGGCCGCAGATGAGCAGCATGTACTTCATGGTGTCTCCTGTCGTCAGGTGCATTCTCACCACCACGACGATCGGCGACAGTCGATCAGGACATCCCCCGGAAGAAAACTACATCCCGGCCAGCAGCATGCAGGCCATGCCGGCGCCCATGATCGCCCGGCAGCCTTCGACCACCCTCGGCCGGCGCAGCAGCACCGGGATCTCGGCCAGCCGGTTGTTCGGCGCGACCTGACTGCGATGCCGGCCGCCGCCACCGAGCCCGGCGACGAACGCCACCACCGCGCGGCCCACCCCGACCGCACCGACCGCGTGTGTGCCGCCGCCGGCCACGACCGGCACCGGGCGCAGCATCCGCGCCCCGGCCCACACCGCGTACAGCAGGAAGTACATGCCGAAAGCGGTCCCCAACGGCGCCATCGGGGCCATCTCGGACATCGGGGCGGACATCGCGCCCGTGTCGCCGACCACGGCCAGCGCCAGATACACCATGGCCAGGCTGGCCATCAGGTGGTGCACGCACTCCCAGGTCTCCCGGGTGCCCGATCGGGTACCGCGCAGCAGCAGGCCGGTCCAACCGACCGCCTCGACGCCGAACACCAGCAGCAGCACCGTTCTGGTCACCAGGTCGGTCGTGCCGCCCGGTCCCGGCAGGAACAGCACGATCATGCCGATCGCCATCGCCACCTGGGCCAGGTCCTCGTGCTCCGCCGGCACCGGGCCCAGCCGGCGCACGGTGGCCAGTCGCACCACGCAGGACGCGCTGACCACCACGAGTGCCGCGGCGAGCAACCATCGCAGCGGCTCCGCCACCGCACCTCCCGGATCAGCCCATCGTGCGGAGACCGGCGGTCGCTGATCCCCGGCTACGAGTAGACACGGCCGGGTGGCCGCGGACGATCGGGCAACCGGGTCATCCGGCGCCACTATCGGGTGGTGTCAGCCGATCGAGACGGAGGCGCGTTCCCGCCACGCGCTGGTGATCGGCAGCCGGCGGTCCCGACCGAACGCCCGGAAGCTGATCTTCGTACCCGGCGGGTACTGCCGACGCTTGTACTCGGCCGCGTCGACCATGCGCAGCACCTTCTCCAGCACCGCCGGGTCGAAACCGGCCGCCACCAGATCGCGGTAACCCCGGTCGCCCTCGACATAGTCGTCCAGGATGCGGTCGAGCAGGTCGTAGTCGGGCAGCGAATCGGTGTCCAGCTGGCCGGGTCGCAGCTCGGCCGAGGGTGGCTTGGTGATCGAGTCCTCCGGGATCGGCGGCACCTCGCCGCGTCGCTCGGCCTCGGCGTTGCGCCACCGGGCCAGCCGCCAGACCAGCGTCTTGGACACGTCCTTGATCGGCGCGAACCCGCCGACCGCGTCGCCGTAGATGGTCGAGTAACCCACTGCCAGCTCGGTCTTGTTGCCGGTGGCCAGGACCAGATGTCCCTCCGAATTGGACAGTGCCATCAGGGTGACGCCCCGGCAGCGCGCCTGCACGTTCTCCTCGGCCAACCCGGTGAGCCCCAGCTGGTTGGTGAACACCTCGACCATGTCGCCGATCGGCTGCACCTGGTAGTGCGCGCCGATCCGCTCGGCCAGCAGGGCCGCGTCGGACCGTGAGTGCTCCGAGGAGTACTTCGAGGGCATGGACACGCCGTGGACCGCGTCCCCGCCGAGCGCGTCCGCCGCGAGTGCCGCGCAGACCGCCGAGTCGATGCCGCCGGAGAAGCCGAACACCACCGAACGGAACCCGTTCTTGCGGACGTAGTCACCCAGTCCGGTGACGAGCGCGTGCCAGACCTCGGCCGGCTCGTCCAGTGGCTCGGCCGACGCGGGCGCCGGCAGCGCCGGGTAGGCCGGCAGCGGCTCGGCGACACCCGGCAGCGACACCCGGCTCAGCTCGAACTCCTGCACCCGGCCGGTGGTCGGGTGGTCGGCGTGCGGCAGGTCCAGGTCCAGCACCGTCAGGTGCTCGACGAACTGCGGCGCCCTGGTGACCAGCCCACCCTGCCCGTCGACGACCATCGAGTCGCCGTCGAACACGAGCTCGTCCTGGCCGCCGATGCAGTTCACGTAGGCCAGCGGCACGCCCGCCTCGGTGGCCCGGCCGGTGACCAGCGCCAACCGCTGGTCGTCCTTGCTCTTCTCGTAGGGCGACGCGTTGGGCGACACGACCAGGTCGACGCCGGCCTCGGCGAGCGCGGTGATCGGCCCGCCGTCCTGCCAGAGGTCCTCGCAGATGACCATGCCGATGTCCAGTCCGTGCAACTGGAACACCGCCAGCGAACTGCCCGGCTTGAAGTACCGGCGCTCGTCGAACACGCCGTAGTTGGGCAGGAAGTGCTTGAACTGTCGGGCGATCACCTGACCGCCGAACAGCACCGCCGCCGCGTTGCGCGGGCCGACCTCGTCGCGGTCCAGGTAGCCGACCACGACGGCGATCTCGCCGTGGCCCGCGTCGTCGAGCCGGTCGGCCAGGGCGGTCAGCGTTCGGCCGGAGGCCTCGGCGAAGGACGCCCGCAGGGCCAGGTCCTCGACCGGGTAGCCGGTCAGCGCCATCTCCGGGAACACGACCAGGTGTGCACCGGCCTCGGCGGACCGACGGGTCCACTCCACGACCAGGTCGGCGTTGCCGTCGAGGTCACCGACGGTGGGGTTGAGCTGGGCCAGCGCCAGACGCAACTGCGACATATGTGCATCATCGTCCATCCCGCTGTGGTCGGCGCGCAGATGTGGTGGACGGATCAAACGAGGCCGCAACTCGCGGGATGGCACGATCACGGGGTGTCGAAGCCGCCTAGCAGGACCAGCCCGCGCCCCGGCGCGGTCCGCCGTGCCGGTCGCCGCCTCGGTGTCCTGGCCGCCGTGCTCGCCTGCGGCGCCGCCGCCGCGTGCACCTCGATCACCGGTGGCTCGGCCACCGCGGGCGCGCCCGACGTGGAGACCAGAGGACCGGCCGGACCGGTACCCGCCGGGCTGGCCAAGTTCTACGGCCAGACGTTGGCCTGGGGCGGCTGTAGCGGTTACGCGACCGACGACAACGCCGCGCAGGCGTACAACGCGAGCAACCTGCAGTGCACCCGGCTGACCGTGCCGCTGGACTACACCAAGCCGCAGGGCACCACGATCACTCTCGGCGTGATGCGGGTGCAGGCCACCGACAAGGCCACCCGGATCGGCTCACTGCTGGTCAACCCGGGCGGGCCCGGCGCGTCCGGGATGGAACTGGCCGCCAACCTGGCCGGCCAGGGTGGCCCGTGGGCGGCGTCGCCGCTGGCCAAGGACTTCGACCTGGTCGGGTTCGACCCGCGCGGGATCGCCTCCAGCCAGCCGCAGATCCGCTGTCTCACCGCGGCGCAGACCGACGCGCAGCGGGAGTCCGATCTGGACGACGACACCTCGCCGCAGGGGGTGGCGAAGTACGAGGCGCAGCAGAAGGCATATGCGGCCGAGTGCGCGCAGAACACCAAGGACGGCAAGACGATGCTGGCCAGCGTCGGCACGACGACCGTGGTCAAGGACATGGACGTGCTGCGCTCGGCGCTCGGCGACAGCAAGCTGAGCTACCTCGGCTACTCCTACGGCACCTTCCTCGGCAGCACCTACGCCGAGCAGTTCCCGAAGAACGTGCGGGCGATGGTGCTCGACGGCGCGGTCGACCCGACCGAGAGCATCGTGGCCGAGACGGTCGGCCAGGGCAACGGTTTCCAGACCGCCTTCAGCCAGTTCGCCCAGTGGTGCGCGAAACGGCAGGACTGCGCGCTGGGCACCGATCCGACGAAGGCGACCGCGGCCTTCCAGAGCCTGGTCAACCCGCTGCTCCAGCACCCGGTGCCGGTCGGCGACGGCCGCGAGCTGAGTTACGACGACGCGACCACCGGCGCGATCCAGGCGCTGTACTCGCAGTCGTACTGGCAGTACCTCAACACCGGGCTGGACGAGCTGAAGCAGGGCAGTGGCCAGACCCTGATGCTGCTCGCGGACAACTACGACGGCCGCAACTCCGACGGCAGCTACTCCAACGAGCAGGACGCGTTCACCGCGATCCGATGTGTGGACGATCCGCCGGTGACCGACGCCAGCCAACTGCTGGACGCCGCCCAGCAGTACAAGCAGGCCGCGCCGTTCCTGGACGACGGCCGGCCGGCCGCCGCGGCGCAGGACGCGTGCTCGTACTGGCCGGTGCCGCCGACCGACAAGCCGCACACGCCCAGCGTCGCCGGCCTCGCCCCGGTGCTGGTGGTGTCCACCACCAACGACCCGGCCACGCCTTACCAGTCCGGCGTGAACCTGGCCAACGCCCTGCACGGCGGCCTGCTCACCTTCGAGGGCACCCAGCACACCGCGTTCCTGCAGAACAACGCGTGCGTGGACAAGTGGGGCAGCCAGTACCTGACCAAGCTGACCCTGCCGCCGACCGGCACCAGGTGCGGACCCTGACCGGCTGACCTGGCGACCCGGATCGGGCCCGGTAACGATCTTCGTCGTGCCGGCGATGTGAGCTGCGTGCCATTAGTCAGGCGGGGGACGGCACTGATCGCCGCGGTTGTCGCGGTCGCGGTGGTCCCTCCGCTCGCCAGCTGTTCCACCATCGCCGGCCAGCCGTTGGCCGAAGGGCGCGTCCCGGCCGGTCTGGGCAGTTACTACGCGCAGGACCTGCACTGGGGTTCCTGCGGGTTCGGCTACGCCACCGACCAGGACAGCGAGGCCGCGTTCAGCCAGCCGGGTGTGACGATCCAGTGCGCCCGGTTGACCGTGCCGCTGGACTACGCGCATCCCGACGGCGTGACCGCGAGCCTCGGCCTGCTGCGGGTGCCGGCCACCGACCAGAGTCACCGGATCGGTTCGCTGGTGATGAATCCGGGCGGTCCCGGTGAGTCGGGCATGGAGTCGGCGGTCGGCCTGGCCCGGCAGATCACCGGCAGCCGGCTGGCCGGCCGGTTCGATCTGGTCGGGTTCGATCCGCGCGGGGTCGGCGCGAGTTTTCCGGAGATCCACTGCCTGACCGACGCCGAGCAGGACGCCGTGCGGCTGGAGGTGCCGCTGGACGACCCGAAGAAGGAAGCCGCCCGCGAGCAGGCGGACAACTCCCGCTACGCCGAGGAATGCGGCCAGCACACCGGCGACGACGTGCTGGCGAACATCGGCACCCGGGACGTGGCCAAGGACCTGGACGTGCTGCGGGCCGCGCTCGGCGACGCCAAGCTGACCTACCTCGGTTTCTCCTACGGCACGATGATCGGCACCGCGTACGCCGAGGACTTCCCGGGGAACGTGCGGGCGATGGTGTTGGACGGCGCGGTGGACCCGGCGCAGAGCGCGGATGCCGCCAGTGACGCCCAGGGCGACGGGTTCACCCAGGCGTTCCAGGACTTCGCCACCTGGTGCGCGAAGCAGTCGCACTGCGCGCTGGGCACCGACCCGGACAAGGCGCAGGACAGGTTGGACGGCCTGTCCGACCCGCTGAAGACCACCCCGCTGTGGGTCACCGGCACCCGCAGACTGTCCTATTCGGACGTCGGAACGGCGGTGGATGCCGCGCTGTACAGCCGAACCGAGTGGACCGTGCTCAACAAAGGTCTGCTCGACCTGACCAACGGCGACGGCACGACGCTGCTCGGGCTGGCCGACGGGTATCTCCAGCGCGATCCCAACGGGCACTACTCCAACAGCCAGGACGCGTTCACCGCGATCCGCTGCGTCGACTACCCGCCGGTGAAGAGTCTCGCGGTGCTGACCCAGGACGAGCAGAACTACGACCGGGCCAACGGGATCGACCCGAAGGACGACCCGTACGTGCCGGTGTTGGACACCTGCTCGTACTGGCCGGTGCCCAACACGAGCACCCCGCACCTGCCGTCGGTGCCGGGTTTGCCGCCGGTGCTGGTGGTGTCGACGACGCACGATCCGGCCACCCCGTACGACTCGGGCGTGCACCTGGCCAAGGACCTCGACGGCGAACTGCTCACCTTCGACGGCACTCAGCACACCGCCTACCTGGACGGAAACTCGTGCGTGGACAAGTGGGGCACCAACTATCTGCTGAACCTCGCGGCGGTCCCGGCCGGCACCACCTGCAAGTAGTAGTGGCAATTACCTGATCGGGTGGATCTGGTGCAGCTTTGTGCACTTGGGGCATGATGGTGCACTGACACCGGGCAAGGCAGCCACTTCGCTGGGCACGTGACCGAACCGGTGCCGCTCGCCAACCACCGCGAGTTCGGGCACGCCATGGCCCGCGCCAGGAGAGCGGCCGGGCTGACCCTGGACAAGCTCGCCGAGCGGTCCGGGGTGAGTCGCCGGATGCTGATCGAGATCGAGCAGGGCCGGGCGAACCCGTCGCTGAAGGTGCTGCACGCCGTCGTGCACGCGACCGGCGCGCCGATCGCCGAGCTGTGGGCGGCGGCCTGCGTCGGGCACGCCGCGTCCGGCTGAGAAATCCGGTCGAGAAATCCGGCCGAGCGTCCGGTGGTGGAAATCCGCTCGTGCGGGCGGGATCGGCCGGGAATACTCGGTCGGATGGGACCACGCCGGTACGAACTCGCCCAGGTCAACATCGGTCGCCTGCTGGCTCCGTTGGACGACCCGCTGATCGCCGACTTCGTGTCCGACCTCGTCCCGGTGAACGCCGTCGCCGACCGGGCCGACGGGTTCGTCTGGCGGCTGCAGGACGGTCCCGACGCGACCAGCCTGCGGATCTTCGACGACGACTGGCTGATGGTGAACATGTCGGTCTGGACGACGCCGGCCGCGCTGGTGGCCTACATCTACGGCACCGAGCACCGCGCGGTGTTGCGCAGGCGCCGGGAGTGGTTCGCCCGGCTGGACGAGGCGATGACCGCGCTGTGGTGGGTGCCGGCAGACCACCGGCCGACCGTCAAGGAGGCCGAGCGCGCGCTGATCACCTTGCGCGCCAACGGTCCCACCGCCGAGTCGTTCACCCTGCGAGAACTTTTCCCGGCTCCGGACGGCACCGGCGCCGAGCCGATCGACCAGCTCCAGCGGCGGCGCCCGGCCGAATGCGGCTGACCCCCGGCCCGCTGCCTCAGTCTGCTGACACGGCCCGCCGAGCGCGCCCGACGAACCCGGCCAACACCGCCCCGACCACGCAGATCACCGCCGTACACAGAAAAATCTCCCGATACTCGGTGAGCAGCGCGCCCTTCAGCGCCACCTCGTAGTCCGCCAGCTGCCGCCGGTACACCGCCGCCGACACCCCGATCGGCAGCGGTGTGTCCAGCGCCGCGGTCAGCGTCTGGAACCGGTGCAGCCCCCACGCGGACAGCGCGGCCACCCCCACCAGCATCCCGGTCATCCGCGCCACCACCACCGCGGCCGAGGCGACCCCGTGCCGGCCGGCCGGCACCAGCCGGAGCACCGCGCCGGACAGCGGCGCGATCACCAGGCCGAGGCCGAGCCCGGCGATGGCCAGATCGGTGTCCAGCACCGGCAGGGACACCGGCCCGAGCGCGTAATGCGCCGCGGCCGCGTTCTGCGGCCACCGGGAGATCAGCAGGTAACCGCCGGTCGCGATCACCAGGCCCGCGCAGGCCACCACCGCGTCGCCCAGCCGCCCGGCCAGCCAGCCGCCGAGCACCGCGCCGACCGGCAGGGCGACCAGGAATCGCACCAGCAGCAGCACGGTCTGCCCGGTACTCATGCCCAGCAGGGTCTGCGCGAACAGTTCGACGTCCACCAGCGTCACCATCAGCGCGGCGCCGGCGGCCAGGCTCGCGCCGAGCACGGCGAGCAACCGTCCCATTCGGACACCCGTCGGGTCCAGCAGCCGCACTTTCGCGCGCGACTCCCAGCCCAGGAAGGCCAGCAGCAGCACCCCGGCCGCGATCAGCGCCGGCACACCCCATCCGGGCAGCACACCCTGCGCCGGGTCGGGGTTGTCCAACCCGACCACGATCAGCGCGAGCGCGGCCGCGAGCAGGCCGCCGCCGACGAAGTCCGGCCGGGCCGCCCGGGTCTGCCCCGGCCGGCCGCCGGGCACCGCGAACTGCACCGCGACCATCGCCAGCGCGGCCAGCGGCACATTCACCCAGAACACGCCCCGCCAGCCCAGCAGCGCCGCCAGCCCGACGCCGTAGAGCGGCCCGAGCACGCTGCCCAGTTCCTGCGCCGCACCGACCGCACCCAGCGCGGTGGACCGCCGCCGTTCGCTCCACAGGTCGCTGACCAGGGCCAACGTCACCGGCAGCAGCGCCCCACCGGAGATGCCCTGCACCGCCCGGCCGACCACCAGCTCGACCAGGCCACCGGACAGTGCGGTGACCGCCGAACCGACGCCGAACACGGCAAGACAGCCCTGCAACAGCACCCGCCGGCCGAGCACGTCGGACAGTTGGCCCAGCAGCGGCATGGCCGCCACGTAGCCGAGCAGGTAGCCGGTGATCACCGGGGTGGCCTGCTCAAGGTGGTTCACCGGCACGCCGAGGCTGGTGATCACCTCGACCAGGATGCCGACCACGACGTACGCGTCCAGCGCGGCCAGCAGCACGGCCAAGCCGCCGGCGCCGATGGCGATCAGCCGGCGATCCGACCGGACCGGAGTGGTGTCCAGCGAGGTTGTCATCCGTTCGGGGTCAGCTCGGGGCACTCACCGAGACGGGGGCGTTGACGTTCGAGATCGTCACGTCGATCGTCGCGCCCTGGGCGCCGCCCTGGCCCGGGACCGCGAACTCGGCTTTCACCGGAAGGTGTTTGGCGTCGGTCGCCACCCAGACCGTGGTGCCCACGTCCGAGGCGATACCCGGAATCAGCGCGGCGACCACGCTCTTGGCCACCTTGCCGGAGACCCGGTAGGTCGTCGTGCCGTCCACCGTCTCCTGCGCGTCGGTGTGCGGGTTCTGCACGCTGCTCAGCACCTTGGCCACGCCCCGGTCGGGGTCCAGGATCGCCGAGGGATCGAACAGCTGGCCGGCCAGGGTGGCCGGGATCTTCTGGAATCCGCCGGTCAGGCCCTTGATGTAGAGGCTGCCGTCGATCAGCACGAAGTCGACCTGGATCAGCTGGCCCAACTCGGACAGCTTCGCGTCGCCCTTGGCCTGACCCTTGGCGTTCAGATCGCCCTGGGCGCTCTGCACCGGCACCGTGCTCAGCGTCCCGTTCACCGCGAGGGTGAAGTGCACGCTGGTGACCGCGGCCATCGACGCGGCCGACGTGGTCAGCAGCGGACCACCGGCCGGCAGCGCGGGTTGCGCGGCGCTGTCGTTCTGACAGCCGGCCACCAGCGTCGCGAGCACCGCGGAAACCAGGGCGAACACGGCGAGAACGCCGGTGCGACGGTTGGACATGCGGGGATCGTAGGACCGACCGGCGGCCGGCGGGCAGGCATCCCACCGGCCGAGTCCGATTCGGTACCCCATGCGCTGCTTGTCCGTCGGGCTCAGTCGGCGCCTGCTCCCACCGGCGAGGTCGCGGTCTGTGCCGTGCCGAACCGGATGCCCTTGGCCTCCTTGCCGAAGAAGGTGAGCAGGGCCACCACGACCAGCACCGGGATGATCGTCACGGTCAGCGCGAACGGATAACCGTGCGACTTGGCCAGCGCGGTCTGGATCGGCAGGTTGAACGCGGCCAGGCAGTTGCCCAGCTGGTAGGTCACGCCGGGGTAGAAGCCGCGGATGGCGTCCGGGGACATCTCGGTGAGGTGCGCCGGGATGACGCCCCACGCACCCTGCACGGCGACCTGCATCAGGAACGAGCCGAGGCAGAGCAGACCGGCGGTGTGCGAGTAGGCGAACAGCGGCACGATCGGCAGCCCGAGGATGGCGCAGAACACGATCGTGTAGCGCCGGCCATACCGCTCGGAGAGGCTGCCGAACACCAGCCCACCGATGATCGCGCCGATGTTGTAGATCACCGCGATCCAACTCGCCGTCGCGGTGGACAACCCGATGCCGCCCATCGCCGGCTTGCCGGACAGGAACTTCGGGTAGAGGTCCTGGGTGCCGTGGCTCATCCAGTTGAACGCGGTCATCAGCAGGATCAGGTAGATGAACCGGCGGATGATCTTCGGGTTGAGCAGGATGTCGCGCATGGAGGTCTTGGTCACCTTCATCCGCTCCTTGGCGCTGAGCCAGACCTCCGACTCCTTCACCCGGGACCGCACGATCAGGCTGATCAGCGCGGGAACGATGCTCAGCGCGAACATCCACCGCCAGGACAGCCCCAGCGCGTTCACGATCAGCAGGTGGGCCAGCGCGGCGAGCAGGTAACCGAACGAGTAGCCCTCCTGCAACATGCCGGAGAAGAAGCCGCGCCGGCTGGCTGGGATCTTCTCCATCGCCAGCGCCGCGCCCAGACCCCACTCGCCGCCCATGCCGATGCCGTAGAGCAGCCGCAGCACCAGCAGCACGGTGAAGTTGGGCGCGAACGCGCAGAGGAAGCCGACGATCGAGTAGAAGATCACGTCCGCGATCAGCGGCACCCGGCGGCCGACCCGGTCGGCCCACAGCCCGAACACCAGCGCGCCGACCGGCCGCATCAGCAGTGTCGCGGTGGTCAGGAAGGCCAGTTGGGCCGCGGTCGCGCCGAAGGACTTGTCGTTGCCGATGTCGGTGAGCAACAACACGACGATGAAGTAGTCGAACGCGTCCATGCTCCAGCCGAGGGCGGCGGCTATGAACGAGTTGCGCTGGTCGGAGTTGAGCTTCTGCCTCGGTCCGGCAGCCGCGGTGCTGGCCATCGACAAGTCCCTCCGTCGGGCGAATCAGGAAAGATCCGTAACGGTCTGCAGCCGTTCGTACACTGCAGGTCGAAGGCGGGCAAGTGGCCAATACGTCACGGACCGGTCACGACCGCCGGCGGGCGAAGTGGATCAGGACGACAGCGGGCCCGAAACGCGCCGTTCATCGAGCCTGCCTACGCTTCGGACATGGATCGACAGCAGGAATTCGTGCTGCGCACGCTTGAGGAACGAGACATCCGATTCGTCCGGTTGTGGTTCACCGACGTTCTCGGGTTCCTGAAGTCGGTCGCGGTGGCCCCGGCCGAGCTGGAGGGCGCGTTCGCCGAGGGCATCGGGTTCGACGGGTCGGCCATCGAGGGCTTCTCCCGGGTCTACGAGTCGGACATGATCGCCAAGCCCGACCCGTCCACCTTCCAGGTGCTGCCGTGGGAGGCCGGCGACGGCGAGCACTACTCGGCGCGGATGTTCTGCGACATCGCCATGCCCGACGGCTCGCCGTCCTGGGCCGACCCCCGGCACGTGCTGCGCCGCACGCTGTCCAAGGCCACCGAGGCCGGGTTCACCTGCTACGTGCACCCCGAGATCGAGTTCTTCCTGCTGTCCTCGCTGCCCGACGACGGCCGCGAACCCGAACCGGCCGACAACGGCGGCTACTTCGACCAGGCCAGCCACGCCGAGGCCACCCACTTCCGCCGCCAGGCGATAGAAGCCCTTGAGGCGATGGGCATCTCGGTGGAGTTCAGCCACCACGAGGTCGCGCCCGGCCAGCAGGAGATCGACCTGCGCTACGCCGACGCGCTCACCATGGCCGACAACGTGATGACCTTCCGGTACGTGGTCAAGGAGGTGGCGATCACCCAGGGCGTGCGCGCCTCCTTCATGCCCAAGCCGTTCACCTACCAGCCCGGCTCCGGCATGCACACCCACGTCAGCCTGTTCGAGGGCGACCGCAACGCCTTCTACAACCCGGAATCGCCCTACGAGCTGTCCGGCACCGGCAAGGCGTTCGTCGCCGGCCTGCTGCACCACGCGCGCGAGATCAGCGCAGTGACCAACCAGTGGGTCAACTCCTACAAGCGGCTGGTGGTCGGCGGCGAGGCACCCTCCGCGGTCTGCTGGGGGCACGCCAACCGGTCCGCGCTGGTCCGGGTGCCGATGTACAAGCCGTCCAAGTCGGCCTCCCGGCGGGTGGAGATCCGCAGCGTGGACACCGCGTGCAACCCGTACCTGACCTACGCGGTGATCCTGGCCGCCGGGCTGCGCGGCGTGGCCGAAGGCTACGAACTGCCGCCCGCGGCCGAGGACGACGTGTGGTCGCTGTCCGAGGCGGAGCGCAAGGCCGCCGGCTACGCCAGCCTGCCGCAGAACCTCGGCGAGGCCCTCAACGAGCTGGAGAACTCCGAGCTGGTGGCCGAGACCCTCGGCGAGCACGTCTACGACTTCTTCCTGCGCAACAAGCGGGCCGAGTGGAACGCCTACCGCAGCGAGGTGACTCCGTACGAACTCCGGACCGGCTTGCCCGTTCTGTAGTGCCTCCGCGTCAGGCTAGGTTTCGTCCGTGACCGACGCCGTCCCTGCCGTCCCCGCCGTCCCCGCGGCCGCTGTTCCACTCACCGCCTGCACGGTGGCCTCGGTGACCGATCTGCCCGCTGTTCGAGTGCTGGTCAGCTCGTTCACCGAGCACCACCCGCACGCCCGGTTCCACGTGCTGCTGGTGGACACCGACGACATCGACCCGGAGTCGGGCTTCCGGCACCCGGCCTCGATCGGCGTGTCGGAGACGGAACTCGCCCGGCTGCGCACCGCGTGCACGCCGGCGCAGCTGTGTGCGGTGCTGCGGCCCCGGCTGATCCGCTCGCTGCTGGGCTCCACCGACACCAGCGGTCCGGTGCTCTACCTCGATCCGGCCGTGCTGGTGCTCGACTCGGTGGTCGAGCCGGTGCTGACCGGCCTGGTCGAGCACTCGATGGTGCTGCTGCCCCGGGTGCTGCACGCGCTGCCCGACGACGGGTTGCGCCCGGATGCCGCCGAACTGCGCACGGCCGGGCTGTTCGACCCGGCGCTGATCGCGGTCAACCGGGGCGCCGAGGCGTTCCTGCGGTCCTGGGCCGAGCACGCGCTGGCCGATCCGGCCGCCGCGGCCACCTTCCTGGAAGGCGCCGCGGTGCTGCTGGGCCATCACGTGCTGCGCGACCCGGGCTTCGGCCTGTCGGTGTGGAACGCCGGCCAGCGCATCCTCAGCGCCGACGAGCAGGGTGCGCTCACCGTGGACGGCGCCCCGCTGCGCACCGTGCACTTCGCCGGCTTCGACCCGGCCCGGCCGTGGCTGCTGGCGGCCGCGGTCGCCGACCGGCCGAGGGTGCTGCTGTCCGAACACCCGGTGCTCGCCCGGCTGTGCGCCCGGTACGTGGCCGCGCTGGCCGCCGCGAGCGCACCCGGTGATCCGCAGCCCGTCGACCAGCGGGTCGGCTCCGCCCGGCTGCCCGCGACCCTGCGCGCTCGGTACCGGACCGCCTGGCTGGCCGCGGAACGCACCGGCCAGCAGCCACCGCCGGCACTGGACGCCGTGCAGATGGACTTCCTGGACTGGGCGTGCGCGCCCGCCGACCACCAGCCGGGCAGTTCCCGCTGGTCAGCGGCCTTGTGGGAGTCCGACGAGGAACTACGCCACCGCTTCCCCGATCCGTCCGGCGCGGACGCGGCCGGATTCCGTGAGTGGTGCACCGGCCCCGGCGTGTCGGCCGGCCTGCTGCCGCCCGAGGCGGTGCCGCAGTCCACCGTCGGCCAGGCCCGGCTGACCGACCAGCTCGGTGTGTCCGTGCTGGGCACCGGCCCGGTCGCCGAACTCGTCCGGGCCGCGGCCACCGCGTCCGGATTGCCGGTGTCCAACCGGGCCGAGTACCCGGTGCTGGTCTGCTGCGCGGGCGCCACCGCGCCGGCCGAGTTCACCGCGACCCGCTACCTGGTCGCGGTGCCCAGTCGGCCGGCCGACCTGGCCCGGCACGGCGAGGTGGACGAGTGCTGGACGCTCTCGCACGCCGGCAAGGCCGAGCTGGCCGAGTACACGAGCGTGTCGACTCACCCGATCGTGTTGCCGGTGCCGGACACCGGTGAGCGCGACCAGGCCACCCAGGACGCCGCCCGGCAGCGGTTGGGCTGGCCGGAGAAGCCCGACGGGCTGGTGTTCGCCGCCCTGGCCGAGCACGCCCACGAGCGCGCCGACAACGCGCTGGGCACGGTTTCCGCATTCATCAAGGCTTTCCCGGACCGCGCCGACGTGTCGCTGCTGCTGCTCACCACCGGTGCGGCCGATCAGCCGGAGGCGGCCGAGCGGTTGCGCCTTGCCGTCGCGATGGACGACCGGATTCGACTGGTCGAGAACGCGTCCGCCGAGGACCACACCGACTGGGTGAACACCGCGGACTGTCTGGTGGCGCTGCACCGCGCCGAGCAGGAGGGCGCCGACCGGATCGGCCTGGCCCTGGTCGGCCCGGTCGCCCGGGGCATCCCGGTGCTCGCCGGCGATCTCGGAGTCGCCGGCGAACTGTTCGCCCGGGACGCCGCGCTGCTCGTCCCGCGCGGGGTCAGCGGCAGCGCGCCGGACACGGTGGCCGCGGTGGAGATGCTGCGCACCGCCGCCGAAGATCCGGACGCGCTGGCCGAGATCGGCAGGCTCGGCCGGGCCGCGCTGCTCCGGTCGCACGCCGTCTCGGTGGCCGGTGACCAGGTCCGCCAGCGGGTCGAGCACGCCTACCACCTGTGGCGGGCCCGGCGCTCGGTCGAGCGCGGTGGGCAGGCGATGGACCCGTTGCGCCCCTTGCGATCCGCGCGGCACGTGTTGCTCCGCGAGCCGGACGTCGGGGTCGGCTACAAGATCCCGATGGCGCCCGCGCTGCGCAAGGCCGTGCTGCGCGTCCTCAACCACTACGACCACCACCTGCGCACGATGCTCGGCACGCTGGTGGACGGCATGGAGCGCTCGGTCGAGGAAGTCGTCCGCCGGCAGGAGGCGCTGGGCGCCAACAGCGGGTACGCCGACCCGGACGCGCTGTCGGAGGAGGTCGACTCGCTGATCGAGCGGGCCACCCACGTGGACGCGCAACTGTCCGGGGTCGACGACAGCGTCGTGCGGGCCAGAGCCGACCTGGCCACCCAGTCCCGGCGGGTCAGCGAACTGGAGGACGTGCTGGTCAGCGAGGCGACCAAGCGCGGCAAGCAGGTGGAGGCACTGGCCGAACGGCTGGACCGGCTCACCGCAGCGCTGGACCGCACGCTCGACCGGATCGATGCGGTCGAGGCACAGGTCGGCCGCACACTGCGGGAGCAGGACGTGCGCACCGACGCCAGCCTGCGGGCCGCGGGCCAGGCGCTGCGCACCTCTGATGCGCTGCGTCGGGTGGTGCTGCGGGAACACGAACGGCGTGCTCAGGATCACCCGCTCGTGCCGGTGCCGGAACAGCCGCCCAGCTCGGTGGTGCTCTGCGACGCGGGCCTGCTCCGACTGCCCGCCGACGACGGCGTGATGCTGCCGCTGCTGTCCAGCAACGGGGTGTGGGAACCCGAGCTGTCCACCCTGATCGACTCACTGGTCGAGCCGGGTGGGGTGTTCCTCGACATCGGTGCGTACGTCGGCTACCACACCGTCCGGGTGCTCAGCCGGCTCGGCACCAGCGGCCTGGTGGTCGCCGTCGAACCGGAGCCGGGAGCGGTGGAACTGTTGCGCTACAACGTTTCTGTCAACGTGCCCGAGCGTGTCGCCGACCGGTTGATCGTCGTGCCCGCGGCGGCCTGGGACACCCCGGGCGAGTTGGCCACCGAGCCGGCGATGACCGGGGGAGTGCTGGTCCGTCCCGACGCCACCGCGGGCGAACCATCGACCGACCCGGCGTCGCCACCTGCGTTGACGGTGCCGGCGGTGCGGCTGGACAAGGAGTTCGAGGGGATGCCGGCGTTGCAGGGCGCGCGCCTGTCGGTGGTCAAGGTGGACACCCCGGGGCGGGGCCATCGAGCGCTCGGTGGGCTCGTCCGGTTGATGCGCCGGGACCGGCCGCACGTGTTCTGCGCGTTCTCCGCGAGCCGGACGAGCGAGATCGGCGACGACCCGATAACCGTGCTGCGCGAGTTCGACACCTGGGGCTACGACGTACTCGTGGTCGGCGACGAGGTGCCGTCCACGCCACAGCAGGTGCTTGAGGCGACCAAGAACCAGCACAGCACGACGCTGTGGCTGCGCCCACGCGGTCGCATGCCCGGCCAGTGATCGTCATCGATTTCGAAAATGTGGCTTTGACCAGCCGATTTGACTCTCCGCACCGGCATGAGTAACTTTCTCCATGTCGCACGGAGCGCCGGACGGAACAGGACGAAAGAGCCTGGCGGAGACGGCAAAGGAGACTAACGCTCCTGAGTCTGACTCAGGAGCGGGACCGAGTACGGCCCAGCGGTTGACACCGCGGACCGAGTCGGCTACGCTACTGCGGCACCTCCCGGAACGAAGTTAGTCTCCTGGGGCCGAACGCGGCCCGGGGAAGCTGGCAGATCGGCCGGGGACAAAAAGCTTGAAGTAGTAGTTGAACCGAATATCGCGCTCCACCGCCCGAAAAAGGCGATTTGGAAAACGAAACCCGGATCTGCTAGTCTTCAGAAATACAGGCAGTAACACAGGATGACGCCTTACCGGATGGGCCAGGAATGGTCATAGGGTCGGAGCGTGTGTTCTTTGAGAACTCAACAGTGTGTCGACAATGCTAGTAGAATTGTCTAGAAGAACCCGTAATGGGTTCCTTTGAGT
>DATATV010000102.1:0-13724 GCA_036268615.1 Pseudonocardiaceae bacterium
GACCGGCGGCTGTGGGATCGACGGCGTCAGCGCTGTGATCAGCGAGATCAACACTGGTCTTCTCCGATCATCGGGTGGGCCAGGACATACCGAACACTGTTTGGAATGTACCTGTGACTGATCCGACGTTCAAGAGTGAAAATTCATTCAATGTCTGACCGCGGGGGTCGCACCGGCAGCCGCCACCGCCGTCTGGCCGGCAACTGTGCCCGAACTCGCAATCGTTGCCGGCGTGTGAACATCGCCGCACGACGGTCGACCCCCTCGATGCCCGCTGGCTACAGTCGTAACCCGATCGGGGGACGGTGGTCAGGACGAGAAGGTCGACTCGGGGTCGGTCGAGCCGACCGGACAGCCGGTTCTCGGCGGTCCTGGCGATCACCGCGGTGCTGGTGGCCGCATGCGCGGCGTGCGCCGCGCCGACGGCGGGGACGCGGTCCGCGGCTGCGCCGATCGCGCCGAGCGACCAGCTGTACGTCTCGATCGGGGACTCCTACGCCGCCGGCTACCAGCCATCCGGACCGGCCGCCGGAGCCACCACGACCAACGGGTTCGCCTACCAGCTGGCGGACCGCTCGGCGGCGAAGGGCACCGGCATGCGGCTGGTGAACTTCGGGTGCTCAGGGGTGACCTCCACGGGCCTGCTCAACGACCGCGGCTGCCTCCGCGACGCGCTGGCCCCGGGAGCCCCGAACTACGCCGGCGTACCCCAGGCCGAGGCCGCCGGAGCGTTCCTGCGCGCACACCGGGGCCAGGTCGTGCTGGTGACCGTGGTGGTGGGCGGTAACGACGTGAAGCCGTGCCTGCTGACCGCGCAGGGGAGGGTGCGCCCGGACACGGTGAGCTGTGTCGCCGGCGCGGTTGCCACCCTGCGGTCGAACCTGGCGCGGCTGCTGGGGGGTGTCCGGGCGGCGGTGGGGCCGAACGTCCGGGTGGTCGGCCTGACCTATCCCGACATGTTCCTCGGCGCCTGGGTGTCCGGCGGACCGGACGGTCACGAGATCGCGACCCGCTCGGTCTCGATGTTCCGCGACGCCCTCAACCCGACGCTGCGGGCCGAGTACGCGAAGGCCGGTGCCTCGTTCGTGGATGTCACGGCCGCGTCGGGCGCCTACGGGTCGATGGCCGACTCCACCGCGGTGCCGCCGTACGGGCCGGTGCCGGAGCCGGTCGCGCAGGCGTGCGCGCTGACCTTCTACTGCGAGTACGGCGATCCGCACCCCAGAACCGAGGGCTACACCCTGATCGCCGATCTGGTGCAGCGCACCCTGCCGGCGTCCTGACCGAGTGGAGCCGCGATCATGAGCCCGACGGACACCGGGGGCGACCCGGGGCGGCCGATGCGCGTCGTCATCGTCACGCCCGGGTTCCTGCCCGACCAGGGCGGGGTGGAGACGCATACGACCCGATTGGCCACCGAGCTCGCCGCGCTCGGGGTGAGCGTGCGGGTGCTCACCGCGCGCCGGGGGATTCGGCGGCCGCGCACCGAGCTGCGGGACGGGGTGCTGGTGCGGGCCCACCCGGCCTGGCGGAGCACGGTGCTGTCGATCTCGCCCAGGCTGCTGTGGGCCGCCCTGCGCGCCTATCGGGACGCCGACGTCGTGCATGTGCACAGCTACCACGCCGCGTGCGGCTTCGCCGCGCTCACCGGGTTGGTCGCGCCCGTGGTCCTCACCCCGCACTACCACGGCGGGGGGCACAGCCGGCTGGCGGTCGCACTGCACCGCGGGTACCGGTTCGTCGGTCGGGCGCTGTTCCGCTGCGCCCACGCGGTGGTGTGCGTGTCTCGGTCCGAGCGGGACGCCGTCGTCGCGGACTTCCCGTCCACCCTCGGCCGTACCCACGTGGTGCCCAACGGTGTCGACACGCGGGCCATCCGCTCCGCCGAGCCGTACGCCGGGGAACCGCCGACCGTGCTGAGCCTCGGCCGGCTGGAACCGTACAAGGGGGTGGCCGGGCTGCTGCGGGCCGGCCCCGCACTGCCACCGGACACCCAGCTGGTGGTGATCGGCGAAGGATCACAGCGCGAGGAGCTCGAGAAGCTCGCGGTCGAGCTCGGTTTGGCGGACCGCGTCCGGTTCCTCGGTGTGGTCGGATCCGACGAGTTGAACCGGTGGCTGCGCACGGCCAGCGTTCTCGTGTCGCTGTCCGAGCACGAGGCGTTCGGGATGGCACCCGTCGAGGCGGCCTGCGCGGGCGCCCGGGTGGTCCTGAGCGACATCCCGGCCCACCGCGAGATCGTCGCCGACTACCTGGGCGACTCCGCCCGACTGGTCGCACCCGAACCGGACGTCGTCGCCTCGGCCGTCGCCGGGCAGCTCGCGCTGACCGGGCGGGCGGAGGTCGAGGTGCCGGACTGGCGGTGGATCGCCGGTCGGACCGTCGAGGTGTACCGCGCGGTCCGCACCGGTCGGGCGTCCCGCAACCGAGGGGAACCAACGCCATGAGCACCACACAAGCGTCCAACCAGCACACCGTGATCGGGCCGCGCGGGCGGCGCATCGCGCTGATCGACCGCCCCTGGATCGGCTACCGCTCGGTCATGCTGGCCACGCCGTTGGCGGTCAGCACGGCGGAGGAGATCCGTCGCGTGCTGGCCGACCAGCTGAGCGATCACCCGAGCGCGCCGCTGTCCGGGCGCATCGACGAGCGGGCCGGCCGCTGGGTGCCGGTGCCGCGCGCGGAGCGTGCCGCCCACCTGGACCGGGTGTTGATCAGCTCGGGCGACCTGGAGCCCGACGGCATCGAGGCGCACGTCGGGGCGCACGTCGCCGCCGCGGCCTCCGACCTGCCGTTCGTCGTCGTGGTGGGCACCCGGTCGATCTGCGTGTTCATGAGTCACGCCGTGGGTGACGCCACCGTCCTGTCGCGGCTGATGCTCGCGCTGGCCCGCGCGGACCGCCGAGGCCTGGACGCGATCGCGTCGCGGGCCGGCACCACCACCCCGCTGCGCGCGCTGGTCCGCCAGGTACGGCCGCACCACCGGCAGTGGCTCGAACAACTGCGCCACCCGGCGGCGCCGCCCGCGCTGGGCACCCCGGACCCGGCCGAGCCCGCCACGCCGCCGCGACCCGCCTTCGCCGGGGCGGTGCTCGGCGGCCCCGCGCTGCGCGACCTCACCCGGTGGCGCAACGCGAACGCGCCAGGGGTGTCGCTGACGTCGGTGTTGACCTCGGCGACCTACCGGGCCCTCACCGAGCAGGGCCTCAACATCCACGGCGGGGGCTGCTACACACTGGTCGACATCCGGTCCCAGCTGCCGAAGACCGAAGAGCTGCCCTACGGGAACCTGGCCAAGAGCCTCTACCTCGCAGCTGACCTGTCCGACCCGAAGGTCGTCGCGGTCGCCATGCGCGAGGCGGTGGACTCCGCGCGGGCGATCCCGGCGATCGTCGTCGCCACCGCCACCAGCCCGCTGCGGGGACCGGTGCTCGCGCAGCCGCACCCGCGCGGCGCGCCGCTCATGTTCACCATGAACTCGATGCCGACCCTGCCGGGACTGTCGGACCTGCCGTGGGCGGGCGACTCCTCGGGCAGGCGGTTCTTCGGCGTCGGCTTGTCCGCCGGGCCGGGCGGGATCACCGTGTTCGCCCTGCGGATGCGCGATCACATGCAGCTCACCGCCAGCTTCGACGAGACCACCGCCGCCCCGGATGCGGTGCGCGGCGCATTGGAAACGCTGGCCGACCCCGCGTCGCTGATGGGGCGTCGGCTCGGTTCGGCCTGACCGCGCGGCACCGTACTTTCTGAGCCGACCACTGGAAACCCCATTTGTCAGGATTTGCGCATTCTCGCGAGATCACTGCTTAACCGGCTCGCAATGAAGAAGCCATGCCCGATACCGATCTTTGTTGCTTGAGTGATTGACGATGTCGAGAGCGACGGAATCGCATTCGTGAACATCACCCGGGTGGCTCCTAGATTTCCCGCGTGTTGCGCAACACACGCCGTCCTCCTCAGAACTGATGAAAATCCAGTTCACTCAGCATTCACATAGCTGCCGCACAAACTGTGACGCCGTTCACAGAATTAGACCTCCCTGAGGTGCAACACTGAGTCACCTCACAGTGATGAGATGAATAAGTGGTACCCAATGGTGTGGATCACTCCCCGAAATAGGGGAAACACCACGCACTCTCCGTGGACTGACGGGCTCGATGCCTCGTCCGTAGGGAGTGAAACAGAGGGGCACCATGACGAAAGTCGCGAGCTTCACAAAGCTGTCCATTGTCATGCCCGTATACAACGAGAGTCGCACCATTGTGTCCGCGATCGAGCGGGTCCTGGCTGTCGACTATCCATGTCCGGTCGAGCTCGTCGTCGTGGACGACGGCAGTCTCGACCAAACTCCGGAACTGTTGGCGGAATACACGGAACGCGGTCTCCGGCTTATCCGGCACTCCCGCAACCTGGGTAAGGGCGCCGCGGTCCGGACCGGCGTGAGCGAGGCCGCCGGCACGCATCTGATCATTCTTGACGCGGATCTCGAGTACTCGCCCGCCGATATCCCGGCGATGCTGCAGCCGGTCCTGGAAGGCCGTACCGACCACGTCTTCGGGACCCGGGTATTCGGCATGAACACCCGTTTCCAGTCGTTCCGCTTCGCCATGGGTGGACGGCTGCTGACCTTTGCCGCGAATGTGCTCTACGACTCCTGCCTGACCGACATGCACAGTTGTCTGAAGTTGGTACCGGTCCACCAGTTCCGGTCGATGACTCTGGCGGAGAACGGGTTCGGGCTCGACACCGAGCTCACCGCCCGGCTGCTCCGGGTTGGTGTACGGCCCTACGAGATCCCGGTCAGCTACGACGGCCGATCCTTCGAGCAGGGCAAGAAGATCAGCTGGCGGGACGGCGTGCGCTGCCTGTCGATCCTGGCCAAGGTGCGGACCACGCCGGCGCAGGAGCTCTCCACCCGACCGGACACCGCCCCGGGCACGCCGCCGAACGGGGCTTCGGTCGGTGCCTGGCGGGTCTCGGCGCCGGTCGTGCTGGACCGTCCGCCGCCCGCGATCGAGAGCAATGGCACCTCGGACCCGGCCGTAGCGCTCTGAGCTGGACGGATACTCATGACAGAGGAGCGGGAAGGGACGCCGCCGGACCCGGGACGGGCGAGGGCGGTGTGGGTGGTCGGGCCGGGGTTCCGGTTTCTCAGCGGGCTGTCGGTGTACACCTGCCGGCTGGCCAACGCGCTGGCCGCCGAGCACGACGTGTCGGTGGTGTCGCTGCGCAAGCTGATCCCGGCGTGGCTGTACCCCGGCGGCGCCCGGACCGGTCAGGACCTCACCAGCCTGCGCTACTCCGACGACGTGCGGCTGGGCGGGGAGATCGACTGGTACTGGGGCGGCCAGCTGCGTCGGACCGTCGACCGGCTGCGCCGGGAGCGCCCTGACGTGCTCGTCCTGCAGTGGTGGACCGCGGCGACCATGCACACCTACCTCGTGCTCGCACGGGCGGCGCGGCGGGCCGGAGTGCCGGTGGTGATCGAGTTCCACGAGATCCAGGACACCGGCGAGGCCTCCGTCCCGCTGGTCGCCCGGTACTGCCGCCGACTGATGCCGGCGCTGCTGGCACTCGCCTCAGGAGCACTGGTGCACAACCGGCACGACCTGGGCCTGCTCCGGCGGACCTACGGCGACGTGGTCGAGCGACTCGCCGTCGAGATCGCCCCGCACGGGCCGTACGACCACCTGCCGACCACGGCCGACCCGGCGCCGGCAACTCGGACACACCTCGCGCCGGAACCTGGGCCGCAACCCGGCCCACACCCCGACTCGGGCGACACCACCCGGTTGCTGTTCTTCGGCCTCATCCGGCCCTACAAGGGGCTCGAGGACCTGGTCGAAGCGTTCAACACACTGACGCCGGAGCAGGCCCGCGCCTTCACCCTGACCGTCGTCGGCGAGACCTGGGAAGGCTGGACCCGACCCGCCGAGCTGATCGCCGCCAGCCCGCACCCGGAGCGCATCGCGTTCGTGAACCGCTACGTCAGCGACGCCGAGGCCGGCGGGTTCTTCGGCCGGGCCGACGCGCTGGTGCTGCCCTATCGGCGCGGGTCGGCCAGCGGGCCGCTGCAGATCGCGATGAGCGTCGGGTTGCACGTGCTGCTCTACGAGGTCGGTGGTCTGGTCGAGGCGGTCGAGGACTACAAGGGCGCGGTGCTGGTGCCGCCCGGTGACGTGGCGGCGTTGCGCGCCGCGTTGCTGGAGCTGCCGCTGCGCCGCGCGCTGCGGTACCCCGACCCGCACTCCTGGGCCGCGACGGCCGCCGCGTTGACCCGACTCACCGAGACCGTGGCCGCGACCCGATGAGTTCCACCGAGCTGCGTCCGGACTCGGTGGACCGGACAATGAGCCCGATGGCGCAGATCGCGCAGGCCAGGTCGCGTCGGCGCGCCGCCATGGTGTCGATGCTGACCCGTTGGCCCGCCCTGGTGGCCGCCGCCGCGGTCGGGATCTTCGTCGTCGGCGTGTCCTACCGGCTCTCCGCGGGCGGTGCTCCGGCGCAGCTCTACTACCTGACGTTCTGGGCCGGCGTGCTGCTCGCGCTGCTGCCGGGCGCTTGGCTGGCGGTCACCGCAACCGATCGGCACCGCCGCGGCTTTGCGTTGGCGATGGTCGGGCTGGTCACGTTCGTCCCGAAGTACCTGCGCAACCCGTTCGCGCCGAGCTACCACGACGAGTACGCGCACTGGTACGAGGCGCTCCAGGTGCTCTCGCGCGGCCGGTTGTTCCAGGGCAACGCGCTGATCCCGATTGTGGAGTACTTCCCGGGCACCGCCGCCCTGACCGCCGCGGTGACCCGGCTGACCGGGCTGTCGCCATGGTGCTCGGGCGAGCTGATCATCCTCGTCGCCCACCTGTTGGCGCTGCTCGGGGTTTTTGTACTGGTCGAGGCACACCTTCGGTCGGCCCGGGCCGGCGCGATCGCCGCGCTGATCTACGCACTGAACCCCTCCGAGATGTACTTCGACACCCAGTACGCCTACGAGGGCATCGCGGTCGCGTTCTTCGTCTGGGTACTGGCACTGGCCAGCCTCGCGGCCCGGGCCAGGGGGACGCGGCGGTTCACCCTGACGGTCGCGGCGCTGCTCTGCGCCGGGGGCGCCGTGGTGACCCACCACCTGACCACGGTGTTCCTGCTCGGGGTGCTCTCCTTCCTGGCCTCGGTCGGCACCGTGCGGGCCTGGCGTCGGGCGCGGCGGTCCCGGGCGCACGTGTGCGACTCGTGCCGCACGCAGCTGACGCATGAGCCGGGCCCGGACCGGGGGGTACTGGTCTGGTGGGCCGTGCTCGCCGGCACCGTCGTGATGGCCGGGTGCTGGCTGGTGTTCGTGGCCTGGCCGACCGTCAGCTATCTCTCGCCCTACTTCGGTGGCTCGCTGCGCCAGCTCGCCGCGATGACGGCTAAGAAGTCCAGCAGCGGGCGGGTCCTGCTGGCGGCGAGCGTCCAGCCGCTGTGGGAGCGGGGGATGACCGCACTGGTCCCGCTGATCGCCGGGCTGTTCAGCCTCAAGGCGCTGCTGATGCTCCGCAAGGAGCGCGGGGTCTGGCCCTTCGACACGCTGGCGCTGATGGCGTTCGGGCTGCTCTATTTCCCGTCGGTGCTGTTCCTGTTCGCGCCGTCCGGCGCCGAGGGGGCCCGCCGGTCCTGGGCGTTCAGCTTCGTCGGCCTGGCGCTGATCGGGGCCTACCTGCTGCGGCGCTTCCCGGACTGGGGCCGGCCGAGGGTGCCGGCGCGCTGGCGGACGCCGATGGCGCTGGTCGTGCTGACCGTGCTGCTCATCGGCGGCGTCGGTGGCGGACTCAACGACCCGTACCGGTTCCCCGGCCCGTTCCGCTGGGGCACCGACACGAACTCGGCCAGCGCCGAGGCGCGCACGGTCGGCCGGCAGCTGGCCGCCGAGGCGGGTCCGGTCCGGGTGGTCGCCGACCAGTACACCGCGCTGCAGCTCATCGCCTACGCCGACCTCGACGTCGCCGCGCCGTCCCAGGACTTCCCGGCCTGGGCGCTCGTGCAGTCCGGCGTCGACCCGAGCCGCGAGCTGGCCGGGATGCTCTACGGCTCCCGATTCAACTACCTGGTGGTGGACGTGCGGATGGCAGAGCAAGCCGCCTTCAACGGGACCAACTACGGGTCCGGCGACCCGCTGGTCGGACGGGTGACACCGATGGACTACCTGGACCGGCTGGACCGCGTGCCGTGGGCCAGCCGCATCATCAGCACGCAGCACCTGCGGGTCTACCGGTTGAACCTGCCGCTGCTCGGCCAGCCGATGCGGGGCGGGCAGTGAGCACCGCCGGCGCGGACCGGGCTCGGCGCGCCGTGGATCCGGGCCACCTCACGCTCTGCCTGGTCGGGTTCGTCGGGCTGGCCGTCGCGCTGAGCGTCGCACCCACACCGGTGCCGGTCCGTGCCCTGGTGGTGCTGCCGGCGTTGGTGCTGGTCGCCGGCGGTTCGGCCGCCGCTCTGGTGCTCGGCCGCCGCGACCGGGCCCGTGGGGCTGCCATCGATGCCGTCGCCGCCGCCGATGGCGCCGACACCGCCACCGACGGCGACGGCGACGGCGAACGACCGGACGCGCTGCTGCGTCCGGTGTTGACGGTGCTGTTCGGTCTGCTGGCTTTGCTGGCGTCGACGTTGCTGCTCGCGGTGCTGCGGGTGCCGCTCAGCACACGGGCCATCCTGCTCAGCACCGCCGGACTCACCCTGGTGCTGCTGCTCGCCGCCCGCGGCCGCACCGTGCTCCCCCGGCGGGGTGCCGCCGCCGAGCCGGTTCCGTTGCCGAGCCGGTCGAGCGTGCGGGCGGGGCTGGGCGTGACCGCGGCGGTGCTGTTGCTGGTGGCGGCGGTGGCCGGTGCCATCGCGATCCAGCCGACGACCGTCGACCGCTACACCCAGCTCAGCCTCGACAACCCCGGCGTGGTGCGCGGCGAGCCGCTGACCGTGGCCGCCGGGAGGCGGGTGCTGCTGCGATGGACGCTGAGCAGCTACGGCTACCCGCTGACCAGGGCGGACCCCACGGTCGACGTCACGGTCGGCGGGGTGACGCCGGTGGCGGTGATCGCGCGCCAGTCGTCCCCCGGGTCCGCCGCGACGGTGGGAACCGGACCGGTGGACCGGCTGGCCGGCACCGTCGATTTCGTCGCGCCGAACACCGAGGGTCTCTACACCACCCGGCTCGCGATCACGCCGAATGCGGCGCCGGTCACCGACCGGACCGAGATCGTCGTGACCATGCAGGTGACCCGGTGACCACCGGCAGGACCGAGCAGCGGGTGCTGGCGGGGGATTCGGACCGGACCGGTGCGCGGCCCCCCATAGGTTCGTTGCCGGCACTCCTGCTCGCCCGGCTCAGCTCCGACGCGATGCTGCGCAACAGCCTGTTCATCATGGCCACCAGCGTGGTCACCTCACTGTTCGGCTACGTGTTCTGGCTGATCGTCGCGCGTACGCTGCCCGCTTCGGTCAGTGGCGCCGGTGCGGCCGCGACCAGCGCGTTGCAGGCCACCGCGCTGTTCGCCTGCGTGGGCGCCGCCGCCGCCATGATCGAGTGGCTGCCGAGGAGCCGGTCGGCGCTGGAGTGGCGGCGGCGGGTCACGGCGGGTGTGTTGGTCTCCGCCGTTGCCGCCGCCGTCGCCGGCGTGCTGGTCGTCGGGTTGCTCGGCCATCTGCTGCACACCCTGCCCGCGCTGGCCTCGGCCGCCGGGGGCACGTTGTTCTGCCTCGGCACGGTGTTCTTCGCGGTCGGCACCGTGCTCGACTACGTCGCGGTGTCCGAACGCAGCGGCGGGCGGATGCTGGCCAGGAACGCGCTGTTCACGGCGGCCCGGATCCCGTTGCTGCTGCTGCCGTGGCTGTTGCCCGGCACCACCGACCAGATCCTCACCTCGTGGGCGGTCGCCGGGGGCGTGGCACTGCTGATCGGGCTGACCGGTTTCCGGGGCAGCACCCACGGACGGAGCATGCGGCCCGCGTTCGGCGGCTTGGCGGCCCACGTCCGGGAGATGATGGGTTCGCTGGTCGGGCAGCATTTCATCACCATCGCCGCGATGCTCGCGTCGTACCTGCTGCCGATCGTTGTGGTGGCGCGGGTCTCGGCTGCCGCGAACGCCTACTTCTACGCGACCTGGATGCTCGGCGCGGTCTTCTTCATGATCAGCCCGGCGGTGTCGACGTCGCTGTTCGCCGAGGCGGCCGGCAACCCGGGCCAGATCGGTGCGCTGGCCCGCCGCTGCGCGAGGATCATCGCCGCGCTGCTGGTGGTACCGATGGCGGTGTATCTGGTCGGTGGTGGCCTGCTGCTCGAGCTGTTCGGGCCGGCCTACCCGCACGAGGGCCGGCTGCTGCTCGTGCTGCTGACCGTGTCGACCGTGCCGGACGCCGTCACCAACATCGCGGTCGCCATGTTGCGCGCGACGAACCGGCTGCGCACCGCGCTGTGGCTGAACACCGCCATGCTTGTGGTGAGCCTGGTGCTGTCCTGGTTGCTGCTGCCCGGGATGGGGATCGTCGGCGTCGGCGTCAGCTGGCTGGTCGCGCAGACCGGCGGCGCGCTGTGGGCGCTGGCGTGCTGGCGCCGGCTCAGCACCCCGGCAGCCGCGAGCACCCCGACCGCGGCCAGTGCGGCAGCGCCGAGCGCGCCGACAGGATGAGGATCCTGCAGGTCACCGACAGCTACCCACCGGCGACCGGCGGGCTGGAGCGGACCGTCCAGCTGCTGGCCCGCGAGCTCGCCCGCCGCGACCACCGGGTCGACGTCGCGACACTCAGCTATCCCGATGCTGCCACCGAGGAGAGCGAAGGGCCGGTCGGGCTGCACCGGCTCGACGGCTGGACCCGGCACCTGCGCCGGCTTTCGTCCGACCCCGGGCACCACTTCCACCCCACCGCCCCGGACCCGCTGCTGGTCCGGCGCCTGCAGGCCCTTGTCGACGAGCTGCGCCCGGACGTCGTGCACGCGCACGGCTGGATCCTGCATTCCTGCCTCGGGCTGCGGCTGCCCCCGGGCTCGGCCCTGGTGGTCACGCTGCACGACTACAGCCTGGTGTGCGCGAAGAAGACCATGATCCGCCACGACGAGCTGGACCGGCGATGCGGCGGCCGCTCGCTGCGCGGCTGCCTTCCCTGCGCGAGCGGGTGCTACGGCGCGCTCAAGGGCGTACCCCTGGTGCTCGGGCTCGCGGAGGCGCGCCACCGGCTCGACCGGGTGGCGATGTTCCTGCCGATCAGTACCGCGGTGGCGCGGGCGTGCCTGCCGGGTGTGCGCCCGGATCGGGTCGCGGTCGTTCCCTCGTTCGTCGCGGACGACGTGGCAGTGGGTGCCGCTGCCGGTCCGCGCCCGGACTTCCTGCCCGACGGCGAGTTCGTGCTGTTCGTCGGCGCGCTGGGCGAGCACAAGGGGGTCGGGCTGCTCGCTGAGGCACACCGTCGGATGACCGCCTCGGTGCCGCTGGTCGTGATCGGCTCGCGGCGCGCGGACAGCCCGGCGCTGGCCGGCGGCCCCCGGCGTCCGCTGGTGCTCCGCGACGGGGTGCCGCACCCGGAGATCATGGCGGCGTTCGCGGCGGCGGCGGTCGTCGCGGTGCCGTCGCGCTGGCCCGAGCCGCAAGGCCTGGTCGCCGTCGAGGCGATGGCCTCCGGGGTGCCGGTGGTGGCCTCGAGGGTTGGCGGATTGGCCGAGGTGGTGCTGCCGGGTGAGACCGGTCTGCTGGTCCGACCCGGGGACCCGGATGCGTTGGCCGGCGCGCTCGACCAGTTGATCGCCGACCGCGCGCTGCGGTTGCGGATGGGCGCCGCCGCGAAGGTGCGCGCTGTCGACTTCACCGCCGCGTCGGTCGTTCCCGAGGTGATCGAGGCCTACCACCGCGCGCGGGTCACGACGGCGGCGTAGCGGCCGCCTTCCACCCGGAACGCTGCACCAGGTCCGCCGCGTAGGAACTGAACCAGACGCCGGAGGTCGGCTCGCCCCGGTTGCACTCGCCGTCGGACTGGCCGGGGTTCTTGATCCAGAGATATGCGTCAGCGTGCGCCCCCGCGGTCTTGGTCGTCGGGGCCGAGCCCAGCATCCGGCCGGGCGGGTTGCACCAGCTCAGCGTCCCGTCGGGGGGTGGCCCGGCGCCGTTGCGCGAGGTGTCCAGTACGTAGTGCGCGCCACCGAGCAGCGACGACACGCCTTCGCCGTAGGCGATCTCCTCCGACGTGCTGTAAAAGTTGGAGACGTTGAGGCTGAACCCCCGGGCCTGTGTCACGCCCACCTGGCGGAGCCGGTCGGCTAGGTCGGCCGGGCTGCGCCAGCGCGAGTGGCCGGCGTCGATGTACACCACCGTCGACGGGTCCGAGCTGAGCTGGGACACCGCGTCAGCCATGGCGGCGAAGCGGGCGGTGCGCCCGCCCGGGCCGGTGCAGTCCGCGGCCGGCAGGGCGTCCGGCTCCACGATCACGGTCGCCGGCCGGCCGCCGATACCGGCCTTGACCTGGCGGATCCAGGCGGCATAGGCGGCCGTGTTCGGCAGGCCGCCGGAGGAGAAGCCGCCGCAGTCCCGCAGCGGGATCGCGTAGGCCACCAGCACCGGCATCGCACCCGCCGCCGCCGCTCCGCCCACGTACTCGGACACCGCGCCGGCTACCGCGTCGGTGGGCGTCGACTCGGTGAACCAACGTGCCTGCGGGGTGCTGGCCAGCGGCCCGGTGATCGAGGCACTGGCCGGGTCGTCGGCCAGTGCGCGACGCGCCGGGCTGTTCGGGTCGACGTAGAGCGGGCGATCGGCCAACGGATTGGAGTCGGACTGCGCGGTCGGCTCGACCGAGTCCGCCGAGGTCTGGGTGGCGGAGAGGCCGAAGGACATGCCGATGGCCATCAGCACGCAGCTGAAGATCATCGGAATGCGGCGCACAGGCGGTCTCCCCGTCGGTACCTGGCTGGACAGTGCGGAGCGGACACCGCACTGTGCTGGCCGCAAGCCGGGACGCTGCCCGGCTACCTAAATCATGCCCTGCCAGGACCGAAACGGCTACCCGCCGCGGACCCTTGCGCCGCGACCACCGAACGGATCTGACCAGCCCCGACGCCAACGCGCGGGCGCCCGTGACCTGCGACCCCACGCGCCACCGCTCCGGTCGCGGGTTCTGGTGCCGTTCGGCGTAGATTCGCGCGGCACACGCTCTAACGGCGACTTGCGGCGTGGAGGTCCTCGATGACGATGATGTCTGAGCGGGTGGCGTTGCACCGGGCACACGACCCGGGTGACTCATGGACCGCGCGTGGCCCGCGGGTGCCGGCCGCCGTGGTACGCGAAGTGCGTCAGGTGCTCGACGCCGCCGCCGCGCTGTTGATCTGGTCCCCCGCTTCGGCACCGATCGTCGACTATCCGGCCGCGAGCGCCGCGTTGTCCGAGGTGTGGCGGCAGGTCACCGGCGCTCTGCGGGGCGACCCGCACGCCGCCGAGCGGGTCTCCACCTCGAACGACCTGTTCGAACTGTTGAACCGGGTACGCGCCGTCGACGGCGAGCTGCGCGACGGCAGGACCGCGCAGCGGGAGCGCGCCCTGGGCGAGGTCGGCCGGGTACTGGGCAGGCTGAGCGGGGCTCGCACGGTCAGCCAGCTGAACGACATCGGGGTGCGGGCGCTCTGTGACCTGGGCTTCGACCGGGCGATCGTGTCCGCGATCCGGGACTCGGTGTGGCGGACCGAGGCGATGTGCGTACGGGGAGACCCCGAGTGG
>DATATV010000103.1:0-12288 GCA_036268615.1 Pseudonocardiaceae bacterium
CAAGCCGATGGTCTTCGGTCTCGGTCTCGGTCTGCTCGCCTACTCGCTCGGCCTGTGGCACGCGTTCGACGCCGACCACATCGCCGCGATCGACAACACCACCCGCAAGCTCATGACCGACGGCGGCAAACGCCCGGTTTCGGTGGGTTTCTGGTTCTCGCTGGGCCATTCCAGCATCGTGTTCGGGCTGTGTTTCCTGCTCGGCATCGGCGTGCGCGCGCTGATCGGCCAGGTCAGCAACGACGGGTCCACCCTGCACACCGTCACCGGCCTGGTCGGCACGCTGGTCTCCGGGGTGTTCCTGCTGCTCATCGGCCTGCTCAACCTGGTCGTGCTGCGGCACATCATGAAGGTGTTCCGCGGGATGCGGCACGGCGATTTCGACGAGGCCGAACTTGAGCGGCGGCTGGCCGAGCGCGGCGCGATGAACCGGCTGCTGTCCGGATTGACCAAGTCGGTGCGCAAGCCCTGGCAGATGTACCCGATCGGCCTGCTGTTCGGACTCGGATTCGACACCGCGACCGAGGTCGCGCTGCTCGTGCTGGCCGGCGGTGCCGCCGTGGTGGCGCTGCCCTGGTACGCCGTGCTCACCCTGCCGATCCTGTTCGCCGCCGGAATGAGCCTGCTCGACTCGATCGACGGCTGCTTCATGAACTTCGCCTACGGCTGGGCATTCGCCAACCCGGTGCGCAAGGTGTTCTACAACGTCACGATCACTTCGCTGTCCGTGCTGGTCGCGTTGGTGATCGGCCTGGTGGAACTGCTCGGGCTGCTGGCCGGACAGCTGAACATCAACTCCGGGCCGCTGGCGTGGGTTGCCGGCCTTGATCTCAACTACGTCGGTTACGTGATCGTCGGGTTGTTCGTGGTGGTCTGGTTGATCGCGCTGGCCGTGTGGCGGTTCGGCAGGATCGAGGAGCGTTGGACGCCCCGGTCGGTCAATCCGGCGGACTGAGGACTTCCGGTCAGCCGGGTAGGCCTGCTTCGAGCACCGCCAGACAGCGGTCGACGACGGTGTTGTAGTCCAGATCGGGCTGGTGGAACACATCCATGGTCGCCACGCTGAGCGCGCCGACGATCGCGCCGGTCTGCACCCGGATGGTGAAGTCGTCGGCCGGCACGCCGCTTCGCTCGGCCACCGCGGCGGTCAGCGTGCCGACCGTCGTGAAGAACTCCTCGAACAGGGCCGCCCGCAGCTCCGGCACCGTGACCAGCAACTGGTGTCGTTGCCGCTCCTCGGCCCACTGCGCACTGCTGATGTTGCCGAACACCGCCTTGATCGCGGCCCGGATCGCCGGGAGGATCGCCAGCTCGGGCGGCTGCGCGCGCAGCGCGGCCAGCATCGGCGCGTCGTAGGCGTCCATCACCACGACCGCTTCCTTGGTGGGAAAGTAGCGGAAGAAGGTGCTCGGCGAGACCTCGGCGGCCTCGGCGATCTGGTCCACCGTCGTCTCCGCGTAGCCCTGCCTGGTGAACAGCGCGATCGCGTGCCGCTGGATCGCGGCCCTGGTCCTGGCCTTCTTCCGCTCGCGCAGGCCGATCGTGGCCCGGCCGTCGTTACCGGGTTCAGCGGGTGACGCCACCGACCTCATGCTCCGATCCCGTTGTTCGTGCTGCCTCGCCGTTGTCCTCCATCGTCGCAGATCGAGCGGGCAGAAACGCGGCGGCGATCAGTACGCCGAGCGTGGCCAGACCGGCCGACACCCAGAGGGTCGCGTCCATGCCGTGCACGAACGCGTCCCGGACCGAGGACAGCAGGCCCGGCAGGTGCAGTTGCTCGGCCACCCGGACCCCGGTGTTCACGCTGGCCCGGGCAGCCGCAGCGACCGGCGCCGGCAGTCCGGTCAGGTCGAGTCCGGCCTGGTAGCCCGAGCTGAGCACGGTGCCCAGAATGGCGACGCCGACCGCACCGCCGACCTGTCGGGTGGTCATCAGCAGCGCGGAGCCCACGCCGCTGCGCTCGGCCGACAGCGGGCTCATCGCCGCGTTCATCGCGGTCGGCATGGCGAAGCCGAGGCCCGCGCCGAACACCGCCAACCAGGTCGCGGCGAAGCCGTAGCCGCTGCTCGTCGTGGTGGTCGCACCGAGCGCGAGAGCGGCCGCCATCACGAGAAAACCGGTCAGCACCACCAGTTTGTTGCCGGTCCGGCGGGCGACGCGATCGGCGACCCGCACGCTGAGCACCAGGCCGCCGATCATCGGCAGCAGCCGCAGTCCGGTGCTCAGCGTGCTCACCCCGTTGACCGACTGGAAGAACTGCGGCAGCGCGAAGAGCAGACCGAACATGGCGAAGCTGACCACCGTGGTGAGCGCCGTGCCCCAGGTGAAACTGGGCGAGCGGAACAGGTCGAGGTCGATCAGCGGATCGGTGGTGCGCCGTTGCCACCAGACGAACACCGCGACCAGCACGGCGCCGGCGAGCAGCGAGCCGATCGTGCCGGCGTCGCCCCAGCCGTCCGCGCCGGCCCGGATCACGCCGTAGGTGACGCCCAACAGACCGAGGCTGGACAGCACGACGCCGGTCAGGTCGAGCCGACGGCGTTGCTGGCTGCGTGACTCGGGCACCAGCGTGCCGACCGCGACCAGCGCGATGACCACCAGCGGGATGTTGATCAGGAACACCGATCCCCACCAGTAGTGCTCCAGCAGCAGACCGCCGACGATCGGCCCGATCGGCACACCGATCGCGTTCGCGGTGGCCCAGATGCCGATCGCCCGCGGCCGCTCCTGCGCGCTGAACAGCACCGGGAGGATCGACATCGACAGTGGCAGCAGGAAGGCGGCGGCCAGGCCGAGCAACGCCCTGGCCGCGATCAGGACCCCTGCTGACGGGGCGAAGGCGCAGGCCGCTGAGGCCGCGCCGAACAGGACCAGGGCGCTGAGCAGCATCTTCTTTCGGCCGTAGCGGTCGCCCAACAGGCCGGCTGGGAGTAGCGCGGCGGCCAGGACCAGCGTGTAGGCGGTGGCGAACCACTGGAGTTGGCTGGTTGTGGCGTGCAGGTCCACTGCCAGCGTGGGCAGCGCGATGTTCAGGACGGTCAGGTCCAGGCCAACTGCCAGCAGGGCCAGGGAGAGGGCGGCCAGGGCGAACCAACGGGCCTTGGGTGCGGTCATGGTGGTTACCGTCTTTCGAGAGTTTGTCTGAAGTGAGTGTAACTCTCAAAAAGACGGGGGTGTCAGATTTTTTGGGACCGCTGGCGTGGGTGCGTAGTCGTGGGCGACACGATCGCCCGGCGGCGATCAGTTCTCGGGGTTGGCCAGGCTTCCTGGCGATACCAAAGCCGCCAGGGCCATTCGGTAGAGCAACTCGCCCATTTCGCCTCGGTCGAGGTACGCGCTGTGCGGGGTCGAGTTGATCAACCCGAACACCGCGTGCGCAGCCGCCCGTGCGGCCGGCTCGGTCACCTCGGGCACCGTCGCGGTGATGGCCTGCACCCACAACTCGACGTACCGGCGTTGCAGGGCACGGACCCGGCGGCGCTCGGGCTCGCTCAGGTTGGCCAGGCTGCTTTCATGCACGGTGATCAGTGCGGGGTTGTCCAGCGCGAACGTCACGTGGAAGCGGACCAGCGCGGGCAGCGCGCGCTCAGGTGCGGGATTGGCCGTCAGGGTGGCCTGGCCGTCGGTGAGCAGGTACTCGCTGATCGAGGTCAGCATCTCCCCGAGCATCGCGTCCTTGCTGCGGAAGTGCCGGTAGAGCGCGGGCCCGGAGATGCCGACCGCGGCTCCGATGTCGTCGATGCCCACGCCGTGGAAACCGTGTCGGGCGAACAGTTCCGCGGCCGCGGCCAGGATCTGCTCGCGGCGGGTCGACTTCCCGGCTGGCGCGATCGGCCCCGCGGTGGACGGCACCCCCAGATGTTAGCTCAGGTTAACCTGGCGGCCGCGTGGGTCCGGTCGGGCGTCAGCCATTCGGTTGACTGTTGACCGAACGCTGTCGGAACGCATCGGTACTGGTCATGATTGGGATCGAATTGTTTCGGCCCAAGGAGGTCCGATGTCCCTGCCCCGGATTCTCGCTGGTGCTGCGGCCTGTGCCGCAGCCGTACTGTGCCTCTCCGCCATCCCGGCCGCCGCGGCGACCGTGTCCTTCGCCGCGCTCGGCGACTCCTACACCTCGGGAGTCGGCACCGGCGACTACTACAGCGACAGCGGTAGCTGCGACCGCAGCCCCGAGTCCTACGCCGCGCTCTGGGCGACCGCGCACAGCGCCTCCGCCTTCGACTTCGCCGCCTGCTCCGGCGCCAGGACCGCGGATGTCATCTCCGGTCAGCTCGGCGGCCTGAGCTCGTCCACCAACCTGGTCACCATCACCGTCGGCGGCAACGATGCCGGCTTCTCCACGGTGATGGAGGACTGCATCCTGGAGACCGACTCGGGCTGCCACAGTGTGGTCACCAACGCCGAGAACTACGTGCAGACCACGCTGCCCGGCCTGCTGGACACCACCTACGCCGACATCCGCGGCCACGCCCCGAACGCGACCGTGGACGTGCTGGGCTATCCGCGGTTCTATCAGGTCGGCGGCAGCTGCATCCTGGGTTTGAGCGACACCAAACGTGGGTACATCAACGGTGGCGCGGACATCCTGGACTCGACGATCGCCGCCCAGGTGGCGAAGTTCAGCAACTTCCACTTCGTCGACGTGCGCACGGCGTTCTCGACGCACGAGATCTGTTCCCCCGGGGAGGCCTGGCTGCACAGCGTCGACTGGACCGACTTCACCGAGTCCTACCACCCGGTCGCCGACGGTTACCGGTACGGCGACCTGCCGACACTGGACACCGTCACCGGCTGACCAGCCAACCGAATACCCCATCGAGCGCGACGCCGCTCGGTGAATCCCGGCCCCAGGCCGGCACGATGCCCTCGGCGACCCCCAGCGCCGGGGGCATCGTGATGTCCGCGAACGAGCGACGGCCGCACTCCGAGTGGACGGGGTGGTTAGTGGGCGCTAACATGGCGCCGAATCGAGTTAACGACCACTAACCACGTTGGTTCGTGAGGTGAACGAGCATGGACGCGCCGGTACTGGCCAGTGCGGCCGATCCGTCCGGTCCTGAGTTCCAGCGCTTCGTCAAGGCACACAACGGACTTGCCGACGAACTGCGCGCCCGGCTGGCCACCGCCCGCCGGGGCGGCTCGGAGCGGTCCCGCGCCCGGCACGTGGAGCGCGGCAAGCTGCTGCCCCGCGACCGGGTCGACGCGCTGCTCGACCCGGGCTCGCCCTTTCTCGAACTGTCCGCGCTCGCGGCCACCGGGATGTACGACGAGGAGGCACCCTCGGCCGGCATCATCACCGGGGTCGGCCGGGTCGCCGGCCGGGAGTGCGTCGTCGTGGCCAACGACGCCACCGTCAAGGGCGGCACCTACTACCCGATGACGGTCAAGAAGCACCTCCGTGCGCAGGAGGTGGCGCTGCACAACCAGCTGCCCTGCCTCTACCTGGTCGACTCCGGCGGCGCCTTCCGGCCCCGGCAGGACGAGGTGTTCCCCGACCGCGAACACTTCGGCCGGATCTTCTACAACCAGGCCACCATGTCCGCCCGGGGCATCCCGCAGCTCGCCGCGGTGCTGGGCTCGTGCACCGCCGGTGGCGCCTACGTGCCGGCGATGAGCGACGAGGCGGTGATCGTGCGCAACCAGGGCACGATCTTCCTGGGCGGGCCGCCGCTGGTGAAGGCGGCCACCGGTGAGGTGGTCACCGCCGAGGAACTGGGCGGCGGCGACCTGCACTCGCGGGTCTCCGGGGTCACCGACCATCTGGCCGACGACGACGCGCACGCGCTGCAGATCCTCCGCGACATCGTGTCCACGCTGGGCCCGCGCTCGCCCCGGCCGTGGGAGGTCACCCCGACGGTCGAGCCCGCGCTCGATCCGGCCGAGTTGTACGGGGTGGTGCCGACCGACTCGCGCACCCCCTACGACGTGCGCGAGGTGATCGGCCGGATCGTCGACGGCAGCCGGTTCGGCGAGTTCAAGAAGGAGTACGGCGCGACCCTGGTCACCGGGTTCGCCCGGATCCACGGGCACCCGGTCGGCATTGTGGCCAACAACGGCGTGCTGTTCGCCGAGTCCGCGCTCAAGGGCGCGCACTTCATCGAACTGTGCGACCGACGGTCGGTCCCGCTGGTCTTCCTGCAGAACATCACCGGGTTCATGGTCGGCCGGCAGTACGAGGCCGGCGGCATCGCCAAGCACGGCGCGAAGATGGTCACCGCGGTGGCCTGCGCACGGGTGCCCAAGTTCACCGTGATCATCGGCGGCTCGTTCGGCGCCGGCAACTACTCGATGTGCGGCCGGGCGTACTCGCCCCGCTTCCTGTGGATGTGGCCCAACGCGCGGATCTCGGTGATGGGCGGCGAGCAGGCCGCTTCCGTGCTGGCCACCGTCCGCCGGGACCAGTTCGACGCGCGCGAGCAGGAATGGTCGGCCGAGGCCGAGGACGCCTTCAAGCAGCCCATCCGCCAGCAGTACGAGGACCAGGGCAACCCGTACTACTCGACCGCCCGGCTGTGGGACGACGGAGTCATCGACCCGATGGACACCCGGATGGTGCTCGGCCTCGCCCTGTCGGTCGCCGCCAACGCACCCCTGGAACCGGTCGGCTACGGGGTTTTCCGGATGTGACAAGCGCCGGTCGGCGTAGCCGACTTCTTCGGCGTGCTCTGGTTCTTGAAGGAGACAACCGTGTTCGACACCGTGCTGATCGCCAACCGGGGTGAGATCGCCGTCCGGATCGTGCGCACGCTGCGTCGCCTCGGCATCCGCTCGGTCGCGGTCTACAGCGACGCCGATGCCGGCGCTCCGCACGTGGCCGCCGCCGACCTCGCCGTCCGGATCGGCGAGGCGCCGGCCGCGCGCAGCTACCTGTCCATCGAGCGGATCATCGACGCGGCAACCGAAACCGGCGCGCAGGCGATCCATCCCGGTTACGGCTTCCTGGCCGAGAACGCGGCTTTCGCGACCGCGTGTGCCAAGGCCGGTCTGGTGTTCGTCGGGCCGCCGCCGGAGGCGATCGAGGCGATGGGCGACAAGATCCGGGCCAAGCTGTTGGTGGCCGCGGCCGGTGTGTCGGTGGTGCCCGGCCGGGCCGAACCAGGAATGTCCGATGTGGACATCGCGGCGGCGGTGGCCGAGGTCGGCTACCCGGTGCTGCTCAAGCCGTCGGCCGGCGGTGGTGGCAAGGGTATGCGGCTGGTCGAGCGGGACGAGCAACTGCGCCCGGCGATCGAGTCCGCGCGTCGGGAGGCGGCCGCCTCCTTCGGGGACGACACGCTGCTGGTGGAACGGTTCGTGGCCGGCCCCCGGCACATCGAGATCCAGGTGCTCGCCGACGCCCACGGCACCGTGCTGCACCTGGGTGAGCGCGAGTGCAGCCTGCAACGCCGGCACCAGAAGATCGTCGAGGAGGCGCCGTCCCCGCTGCTCACCGACCGGTCCGACGGCGAGCAGATCCGGCAGCGGATGGGTGACGCGGCGGTCGAGGCGGCCCGCGCGGTCGGCTACACCGGCGCGGGCACGGTCGAGTTCATCGTGTCGGACATCAGGTCGGACACCGGGTCGGACACCGGGTCGGACACCGGGTCGGACACCGGGTCGGACACCGGGTCGGGCCCGCTGGAGTTCTTCTTCATGGAGATGAACACCCGACTACAGGTCGAGCACCCGGTGACCGAGCTGGTCACCGGCGTCGACCTGGTCGAGCAGCAGCTCCGGGTGGCCGCGGGCGAGCGGCTGACCGTCCGGCCCGGCCCGCCCGACGGGCACGCGATCGAGGTGCGTGTCTACGCCGAGGACCCGGCCCGGGGCTTCCTGCCCACCGGCGGCCGGGTGCTGCGGCTGCACGAGCCGGAGCCGCTGGTGCGGGTTGACTCAGCGCTGCGGCTGGGCGCCACGGTGAGCAGCGCCTACGACCCGATGTTGGCCAAGTACATCGCGCACGGGCCGACCCGGGAGGACGCGCTGCGCACCCTGTCGGCCGCGCTGCGGGACACCGTCATCCTCGGCGTGACGACGAACACTGCCTTCCTGCAACAACTTCTGGCCGACGAGGACGTGCGCGCCGGCCGGTTGGACACCGGTCTGGTCGAGCGTGGACTGACCGGCCTGGTCGCGCTCGACCTGCCCGAGCACGTGCTGCTGGCGGCGGTCATGGAGCGGGCGCTGGCCCGGGAACCGGCCGCCGGACCGGCCGACCCGTGGGCCATCCCGGGTGGCTGGCGGCTCGGTGACACCGCGTGGGCGCGCTGGTCGGTCAGCGTGCCCGGGCAGGACCCGGTCGAGGTGCGGCTGCGCGGCCGGGCGTCGGCCGCCGAGGTGGTGCTCGGCGCCGAGGGTGAACCGCTGTGCGCCGCGGCCCGGTGGGACGGCGATGACCTCGTCGTCGACCAGGGCGGCCGCACCCGCCGGTACGCGGTGGCCCGGGACGGCGCGGTGCTCTGGCTGGCCGGTGACGGGGTCGCCTGGGCGGTGACCGAGACCGAGCGACTGGCCGCCGCGCGCGCCGACCGGGCCGGTCCCGGCGGTGGGCCGGTGACCAGCCCGATGCCGGGAACCGTGCTGGCGGTGCGGGTCGCGGCGGGCGACGAGGTGACCGCGGGGACCCCGTTGGTCGTCGTCGAGGCGATGAAGATGGAGCACACCGTGACCGCACCGGTCGACGGCGTGGTGAGCGAGTTGTCCGTCCGCGTCGGCCAACAGGTCGGCCTGGACGAGCGGTTGGCCGTGATCACGGCGGAGGAGTCACAATGATCGACGACCGGTTGGACGAGGACCACGAGACGCTGCGCAAGACGGTCGCGCAGTTCGCCAGGGACGAAGTGGCCCCGGTGATCGGCGAGTTCTATCAGCGCGAGGAGTTCCCCTACGAGTTGGTCGCCGGAATGGGCCGGATGGGCCTGTTCGGACTGCCCTTCGCCGAGGAGTACGGCGGAATGGGTGGCGACTACTTCGCCCTCTGTCTCGCCCTTGAGGAACTCGCCCGGGTCGACTCGTCGGTGGCGATCACCCTGGAGGCCGGTGTTTCCCTTGGTGCGATGCCGATCTACCGGTTCGGCACCGAACAGCAGAAGCGCACCTGGCTGCCCAGACTGTGCACCGGCGAGCGGCTCGGCGCGTTCGGCCTGACCGAGCCGGGCGGCGGCTCGGACGCCGGCGCGACCCGGACGACCGCCCGGCTGGACGGCGACGAATGGGTGCTCAACGGGTCGAAGGCGTTCATCACCAACTCCGGCACCGACATCACCGACCTGGTCACGGTGACCGCGGTGACCGGTCATCGGCCCGACGGCCGCAAGGAGATCTCGGCGATCGTCGTGCCGGCCGGCACGCCGGGTTTCGCGGTGGCCAAGAAGTACTCGAAGGTCGGTTGGAACGCCTCGGACACCCATGGACTGTCCTTTTTGGACTGTCGGGTGCCGGTGGAGAACCTGCTCGGCGAGCGGGGCCGGGGTTACGCCCAGTTCCTGTCGATCCTGGACGAGGGCCGGATCGCCATCGCCGCGCTGTCGGTCGGGCTGGCCCAGGGCTGTGTGGACGAGAGCCTGCGGTACGCCGGTGAGCGCGAGGCGTTCGGCCACCGGATCGGCCACTACCAGGCGATCCAGTTCAAGATCGCCGACATGGAGGTGCGCGCGCACACCGCGCGGCTGGCCTACCACCAGGCGGCGGCCAGGATGCTGCGCGGGGAGTCGTTCAAGAAGGAGGCCGCGATCGCCAAGCTGGTCGCGTCGAACGCGGCCATGGACAATGCCCGGGACGCGACCCAGGTGTTCGGCGGCTACGGCTTCATGAACGAGTCTCCGGTCGGCCGGTTCTACCGGGACGCCAAGATCCTGGAGATCGGCGAGGGCACCAGCGAGGTGCAGCGAATGCTGATCGCGCGCGAACTCGGCCTGTGATCGGCGCGCCGAAGTAGCCGGGCTTTCACAGAATTCGAATTGACTGTGAACGGCCTGACGGGCGGATAGCGGCGTCCTTCCGTCCGAACGGATAGGTCGCTCAGCGCAATCCCCACTAGGAGTCCGCCATTTGGTCCACTCCGATCGGGGGGTCCGAAGTGTACAGAAGGTAACGGATTTGGCCGGCAGGCAAGATGTTGCTTCCTAAGGAGTGAACGGGGACTTAGATTCGGCAGGCAGCCGACGACCCCGTCGGCCGGACGTAAGGAACCCTGCTGTGCGAAAAGCCCCGGTGTTGTTCGTAGCCCTGGCTGTGGCGGGAGGTGTGGCTGCCTCATTTCCAGCGGCAGCCGCCACCGCGAATGGGCACTCGACGATTCCCCAGTCCCACCCGCAATGGGCCACCCCCACCGCGAAGGTCGCGGACACCGCCTCCAGCTCACCGCTGACCTTCCGGGTCTATCTCAAGTCCCAGAACGAAGCGGGTGCGGAGGCCACGGCCGCCGCCGTGTCCACCCCCGGCACGTCGTCCTACAAGAGCTACCTGACCCCCGCTCAGGTCAAGGCGGCCTACGCGCCGACCGCGACCGAGGTGTCCTCGGTGAAGTCCTGGCTGTCCTCGGCCGGCTTCACGATCGCGGACGTGCCGAGCAACAACGCCTACGTCGAGGTGAACGGCACCACCGCGGAGGCCAACACCACCTTCTCCACCCAGCTGGGGGAGTACAAGGTGCAGGGCCAGACGCTGCGCGCGCCCAGCGGTGACCTGTCCATCCCGTCCGCATTGGCCAACACCGTGCTCGGCGTCGTCGGCGTCGACCAGGGCGAGTCGCTGATGAAGCCGGACATGGTCGGCAACGCCACCGACGACGGCACCGACGCGACCGTCGACACCGGCACCGACGCGGTCGCCCCGCCGGCCGGGTTCCGCAACTCCG
Source organism: Pseudonocardiaceae bacterium (assembly GCA_036268615.1). Taxonomy (GTDB): domain Bacteria; phylum Actinomycetota; class Actinomycetes; order Mycobacteriales; family Pseudonocardiaceae; genus DATATV01. The sequence continues at coordinate 10,841 of DATATV010000103.1, forward strand.
AGCCGTGCGGCGACTACTACGGCCAGAAGATCGACACCACCGACCCGAAGTTCGACGGGCAGAACCTGGCCTACGCGCCCTGCGGTTACCAGCCGGGCCAGCTGCGGTCGGCCTACGGCCTGGACACGGTCAACCGGGCCGGCGTCAACGGCAAGGGCCAGACCGTGGCCATCGTGGACGCGTTCGCCTCGCCGACGCTCTACGCCGACGCGGCCGAGTACGCCAAGCGCAACGACCCGAGCAACCCGCTGAGCAAGTCCCAGTTCAACGAGATCGTCTACCCGCCGACCCCCGGCCAGGAGGACCCCAGCCAGTGTGACGCCGCGGGCTGGTACGGCGAGCAGACGCTGGACGTGGAGGCCGTGCACGCGATGGCCCCGGGCGCCAAGATCCTGTTCGTCGGCGGTGCCGACTGCCAGGACGTGTCCCTGGACAAGGCGCTGAACACGGTCGTCGCCGGCCATCTCGCCAACGAGGTGTCCAACTCCTACGGCGACGCCGGCGAGGACGTGGCACCCGACGAGGTGCAGGCGTTCAACCAGATCGCCGTGCAGGCCGTGCTCGAAGGCATCGGTGTGTACTTCTCCTCGGGTGACAGCGGCGACGAGGTCGCCGACATCGGCACCGCGTCGGCCGACTTCTCCGCCTCCGACCCGTGGGTGACCGCGGTCGGCGGCACCAGCCTTGGCATCGGCAAGAACGGCCAGAAGGTCGTCGAGACCGCGTGGGAGACCGACAAGTTCGGTCTGAGCAACGGCAAGTACACCGACGCGGGCTACCTGTACGGCTCCGGCGGCGGGACCAGCGTGCTGTTCCCCGAGCCCTTCTACCAGAAGGGTGTCGTGCCCACCGCGCTGGCGCGGGAGAACCAGACCGGCAAGAACCTGGGCCGGGTGGTCCCGGACATCTCGATGCTGGCCGATCCGAACACCGGCTTCCTGGTCGGGCAGACCCAGACGTTCCCGGACGGGGTCTACTACGACCAGTACCGCATCGGCGGGACCAGCCTCGCGTCCCCGCTGATGGCCGGTGAGATGGCGGTCGCCGACCAGCTCGACGGTTTCCACCACGGGTTCATCAACCCGGCGCTCTACCTGTTCACCGCGCACACCCCGGCGATCACCGACATCACCGGGGTCGGCACCGCAGGCGTCGTCCGGGTGGACTTCGTGGACGGCGTCGACAACGCGCAGGGCACGGTCACGTCGATCCGGACGTTCAACGACCCGGACCTGACCATCCACACCACCAAGGGCTACGACAACACGACCGGTCTCGGCACCCCGAACGGCCTGTTGTTCCTCGGCCTGGTCTGAGCTCCCGGCTCGGCCCGAACAGTCTGATCCACGAAGCGGCGGTCATCCGGCAACCCCGGGTGACCGCCGCTTCGCCGTCCACCCCGGCTTCCCGGACGGACGGACCGGGGCGGCACAGAAGGGCGGGGGCGG
>DATATV010000104.1:0-5745 GCA_036268615.1 Pseudonocardiaceae bacterium
CCTGGTCCTGGTCCTGGTCCTGGTCCTGGTCCTGGTCCTGGTCCTGGTCCTGGTCCTGGTCCTGGTCCTGGTCCTGGTCCTGGTCCTGGTCCTGGTCCTGGTCCTGGTCCTGGAGTGTCGCGAAAAATGGTCACATTTCCAGCAGCAGGAGCAGTTCGGCCGCCACGGCGTCCGGGTCCTCGTGGACCGGGGTGTGACCGGTGTCCAGCAGGCGCAGTCGCGCGCCGGGAATCGCGTCGGCCAGTTCGCGGGCTTGTGCCGGTGTCCTGGTCTGGTCCAACCGGCCGTGCAGCACGGTGACCGGGCAGCCGAGTTCGGTCAGCCGTGGGGTCAGGTCCAGTTCGCGCTGGCTGTGCAGTGCGTCCAGCGCGGCCTGTTGCGGCACACCGGCCGCGTAGGCCAGCAACTCGGCCCGGTCGGCCGGGTCCAGCGGAGTCGCGAACGAACGGTCCAGCACGGCTCCGTGCAACTCCGGGCCCCACGCCGTGTCGATCGTGTGGATGATCCGGTCCACGTCGCCGTGCCCGTGCATGTGTGCGCCGGTGTCCACCAACAGCAGCGCACCGACCAGCTCCGGGTGCTCCAGCGTCAGTTGCAGGGCAATGGCTCCGCCGGTGGAGTGGCCCAGCACCGCCACCGGCCCGGCATAGCTGTCGCTGACCAGCGCGGCGATCCGCTCGGCCACCGCGGGCAGGTCCCACGGGCCGGACCCGGTCATCCAGGACACCGGGTCGAGCACGACCTGCCCCGCCAGCCGATCGCTCAGCCGGTTGAACACGGCGGGCGCGCACAGCGTGCCGGGGATGGCCACCACAACTGGAAGATCATCGCGCCGGCTCGCCACCCGAGCACAATATCCGACGGCAGTGGCCGGTCACCCGAACTCCGGGTGACCGGCCGACTGCTCAGCTGCTCCTGAACTTCGCCGTCTGGGTGAGCAACATGCTGGTCAACGAGACCGTGTGCGACCCGGGAGGCAACGTGAGCACCGACGGATCGACGTTGTAGCTGACCGCGCCGAGCGTGTTCGCGGTCAACGTCGCGACCGGCCTGCCGTCGATGTTGAGCACGACCGGATGCTGCGGCAGGAATCCGCCGGCCGACAGATATGCCTGGCTACCGGCCCGGATGTTGGTCGTGGTCAACTGGATGCCGTGCTGCAACCGACTCAGCGCGGCGGCGGCCTGCTCGCGTTCCGAGTTCGGCCCGTTCTGGGCGCGGCTCGCCGCGACCAGGGCCGGCACGAACTTGCTCGCGTCGAGCGAACCCCACCCACTGGCCACGTCGAACCCGGCGCCGGCGGTGAAGCCGGGCACGACCACCGTGGTCCCGTTGAGCACCGAGTTGTCGCCGGACACCACGTCGGAGATGCCGTCCTTGGCTCCACGCGGGCCGAGCACCTGGTAGAGCAGGTCGTTGACCGGACCGACGCTGCCTCGGTTGAGCTGCGCGGCCAGCGCGAGCACACCGGCGAACATCGGCGACGACTCGGACGTGCCGTCCTGACTGTCCATGGTGATGTCGGGGACCGAACGCATGTCGCTGCCGGTGATCGACGCGACCTTGTTCTGATAGTCCGGACGGGCGTAGACCTCGGAATAGCCTGCGCCCTCGGAGAACTTGCCGGAGTGCCACAGCGGGTCGGGCCCGAGTTTCGCGCCGGTCGTCGCGTCGAGGTCGGGCACGCTGCCGCCGACCGCGGTCACCCAGGGCGAGTCGTCCCAGGCCGCGGTGTCCGGTCCGGTGGTGGTGTTGCCGCACTGCGAGCTGGCCACCGCGAGGTTCTGCACCACCCCGCAGTCACCGGTGGCGACCATCACCGGGATGCCGTCGGCGGCCGCGGTCAGCTCGCCCGGGTCCTGCGCGGTGAGCTGGGCCTTGCCGTAGGTGTAGGTGCTCTCCCCGGTGCCGTCGCTGATCGAGATCGCGTCGGCGAGGTGGTTCTGGCCGATGTACTCCAGCGCCCGCATCATTTCCGGCGGGGCGACCTGGCTGGCGGTGTCGTCGGTGATCTCGCTGTCCGCGGGCGTCGCCGAGATGACGATCTTGGCGTAGGGCGCGATCAGGTGCGCCGTCTCCACGTCCAGGCGCAGCTCACCGGCCCAGGCCGAACACGAGCCGTAGCTGCCCAGCGCGACCATGCCCGGCGGGCACGTCGCGGGCAGTTGCCCGTTCGGATAGATGGTCTGGATGTCCGGATCGGGAAGTCCGTATTTCTTGTCGAACGTGTCGATGACGGTGTTGATCTGCGGGTCGTCCCAGCCCTCGATCAGCGCGATCGTGGTACCCGTGCCGTCGATGCCCTTCAGCCACAGGTCACCGATGTTGTAGTCGAAGATGTCCTGCGGACCGGGCGTCGAGCGCGCGTACGTCGCGTAGTTCGTCTTCATGTTCTGCAGGACGGCGGTCAACGTCGTGATGTGGTCGGGATTGGGCTGCACCGTCGGCGCAGCGGCCGGCACGGGCGTGCTGTGCGCCGGCAGATCGCTCGATGGCAGCGCGAACACGCCCGCGACCAGGGGTAACAGGGCTAGCGTCAACGTCCGTCTCATACTCGAAACCTCACCGGACTTGTCGGGACCTCGGACCGCGCCGGACACGGATCGATCCGGCTCGCGTGCGCATTGTGACCACACGATGACTCATCGGTCCAGACCACTGCTCCGTCAGTGGCCGGCACCGGCCACCGAGACCGCGACCGGAACGTAGGCCATCCGGCGGTTGATTCTTGACAGACTCCGATCGACTCTGAACAAGATAGGAGACCAACTAAACAACAATCATCACAAGGGCGTGGTGGACGTGGTCGGATTCGCTCGTACTGGCTTGTGCCTGCTCACCGCCGGAGTTCTGGCCGTGGCCACCGCGTGCGTCTCGCTGCCGGTCGCCTCGGCGGCCGCGGCTCCACAGGCGACCTCGACGGCGATCACCGTGAACGGGACGGCGACCGGGCGAACGTTCGACGGGATCGGCGCGATCAGCGGCGGTGGCGGCAACTCCCGGCTGTTGACGGACTACCCGGAACCCGAACGGACCCAGGTGCTGAACTATCTGTTCAGCCCCGGCTACGGCGCCGACCTGCAAATCCTCAAGGTCGAGATCGGCGGGGACACCAACTCCACGGACGGTTCCGAGCCCAGCATCGAGCACACCAGCGGCGCGGTGAACTGCAACACCGGCTACGAGTGGTGGCTGATGGAGCAGGCCAAGCAGCGCGATCCGTCGATCAAGCTCTACGGGCTGGCCTGGGGCGCGCCCGGCTGGATCGGCGGCGGCAACTTCTGGTCCACCGACATGATCAACTACCTGGTCAGCTGGCTGGGCTGCGCGGCGTCGCACGGCCTGACCATCAACTACCTCGGCGGCTGGAACGAGCGCGGTTACAACATCACCTGGTACGAGAACCTGCGGACCGCGCTGAACAACAACGGCTACGGCGCGGTGCAGATCGTCGGCGCGGACAGCGACTGGTCCATCGCCAACGACCTGGTCGGCAACCCGACCTTCGCCAACTCGGTGCAGATCGTCGGCGCGCACTACCCGTGCGCCGGCGGCGACGGCGGGGACGCGACCACCTGCTCGACCACCGCCAACGCACTGGCCACCGGAAAGCCTTTGTGGGCAAGCGAAAACGGCTCGCAGGACGACAACGCGGGCGCGGCGCCGTTGATCCGGTCGATCATCCGCGGCTACACCGACGCGAAGTTCACCGCCTACCTCAACTGGCCGTTGCTGGCCGCGATCTACCCGAACCTCGGTTACGACACCACCGGCCTGATGGTGGCCAACCAACCCTGGTCGGGCAACTACAGCATCGGCGACAGCCTGTGGGCCACCGCCCAGGTCACCCAGTTCACCCAACCCGGCTGGCAGTTCCTCGACTCCGGCAGCGGCTACCTCGGCGGCCAGGAGAGCAACGGCAGTTACGTGTCGCTCAAGTCCCCCAACGGTTCGGACTACACGACGGTGCTGGAGACGACCACCGCGACCGCCGCGCAGACGGTCACGCTGTCGATCGCCGGCGGCCTGTCCGCCGGCGCCGCGCACGTCTGGACGAGCAACCTGAATTCGACCAACCCGGCCGACTACCTCGTGCACAGCCAGGACGTCACGCCGGTGAACGGTCAGTACACGCTCACCCTGCAACCCGGCCGGGTCTACACCATCAGCACCACCACCGGCCAGGGCAAGGGCACCGCGACCAGCCCGCCGCAGAGCGGCCTCGGGCTGCCCTACAGCGACGGTTTCGACGCGGACACCACCGGCAGCGAGGCGACCTACCTGTCCGACCAGGACGGCTCGTTCGAGGTCCGGCCGTGCCCGGGCGGGCGTGCCGGCCAGTGTGTGCGGCAGATGGCGGCCACCGCGCCGATCACCTGGGACAACCCGGCCAACCCGTACACCCTGCTGGGTGACCTGGGCTGGACGAACTACACGGTGTCCGCCGACGCCTATCTGGAACAGCCCGGCAGCGTGCAACTGCTCGGCCGGGTGCAGACCCAGCAGCCGTTCTCGGTGGCCGGCATCAACGACTACTACCTCCAGATCAGCAACACCGGCGCCTGGTCGATCGTGAAGAACACCACCGGCGCCACCCTGACCACCCTGGCCGGCGGCACGACCACGGCGCTGGGCACCGGTAGCTGGCACCATCTCGCGCTGAGCTTCCAGGGCAGCACGATCACCGCGGCCCTGGACGGCACGACGCTCGGCTCGGCCACCGACGGGTCCTATCCGGACGGCCAGGTCGGGCTGGGCCTGAACGGCTGGCAGACCGACGACTTCGACAACCTGTCGGTCACGCCGATCGGCACACAGCACGTCTCGGCGACCTACCAGCTGGTCAACCGCAACAGCGGGGACGCGCTGGCGGTCTCGGCCGGGTCGACCGCCGACGGCGCGGCCGTTGTGCAGAGCCCGGTCAGCAGCGCGACGAGCCAGCAGTGGCAGTTGCTCGGTGACGACAACGGCAGCGACAGCCTGGTCAACGTCGGCAGCGGCAAGGTGTTGGAGGTGCCCGGCGGTTCGACCGCCCAGGGCACCGCGCTGGACCAGCGGACCAACGCCGCGACCGCCGGCCAGCAGTGGAGCGCCAACCTTGGCGCGGACGGCTACTACACGATCACCAACAAGGCCAGCGGGCTGACCGCGGACGTGAGCGGTGCGTCGACCGCGGCCAACGCGCCGGTGATCCAGTGGTCGGCGACCGGCGGCACGAACCAGGAGTGGTCGCTGGTGCTGGTGCCGGTCAGCGGGGCGACCTACACGCTGACCAACAAGAACAGCGGCCAGGTGATCGACGTGGACAGCGCGTCCACCGCGAACGGTGCGGACATCCTGCAGTGGCCCTACCACGGCGGCGCGAACGAGCGGTGGACGTTCCAGGCCGCGAGCGGCGGCGGGTACACGCTGGTCAGCGCGAACAGCGGCCGGGTGCTGGAGGTGCCCAACGCATCCACCGCCCAGGGCACCGTGCTGGACCAGTGGGACAGCAACGGCGGCACCAACCAGCAGTGGACGCTCAGCCCGGCCGGCAACGGCAGCTACTACCTGGTCAACGTGCACAGCGGACTGGTGGCCGATGTCAACGGCGCGTCGACCACCAACGGGGCCAGCGTGTTGCAGTGGCCGAACAACGGTGGCGCGAACCAGCAGTGGGTGCTGGGCCTGGTCTACTGAGGTCTTCCGGCTCGGGCGGCGGCAATCGGTGCCGCCGCCCGAGCCGGAGGCAGTAGTGATAACCGT
>DATATV010000105.1:0-3236 GCA_036268615.1 Pseudonocardiaceae bacterium
CAGCCGGAGGAGATCGTCTCCGGCGGCTGGATGGAGCTGGCCGAGCTGACCGCGCAGCTGCGCGACCCGGGCACCGACTTCGTCCCGGACGGCCGCGCGGTCGCCCTCGAATGGCTGCGCCGCCAGTAGACGGCGAGCCCGGACACAGCGTCTGACCAGCGGAGACGGACGGGATGCGCGCCGCCCGGATCGTGCGCAGTGCGCCGACACCCTCCAGCCACAGGTAGACACCGCCGCCGGCGAGCAGCCCGACGGGGTAGGCCAGGTCGGCGCCGTGCAGCACACCTCGGGACACCGAGCCGAGCAGCGCGTTGAGCATGGCGTGCCGGGCGGCCAGGTCGGTGCCCAGCGTCGTGTTCGAGAACGGCAGGCAGGCCAGGAAGCCGGCCAGCAGGGCAGCGACCGCGTGCGGACGGGCCGGCAGCGCGCGGATCGCCGAGGCCGCCGTCGCCGCGAGCCCGGCCGTCGAGGGGCGCTGCCACCACCACACCGCGACGATGCCCACGAACGGCCCCACCCAGTAGGAGGCCAGCAGCATCACTCCGAGGCTGAGGGGTGACCCGGCAGGCGGGCTGACCGGGCCACTCCCTGTCCGGGCCGTCGGAGCCGACCAGGCCGCTCAGGGGACCCCGGACTCGGAACACCAGCCGGCCGTCGGTGTGGGCACCGGGTGGCGTTCCAGGGGTGGTGCGTCCGGCGACCGCCCGGCAATGGTCAACTCGACGAAATTCTGGTCAAATTCATGATCAAACCAGAAATACGTCGAGTTGACCATGAACACGAGGTCGCGCGGGTGACAGGGGCGAGACGCGCGCCGGAACCACTCGCCCAGGACATCAGCGCGGCTCTGCTCGGCCAGGGCCAGCGGGCCAGCAAGTGAGACTGCGCACCCGCACCCACCCGGAGCTGGTGACGCCCCGGTCACCAAACAGCAGTGGTAACACCAGGAATGTTCTGGCCGCCCCGTAGATGTACCCAACAGCGTCGATCTCGGCGAACGCGCAGGTCTCGCCCAGATCGACGCCAGGGTCGTTCGAAAAATACCGGCCTGACGTTGGTCTCGGTGACAACGAACGCGCCAGGGCCGAGACCAGGCCGTCCTGTCGGTGACGCGGCGTTTCCCCCAGCGTCACGGCGGCGGGGGAGGGCAGACGCAACAGCAGACCAGAGAACTTTGCCAAGTGTCGAGGTTCCGCGCCTGACGCTCCTAGCTGCTCGCGGGGGAGTCGTGCCGGACCTCGGTGATCGGCAGCCGCAGCGCGGCGGGGGCGTGCTCCGGCACGGTGGGGCGCCTCGGCCGGACCGGGAGCAGGCGGCGGTACCGCGAGCCGACGGCCGGCCGTTGGTCGGTCTCGCCCCGGTTCGGCCAGAACGACATGGCTCGCTCGGCCTGCGCGGTGATGGTCAGCGACGGGTTCACCCCGAGGTTCGCCGAGATCGCCGAGCCGTCGACGACGTGCAGCCCGGGATGACCGTAGAGCCGGTGCCACGCGTCGATGGCCCCGTGCTCGGGTGAGTCGCCAATGGCGCAGCCGCCGATGAAGTGCGCGGTCATCGGGATGTTGGCGATCTCGCCGATGGTGCCGCCGGGGATGCCGTCGATCTTCTCCGCGACCCGGCGGGCCGCCTCGTTGCCGGCCGGGATCCAGGTCGGGTTGGGCTCGCCGTGACCCTGGGCCGAGGTGAGCCGGTAGTGGCCGAGCCTGGTCCTGCGACCCGAGACGGTGATCGAGTTGTCCAGCGTCTGCATCACCAGGAGGATGATCGTTTTCTCGGACCAGCGGTGCACCGACAGCGCGCTCAGTGCGTCCTTCGGTGACCGGGCCATCACGGCGAACCAGGTCAGGAAGCGGGGATACCGGTTGCCGCCGTCGGTCAGCGCGGTCTGCAGCAGCCCCATCGCGTTGCTGCCCTTGCCGTAGCGCACCGGTTCGATGTGCGTGTGCGGGTCGGGGTGGAACGACGAGGTGATCGCCACGCCCTGGCTGTAGTCGACGTCGGTGTGCCTGGACTTGGCGCCGAGGATGGATTCGGAGTTCGTGCGGGTGAGCATCCCCAGCCGTGCCGAGATGCGCGGCAGCGTCCCGGTGTCCCGCATCCGGTGCAGCAGCTTCTGGGTGTTGTAGGTGCCGGCGGCGAAGACAACCTGCTCGGCGGTGAACGTCCGCCGGTTCTTCGCGCGCCGGGGTGAGCGGCCGGTGTGTACCGAGTCCACCGCGTAGCCGCCGTCGGTGAGCGGGCGCACGTCGGTGACCGTGGTGAGCGGGTGCACCTGGGCGCCGGCGTGCTCGGCGAGGTAGAGGTAGTTCTTGTCCAGGGTGTTCTTCGCGTCGTGGCGGCAGCCCGTCATGCACGAGCCGCAGCCGATGCAGGTCAGCCGGTTCGGGCCGGCGCCACCGAAGAACGGATCCTCGACCTGGGTCCCCGGCGGGGTGTCCGGGCCGCCGAAGAAGACGCCGACCGGGGTGGGGTGGAAGCTCTCGCCGGCCCCCATGTCCTCGGCGACCTGCTTCATCACCCGGTCGGCATCGGTGGTCACCGGGTTCTCGGTCACCCCGAGCATCCGTTTGGCCTGGTCGTAGTAGGGGCTCAGCTCGCTGCGCCAGTCGGTGATGCCGGACCACTGCGGGTCGTCGTAGAAGGCGGCCAGCGGCTCGTAGAGGGTGTTCGCGTAGACCAGTGAGCCACCGCCGACGCCGGCCGCCGCCAGGATCACCGCGTCCCGCAGCAGGTGGATCCGCTGGATGCCGTAGCAGCCGAGGTGCGGCGCCCACAGAAAGCTGCGCAGGTCCCAGGAGGTCTTCGGGTAGGTCTCCGGGGTGAACCGCCGGCCGGCCTCGAGCACGCCGACCCGGTAGCCCTTCTCGGTCAGCCGCAACGCGGTGACCGAACCGCCGAAGCCGGAACCGATCACCAGCACGTCGTAGTCGTAGCCCATGTCGTTCACGTCATTTCCTGAGCGCTGCATCGTGGAGAGCGAGGTGGTGGTCAGAGCCTGGTCCCCAGACGGTATGTCACATCGGCGGATGGCGCGATGCGGCCCGGCCGACGGTGCCCGCCCGCCGGATGGGCGAGTCGCCGGACTGTGCTGGGCCAGTCGCGGGACCGGCCGGTTGATTTCGCTTGACCGCGCGGTAGGTCGAGTGACACAACGTGTTGATCTGCGCCGCCGCTCCGGCTGCTCCTGGGAAGGACGGACGATGAGACACGCTGGACGCGGTGGGCGGCGGGTGCCG
>DATATV010000106.1:0-1510 GCA_036268615.1 Pseudonocardiaceae bacterium
CGAAGATCTCGTCGACGACGATCGGTGCCAGGCCCATCGAGACCTCGTCGAGCAGTACGTATCGCGGCCCGGTGAGGTAGGCGCGGGTCAGCGCGAGCATCTGCTGCTCGCCGCCGCTCATGGTCCCGGCGAGCTGATCGAGCCTGCGGCCCAGCACCGGGAACGCCTCGGTGGCCTCCTCGATCGTGCTCGGGCGCAGCCTGCCGCCGGCCATCACCCGCAGGTTGTCGCGCACGGTCAGGCCGCCGAACACCGCACGGTTCTCCGGGACGTGGCGCAGGCCGCGGCCGGCCAGCACGTGTGGGCGCGCGTAGGTGACGTCGCGTCCGCCGAGAGTGATGGTCCCGGCCGTCGGGTGCAGCAGTCCCGAGCAGGTGCGCAGCAGTGTGGTCTTGCCGGCGCCGTTCGGCCCGAGCAGGGCGACGACTCGTCCGGCCGGGACGGTGAGGTCGACCCCGCGGAGGACCGGAGTACCGCCGTACCCGGCCTGGACGCCGCGCAGCTGCAGGCTCATGTCCGGGCTCCGGTAAGGATTTTCGGCTCGATCGTGGACCGGTGACCGCGGGCGAGCACCGGACCGCGACCCCGCCGGCCCGCGTGCCGGATCGCGTTGGCCGCCAGCCAACGAGACACCGTCGGTCCGAACGTCGAGGCGAACACCGCGAGCCCCCCGAACGCGATGGTCTGCAACTGCACCGTGTTCGGGTCGGTGAAGTAGCTGGGCAGCACGACCAGCACGAACGCGGCGAGCACCGGCGCCAGCACCGGGCTGCGTCCGACGAACGAGAGCACAGCCAGCCACAACAGGCTGTTGAACGAGACCAGGGCCGCCGCGCTGGTGCCGGAGCTCGACACCGACCCGGTGACGCCGACCAGCAGGGCCCCGCCGACCCCGGCGAGCGCGGCCGAGATGCAGAACACCCCGACTCGGGTGATGTTCACCGACGCGCCGTGAGTGGCCAACGCGACCGGCGAATCGGCCAGTGCGTTCAGCAGTCGGCCGAGCCGCGAGCGACGGATCAGCACGACCAGTGCGATCGCGGCAACCCCGAAACCCAGGCAGAGATAGAAATACCCGGTGTCGGAGTCCAGACCGAACAGGCCCGGACGGGCGCCCTCGCGTTGGCCGTACCGGCCGAACATCACGTCGCGGTTGTAGACCAACTCCTCGACCAAGATCCCGAACCCGAGCGTGGCCAACGCCAGGAACAGGCCGGACAAGCGGATCGCCGGGATCGCCACGAACGCGCCGATCGGGATGGCGACCGCGGCGGAGGCCAGCACGCCGAACCCCCAGGCCAGGCCCCAGCCATAGGTGACGTGGCTGAACGTCGTCGCACCGATCGCCACGAACGCGACCTGACACAGCGTCACTTGATTGGACAGCTCGACCAGCAGGTACAGCGAGGCGTAGATGACGATGAACACCGCGCCGAGGGTGTAGACCAACACCCGGGTGTCGAACACGTGCGGGATGGCGATCGCCCCGGCGCCGGCCGCGAGCAGCAGG
>DATATV010000107.1:0-3000 GCA_036268615.1 Pseudonocardiaceae bacterium
CGACGCTTCTATGGGTTGTCAAGCTGGGATTGTTGATGTGTTGAGTGTTCGGTATAGCTCTCGGGCGATGTAGCGTTTGAGGATGCGGCGGATTTCACGGTCGGTTTTGCCTTCGGCGCGGCGGCGGGTGATGTAGGCGGCGGTGCGTGGGCAGGTTCGCCAGCGGGTGGTGGCGATGGTGTGGAGGGCACGGTTGAGTTGGCGGTCGCCGCCGCGGTTGAGTCGCCACCGGGTGACTTTGCCGCTGCTGGCCGGGATGGGGCTGGCCCCGGCCAGGGCGGCGAAAGCGGCGTTGTTGCGGCAGCGTCCTGGGTGGGAGAAGGACACGATCGCTTGGGCTGCGCTGATGGGTCCGATTCCGTGTCGGGCGGTCAGGCCGGGAGCGAGTTCCTGCACGATCTGGTGTAGTTGTTTGTTGTTGGCGTTTAGGTCGTGTTCTGCCTGGGTGATGGCTTTGGCCAGGCGGCGTGCTTCGGTTCTGCGGGTGGCCTGCTCATGGGTTTCGGTGCTGTTGCCGCGGCGGGCGGCGATGGCGTGTAGCCGGGCCAGGGTGTACTGGCCGTGGGTGAGCAGCCGGTCGGCGTCGGTGCCGGTGCGTAGTAACGCGGTCAGCTGGTTCTTGTGTCGGGTCTGGGTCTGAGAGAGCTCACGGCGTCCGGCCAGCAGGATCCGCAGGGCTTCACGGTCTCCGTCGGCGCGTGGTGTGGGCAGCCGGTCGGTGTCCATGCGCAGCACCGCCAACGCGGCCAGATGGGCATCGATGGGGTCGGATTTGCCGCGGCCGCGGCGTTGGGCCCGTTTAGGTCGTTCGACCTCAACCACAGCAAGTCCAGCTCGACTCAGTGCCCGGGCCAGCCTGATGCCGTGGGACCGGGTGCCCTCCAACCCGACCAACACCTCGGCGCCGCGGGCATGCTCAGCGATCCACGCCACCGCACCGGCGAACCCGGCCTCATCGTTATCCACGCACGCCGTAGCGATCGTCGCGCTGTTCGCGGCGAGCATCTCCAGCGTGTGCGAGTCTTCATGGGTGTCGCCACCCACGACAATATCGAATACCTCTGCAACCATAGCCATTGCAGCTCGGGTCTCCTTCCAAGAACCGGGTTGTGGTCGGTACCGGCCTGGGTGGAATCACCGAACGGCATATCTGTGATGAGTCACGCGGGTCTACCGCGGACAGGCTTCTGATCAAGCCAGCTGGTGGGCCAGGCCGGTGCCGGCGCCGGACAGGACAGGTCGAGAGCAAGGCACGCCAAGGCGGCCAGATCATGAAAGAGTCACTGCCCAACACCAACACCGAGCCTGACGGCAATCCACCCAGAACCGCCGCAACAACACTCACAGATCATGAAGGAGGGCGGGGGGCCGCGAGGCTGGACGAACGGGGAGGTCAGCCGGTGACGGCGGAGGCGGGGCGGGGTCAGCCGGTGACGGCGGAGATCTCGTCGAATTCGATCCGCGTACTCACGTCCCGACCGTAATTCACCTGGTCGGCCAGCGGGGCGAGCACCAGCGGAAAGCGGCCGGCAAAGCCCAGACCCTCGGCCCGGAAGATCCCCGAATCGTCGCCGGGCGCCAGACCGAAGGAATCCCCCGCCACCTGGATTTCGGCCCGGCGGGACCGCAGTACATTTTCCAGGTCGTTGTGCGCCGCGTCGGCGCCGAGCAGCATCGGCCCGTGAAAGATCGCACCCCGGCGGCCGTGCAGCGGACCGGTCTCATCCGTGCAATTGGCGGTCGGCGTGAGAAACCGCACCTGCCCGGAGGATATCCACACCGCCCGCTCCAACTCCACCGATATCGTCTGCTCGACGGCGACGGCGACGAATCCCCCGCTGCTACGGCCTTCCAGCTTCGCCCCATCTACGGTGAGACCGGCCAGCCGGGACGTTCCGGGCAGTCGTAGCCGCACCGTGGTGGGACTGCCGACCGTGAGCGTCACCGCACCGGACCGCGGATATTCCGTGCGCAGATCGTACGAAACCCCGTCGACAACTCCCGCGGAATCGATATATAGGTCAACCTGCAGTCCACCGGCGACCGGCCGCACCGCGGCCCGCGCGGCGTCATACAGCGCCCGCAGCCCATGGAAGGTGCAGCACCACCAGGCCTCTGGCGGGTAGTCGAAGGTCAGCAGCCCCGGGTCGGCGCAGAGCGTCTCGCAGCCGTAATGTCCCGAGCCGCGCTGGGTATGCGGCAACGCGTTATAAAGACTCAGCTCCGCGACATCGAGCAGATGCTCGTCCGAGCGCAACGCCGACAGGCGCAGCGTCAACATGATCCAGTCCGCGATTCCGCAGCACTCGGTATTGATGTCGCGCGGCAATTTCAGGCTCTCCAGGACACCGCCGTGCGGCAACATCCACCCGGCGCGGACCCGCCGCCACCACTCAGCGATGGTCTGCATCGCCGCGGCGTCCCCGTCGATGGCGGCCAATTCGAGCCAGCCGCGCAGCGCCAAGAGATAACCGTGCATATGGAAATCGCCGTCGGGCTCGGGGATGACAGCGGCTGCCGAACGGGCAGCAGCCAGCGCCTTCTCATCCCCGGTGCGCCGGCACCATTCGATCAAGGGGTCCAATGTGGACAGAAAATCCAGCGAGAATTTCAGCCGCTGATTCTGCGGGTCGGAAAACCAGTCCAACCAGCCCGGCATGGCCGTGACAAGGCTGTCCACCAGCCGTTCGGCCGCACCCTGCACGTCGGCGCGCAGCGTTCCCTCCGCGGCATCGGCAAAGGTGATGAGGCCGGTGAGCAGCCGGCCATTTCCCCAGGCGACGCCATGATCGGTGGTGGCGGCTGGTCGATCCGGTCCGAAGCTCCCGTCGGCGCGCTGCGCGTCGAGCACCGTACGAGCCACCCGTTGCGCCTTGTCCCAGTCCACCGGCCGACCGAGCAACCGGGTCAGCGCCACCGACTCCAGATATCGCCCGGACAGGTCGCCACAGTAGTCGTCGCAGGCGCGCCGCCGCGCCGGGTCGAGAATGACGTCCTGCA
>DATATV010000108.1:0-48344 GCA_036268615.1 Pseudonocardiaceae bacterium
GCCGCACCCCGGTACTGGCAGCCGAACAACCCGGTGGTCGTCGTCTCCGGTGTCGACCCGGCGCCCGCCGCGGTGCCCACCGACGACCTCGCCGTCCGCCTGGCCACCCACCTGGTCACCGGTTTCACCGCGGGCGGCGCCCTGATCAACGCGACCGCGGTGGCCGGCCTGGTCGCCCAGCTGCCCAACCTGACCGCCGTGCCCACGCCGGCCGCCGCCGGCCTGCTGACCGAGTTCCTGTTGCTCGACCCGGGCAACGCGGCGCAGATCGCCGCCACCACCGGACACGACCCGGCCACGGTCACCGCCGCGATGACCGCGCACGACCCGACCGCCTACCAGGGCCCGCTGCCGCAACTGGACCTCGGACCGTGGGCGCAGCCGTGGCAGCCGATGTTCCTGGAGTGGTCGAGCACCTACACCTACGTGCCGTTCAGCACCGGACCGACGACCTGGTGGACCTTCGACGGCACCGACTACCGGTTCACCCCGGGTGTGGGCACCCCGCCCACCGAGCAGCGGGCCGTCGGCGGTGTCTCGTTGCTGAGTCCGCACGCGAGTTCGGTGTTCGGCTCGCGGCTGGACAACTTCGTCCGCCAGTTCGGCAGCGCGAGTGACCTCGCCCAGGTGGACGCGTGGGTCGAGCAGGTCTACGGCTGGCGTTTCCTGGCCCAGGAACTGACCGGCTTCAACGAACTGCTCAGCCTGCGCGACAGCCGCGCGTTCCGCCGGCCGACCGCGACCGACCTGGCCGGGCCGTATCCGGTGGCCGCGCTCACCGGCTACGGCGACGGGGTGATCCCGGCCGCGCTGGCGCTGCCGGAGAGCGACCAGTCGCAGGTGAACACTGTGCCCTACTTTCCCAACGGGCCGGCGATCCCGTTCCACGGCGCGCGCCAGGGCGAGCTGTACTTCACCGACCTCTACCTCTACGACAAGTTCGGCCGCACGCTGTTCGTCATCGAGTCCGGGGCCAGTACCGGCCTGTTCGACTACCGCAACTTCCCGCTGCTGATGGACCAGGCGCTCGTGCCGGATGCGCGGACGATCACCACTGTCGCCTCGGTGGTGCAGTTGCCACCGCGAATCCTGCAACACGCCCGGATCGACTTCCGACTGCTGGACGGCCACGACGACAGCAAGCTCTACGAGGTCGACGCCGGGGTGAACCCGATCGCCGGCTGGGTACTGCCCAACCACCTGGACGGCAGCATCCTGGTCTACGCCCCCGACGGCACCGCGCTCGGCGAGTTCGGCCTGGTCGTGCAGGCCGACGGCAGCAAGATCGGCCAGTGGCAGCCGCCCCCGCACACCACCCTCACCCTCGCCGACGTGGGCACGGCCGCGCCACACCTCCGGGACATGCTCGTTTCGGCCCAACTGAGCCAAGAAGCGGGTTTCCAGGCGTTCCTGGCCGCGATCGACACGACGCTGTGGACGACCGATCCGCTGGGCAACCGGGTCGACCAGAACCTCTCGGTGCTCATCGGCCGGCCGCTGGCGCTGGTGCGGACGCGGTTGCAGTTGCAGGTGGACGGTGACCCGATCACCGACACCGGCTGGGCGGCCACCCTCGCGCCGCCCACTCCGGACTTCCTGAGTTTCCCGTTCTCACTACGGCTGGGGGACCAGCTCACCCGGGAGGACGGTGTCATCGGCTACTTCGCCGGCAGCGACTACGACGTGTTCAACAGTGTCGCCGCCGCGGACTCCGGTGCTGGCCAGAGCTACGTCAGTCCGATCGGCCCGGTCGGCCAGGCGGGCGGCAACTACCTGCGGCTCAGCTTCACCCCGGACACCTACTCCTACGTCACGGTGCTGGCCGACCCCCGGGCCGCGATCCATGTCACCACCGGGATTCTGCCGGTGAAGCAGTTGGACATCCCGCAGCAGTTCGTCGACCCGGCGTTGTCGACGATGGAGATCAGTTTCCGGATGGGTCCGGTGCTGACTGTGCGCGGACCTTCGCCGGATGAGGGGACGGACCCACCGGAGTTCGCCGACTCGATCGTCTATCCGCTGCCGGCCGAGCAGAACGGATCATGGTCCTGGTGGGAGCGGGATGCCGCGGCGGGCACCTGGGCGGGCTACGGCCTGGTGAAGGCGTCCCCCGATGCGACCGCGGGCACGGAGCCGAACAGTCTTCGTGATGGATATGTGCAGTTCATCGCGAATCTCGAAAAGTAGTCGGACCGTCCAGCAAGGAGTTTGTGCCATGACCGCACCCCTGCTCAACTATCTCGCGTCGGCCGAGCCGTCGCCGATCCAGGCGAGTACCGCCCAGGTGTCCACCGACGGGCGGGTGAACATCAGCGTGAGTAGCGGAGAACCGGTCTACTGCAACGAGATCGAGGTGGCCGTACCGATCGGCACCGACCTCACCGACCTGTTCACGCTCTCGCCGGCCGGCTCGGTGAGCACGAACAAGTGGGCGATCACCACGGTGGTGAAGAAGGGTCGTGAGCTGGGCCTGGACAACGACGACGACTACGCGACCTTCACCTACGACTGCATCTCGCCGACCGACTACCTGATCAACTACGATCTGGTGTTCGGCGTCTTCGGCGCGGTCGGCACCGGGGTGGGTGACTGCGATATCGCCATCCTGGAGAACTCCGGCACCACCAGCGATCCGACCGGTTTCACCACGAAGACCTATGCGCTGACGGTGAGCAAGGTCGCGCCGCGCTTCTACTTGCAGAACGTCGTGGCCACCGCGGTCGGCACGCCGACCGTGCCGACGACGGACTTCCCACTCGGCACGGCGATCGACTTGAGCTGGGAGAGCAACGGCACCTACTTCCAGCTGTTCGCGAAGGGCCAGACGGTGCCGGTCTACGCAGGCTCGGCAACGACGTTCCGGCTGGCCGGCGGGCTGACCCGGGACACCACCTTCGTGTTGGCCGCGTCGGTCACCGGCACTCCCGGCCAGGAGACTCCGCAGGGCGGCTACCAGCCGATCTATCTTTACGACTCGCTCACCGTCACGGTGTCCAACCCGTCGCTGCAACCGAGCACCGTGCACGTCACCGGCACCCTCACGGCCGATGGCCGGACGATCTTGGGCGTCACCCAGACCGGAGCGCTGACCGCGGCGTCCGCGACCGTCGTCGGCGCGCTCGGGGCAGCGGACGTCACCGCGTCCGGCAAGCTCGGCGTGACCGGCCCGACCACGCTGGCCACCACCACCGCCAACGGCCCGCTGACCGCGAACGCGGTGACGACCCTGGCCGAGGTCACCGTCAACGGCAGGCTGACCGCGCGGCGGGCACCCGTTGCCCTCAACGGCCCGGCCAGGTTCATCGTCGGCGGCGCGTCGATCGCGGGCGCGATACAGGCGTTCACCGACGGATTCGCCGTACTCCAGATAATTCCGCCCAGTGCCTTCACCAAGAGTTCGTTCGCCTACGGCGCCATCCAGTCCGGCGGTCCCTGGTTCCAGGTGCTGGGTGGGACGGTCGGCTCGTTCGGTGCCAACTGGAGTTCGGTGATGGGTGCCAACCCCAACTCGATGTGCCTTCCGGTCCAGGCCGGCAGCGTATGGCAGTACTCGGCCGGTAACCAGGAAGGCAACCAGCTCAACTCGACCATCCAGGTCTACTGGTACCCGATGGGCGGTGGCAGCGGCGAGGAGACGTACCGGGAGCTGTCCGAGAGCGAGATCACCGACCTGAAGCTGCCGCCCGCTCCGGAGATCGGGACGAATCCGCTGGCCGGCCAGGAGTCCGCGGCGGGTGAGTTCATCGAACGCCTTGAGGAGATCTTCGAGAGATCGATCGCCGGCCCGGTGAAGGCAGAGCTGGCGGCGCTGCTGAAGCGAATCTGAGGGGAAAGCTGGGGCTGAGGGGCGGCGGGGGTCAGGGGCGGGGCTGAGGGGCGGAATGGCGAAGGGTCGCTTTGCTCCTGGCCCTCCCTTGTCGCTGGCGCGACAGGGCCCCCATTGACAGCGAGCCACAATGAGGCAACCATCTGTCATTGGAGAGCGCTCTCCGAGATTGCCGGGACCGAGCGATGGCTGACCACCGCCACCGCTCGGTCCCGGCACGGAGCTGATGCCAAACCCGGAGCGGCGCGCCCTGTCCACGACCGAAAACATGGTCGCTTCGCTCCTGGTCCTAGATCGTCGCTGCCGCGACAGGACCGGAGAGAGAAATGATCACTCTGCACACAGACAGTCACCGATGGCGCTGGCTGAACCAGCGGCACTGGCAGATCCTTGTCGTGACAGCAATCGTGGCGCTGGTCGTCAGCACCGTCGCGATCGTCACCACGCCGACCGCGCACGCCTCAGCCACGCTGTTGTCCCAGAACAAACCGGCGTCGTCCTCGTCGGTGGAGGCGACCGGCGGCGGTGCCGACGCGGGCAACGCCGTTGACGGCAACACCGCGACCCGCTGGTCCAGCGCGTTCAGCGACCCGCAGTGGCTGGAGGTCGATCTCGGCAATGTCGCGACGATCAGTCAGGTCGTGCTGGACTGGGAGAACAACGCGACCGCCTACCAGATTCAGGTCTCCAACGACGAGATGTCCTGGACCACGGTCTACTCCACGACCACCGGTACCGCCGGCACCCAGACGTTGAACGTCTCGGCCACCGGCCGGTACGTGCGGATGTACGGCACGGCCCGGGTCAACGGCTACGGCTACTCACTCTGGGAGTTCCAGGTCTTCGGCACCCTGCCGCCGCCGGGCGGCGCCGGCTACATCCTGGCCAACCCGCAGGTGACCGGCGTCGTCCCGTCCACCTACAACCCGCCGCACGCCTACTTCCACGAGTTCCAGGCGAACTGCTCGGTCAACCACGAGTTACCCGACGACCCGATCGTGTTCCCGGGTATGCCGGGCATGTCCCACATGCACAGCTTCATCGGCAACACCACCACGAACGCGAACACCACCGTGGCGTCGCTGCAGGCCGGTACGACCACCTGCCTCGCGCCCGGTGACCAGTCCGGCTACTGGATGCCCACGTTGTACAACGGCACCCAGGCGGTCGACCCGGTCGGCCCGCAGGTCATCTACTACAAGACCGGGGTGAACGACTACACCAGCGTGCGGCCGTTCCCGACCGGCCTGCGTTACCTGGTCGGCAGCCCGATGGCCACCGCGACCCAGTTCCAGACGAGTCCCGGTTGGGTGGCCGGCTTCGAGTGCGGCAACAGCTACAACAACGTCGACTTCCCGACGAGCTGCCCGGCCGGCAGTGAGCTCAATGTCCGCTACCAGTCGCCGAGTTGTTGGGACGGACTGTATCTGGACACCCCGGACCACAAGAGCCACATGGCCTACCCGATCAACGGCGTCTGCCCGCAGGACCACCCGGTCGCGGTGCCGATGATCGAGTTCAAGATGGCCTGGCCGGTCAGCGGTGACCTGTCCCAGCTGCACTTCTCCAGTGGGCGCGGCTATTCCTTCCACTACGACTTCTTCAACGCGTGGGATCCGGCCACGCTGGCAGCCCTGGTGACGCACTGCGTCGTCGGCGGTCTGCAGTGCGACGCGCGGGGTTACGACCAGAGCCAGCCGGGCAAGGGGGCCGTGCTGAACCAGCAGTACGAACTGCCCTAGCCGTACGGAGTCACTTCACCGGTCGATCAACCCGGTGAAGTGACTCCACGCCCGCCCCAACGAAGCAGGCCGCCCGATCAGCCGCTTACCCGCCGCGCACTCCTTTTCGGACAGTTCAACCACCGGCTCGCCGAGCAGGGCGGCGTTCAGTCGGATGCGAGCATTCTGGGCCAGATAGATCGAGCCCATCACCACGTCCTCCAGACCCTGGCCGGTGACCACCGCGCCGTGGCCGCGCATCAGCGCCGCCTTGTTCTGGCCGAGCGTCGCGGCGAGTCGGTGCGCCTGGTCGAGTGTGTTGATCAGCAGGCCGCAGTCCGGGTCGTACTCGTCGAAGATCGGAATGCTGGTGCCGAACGACGCCGCCATGTGGAACACCGGCCGCGGCTCGACGCCCGCGATGCCGAACGAGACCAGGTCGGCCGCGTGCGTGTGGCACACCGCCAGCACGTCCGGCCGGGCCTGATAGATCCCGGCGTGGATGTAGCGCTCCGAGTAGAGCGCGGTCTCCTCGGGTACCACCAGTTGGCCGGTGAGGTCGAACGCGCGGACGTCCTCGGCGGTCACCAGGCTCGGCGGCAGGTACCGGGCGAGCAGAAAGTGTCGCTCGTCGGCCGGGTCGCGCACGCTCAGGTGGCCGTAGCCGTCCAGCACGCCCTCGTGGACCAGAATTCGGTTGGCCGTGGCCAGCTGCGCGGGTACGTCGGTCATCGTTGTTCCCTTCTCAGTAACCCAAGCGGTGCAACACCGCCGCACATCCCGCCGAGATGAGCAGCAGCACGAACAGGAAGCCGAACGCGTAGCTGAACGACCCGCCGGCCAGCTCGATCAGGCCGCCCATCGCGAACGGGACGACGCCGGCGAACACGTTGGAGACCGCGTTCATCAGGCCGTTCTCGGTCCCGACCTGGTTTACCGCGGTCATCCGGTCCTGGAAGCCCTGCACGATCAGCAGGGTGATGCCGTAGATGATCGCGGTGGTGCAGGCGATCAGCACGAAGTACGGCGACGAGGGCACAAAACCGACGATCAGCAGCAGCGCCCCGGCCACGGTGAAGGCGACCGCGAGCCAGCCGGCCAGCCGCCGGAGGCGGTCGACCAGGTAGGAGTAGCCGAGCATCACCACCAGGCCCAGCGCGTACGCGCCGAGCACGTAGTACTGGAACGTGCCCAGCGACGTGTGCCGGTAGCTCACCAGGTAGGTCGGCAGCCAGGTGGCCAGCGCCCACACCGAAATGGTGGTGCCGGACGCGGCGCCGGTGGCCAGCCAGAACCGGCTGCTGCGCAGGGCCCGGCCGGCCACCGCGGCCAGTTGCCGGCCGGAGTCGGCCGCCCGATCGCGGGCCGGGCCGTCCTTGACGAAGTAGGTCGCCATCGGCAGGCACACCAGCAGCGACAACGCGGCCAGGAACCAGAACACGCCCCGCCAGGAGAACGAGCCGAGCAGGCCACCGGTGACAAAACCGGCGATGCCCGGCCCGATGCACACCGCGCTCATCCACATCGCCCGCGCCCGCCCCCGGCGGCCGGCCGGGAACCAGCGGGCGGTCAGCGCGTTGCCAACCGGCCAGGTGTAGCCCTCGCACAGGCCGAGCAGGAGCCGGGAGACGACCAGCACGCCGATCGAACCGGCGACCGCGCCCAGCACACAGCTGAGAAACCAGCCGACCACACCGACCATCGCACAGCGCCGCGGCCCGAACCGGTCGACCGCCCAGCCGAACACGCCGTTGCCGAGCGCCTGGGTGAGGATCGCGGCCGAGGCGAGCGCGCCGATCACCGCCGCGTGGCCGCCCAGGTGCAGATCGGCCAGGAAGCGCTTGTCGGTGAGGATGGTGCCGAACGCGAACTTGTCGATCAGGCCGACCAGCCAGAACATGAAAACGCTGGGCAACAGCAGCAGCTGTCTGGTCGAGGTGTGCGGGATCTCGGTTCGAATCGCCAGTGATTCCATCGGGAACACCTCCGCGCGGTCGCTGCGCCTCGGTACGAGAGTAGGCAGTGATTCTCCTTGCCGGGACGGCGATTCTTCTGTGAAGAACAACCAGTCGGATGTGCCCGGCTCGGTTCACAATGCCCGCGACCACCGGACCAGCGGCGACCCGGCTGCGGTGGAGTATCTTTCTGCCAGGAAGAAGCTGGTTCCGGAAAGGTGGGGCATGACTACGACGACGTCGGACTCCAGCGAGCTGATCACCTTGGCGATGCAGGGCTGCCAGGCGCTCGCCGCCGCCGGTCAGGACGACATGGTCTGGGGACATCCCAGCGTGCGCGATCCGGCTGGCCGGGGTATCTGGATGAAGGGCTCCGGCTGGGGTTTCGAGGAGATCGACGCGGACAAGATCGTGTTGGTCACGCCGGACGGGAACGTGCTCGCCGGTACCGAGCGGCGGCACATCGAGTACCCCATCCACACCGAGATCATGGCCCGCCGCCCCGAGATCGGCGCCGTCGTGCACACGCATTCCGAGGCGGCCAACGCGTTCTCCGCGCTGGACACCCCGCTGCGCCCGGTGAGTCACGCCGGTTCGTTGTTCCGGGGCGAGGACGTGCCGCGGTTCACCCGGACCGGCGGCCTGATCAAGACCCATGAACTCGGCGTGGCGCTGGCCGACGCACTCGGCGACGCGCCTGCCTGCCTGATGCCGCAACACGGTCTGGTCGCGGTGGGCAAGGACCTGCCGACCGCCGTGATGACCGCGATCCTGTTGGACAAGGCGTGTCATGCCCAGCTGGCCGCGATGTCGGCGGGCGAGGTGGTGCGCTGGGGGAGCACCGAGGACACGATCACCAAGTGCGCCGACGTGTGGTCTGACCAGCAGTTGACCGCCGGCTGGAACTACCTGCTGCGGAAATACGCCAGGGCGAACTAGGAAAATGTGGGGCGATGTCCGTTAGATGGGCATCGCTCCGCTGTTTTTCGGCCGCTTTTGATCAACAACGATTGTGTGGATCAATTCGGTAATCCGTGGTCGGCCGACCACGGTGGTGGGTAGCATGACCCCGCCGGCTCAGCAGGGCCGTTGGGGGTGTTTCGGCAGATGTCGGACGGCGAGCTGGCTGCGGTTTTCAAAGGTCTGGCCGGTGATTCCGAGCAGGCGGCCGGCAACATCAGCGATTCGATGGCCGGCCTCGGCGACAAAACCGCAGCTATCGAGGAAGCCAATCTCGGCCGGTCGCTGGGCACCGAGGAACAGGCCACCAACTCGTTCACCTCGATCAGCGGTGACGACACGGCCGCCGAGGATTCGATCGTCGGCTCGTCGGCCGACGAGCCGACCGCCCCGGCCGGCGCCGCGCCACCGGCCGACCCACCGCCACCGCCCCCGGGTGATGTCGCACCGTCGTCCGGTGAGACCGAACCGTCCTCGGGCGGGACCGAACCGTCCTCGTCGGAAACGACACCGTCACCAGCCGACGCGGAGCCGTCCTCGGGTAGCATCAGCGACCGGCTCGACCCGGACGGGTCAACGCCGGTCGACACCCCGTCCGACTATCAGCCGAGCGACGCCGAGCAGGCGCTCCAGGCCAAGAAGATTGTGGACACCACGCCATTGGACCCGGGCGGGCACGCGAACGACGCCTACGTCGTGACCTACGAGGACGGCACCCGCGGGATCTACAAGCCGGTCGCCGGTGAGGATGCCAGCCTGCGGCAGGGCATTCCGGGTGGCCTGGCCGACCGGGAGGTGGCCGCGTCGCGGATGGACGAGGCGTTCGGCTTCGGCCGGGTGCCGACCACCACCAAGATCGACGGCGCACAGGGGTCGGGGTCCGTGCAGCAGTGGGTGGACTCAACGGGGAGCAAGGCCCTCGATGAGTACCCGCGTACGCAGCAGGAACAGATGGCGGTGCTCGACTACGTCACCGGCAACACCGACCGGCACACCGGTAATTTTGTCACCGACGCGGGCGGAAACATCGTCGCCATCGATCATGGTTACTCGTTCCCGGAAACACCTGACCCCCGGTTCGGCATCCGCTCGGATTTTGTCCAGCAGAACGTCAACACACCGTTGAGCGACGAGGTCATGCAGAACGTCCGGGCGGTCGATCCGGGGCAGGTGCGCACCACGCTGCAGGCCAGTGGCCTGAGCGACCAGGCCGTCGACGGCGTCGTTTCCCGGCTGGGCGAGGTGCAGTCGCGCGGTATGATCACCGGCGAAAACTGGCCGGGAATCATCAACGGATCGTGGATCAACTAGGCGACCCGACTGACGACCGATCCGCGGTGGTCGACGACGTGAATGGTGGTGCGGGATGGACGGGACGGCGCCGGGCCTGGTCACGTTGTACGCGTTCGGTTCGGGTACGGCGGTGCGGGTCGCCGAGTTCCGGCTGGCACCCGACGGACGGGTGGCCCTCACCGTGCTCGACCCGGACCAGGCGCGGCTGGCCCAGGGGTACTACGACCACGGCGTCGACTTCGTCGCGGAGGACCGGCTCGTGCGGCCGCAGGACGGTGCCGCGTTCATGCGCGCGCTGCTCCAGCCCTTCCGGATGAGCTACTACCGGTTCGTCGACGAGAGCACTCCTTCCGCCGGCTGAGCAGCCGGTGTCCCGCGTCTCCTTGCGTGGCAGACGTCTGTCCGAGGTATTGTGGACGTGTCAACAAGACTGCGCGTGGACACTCCGTCACCGGCAGCCGACCGCGGGTGAACCAAGGGAGTTCCGATGAGCAGCACCGAACCGGGCAGCGCGCTCGTCCTCGGCCTGGACACGTTCGGCGACGTGACCGCCGACGAGCAGGGCCGGCCACTGAGCCACGCCCGGACCATCCGTGACCTCGTCGACGAGGCGGTGCTCGCCGACCAGGTCGGCATCGACTACTTCGGCATCGGCGAGCACCACACCGATCTCTTCCCGCTGTCCGCGCCGGACGTGGTGCTCGGTGCGATCGCCGCGCGTACCGAACGCATCCACCTCGGTTCGGCGGTGACCGTGCTCAGCTCGGACGATCCGGTCCGGGTCTACCAGCGCTACGCGACCCTGGACGCGCTGTCGAACGGTCGCGCCGAGGTCATCCTCGGCCGGGGCTCCAGCACCGAGTCGTTCCCGCTGTTCGGCTACGACCTGGCCGACTACGAGCAGTTGTTCGAGGAGAAGGTCGAACTGTTCGCCGAACTGCTCAAGGAGAAGCCGGTGACCTGGTCGGGGCGGACCCGCCCGGCGCTGGACAACCTGGAGGTCTACCCGCGCACCGAGTCGGGCTCGATTCCCACCTGGATCGGTGTCGGCGGCAGCCCGACCTCGGTGGTGCGCACGGCCCGGCGCGGCATGTCGCTGATGCTCGCGATCATCGGTGGACCGGCGAGCCGGTTCGTGCCGTTCGCCGAGCTGTTCCGGGAGGCGCTGCGCCAGCTCGGTATGCCGGCCCGACCGATCGGCGTGCACTCGCCGGGTCACGTCGCCGACACCGACGAGGCGGCCCGCGAGGAATTCTGGCCGCACTACCTCGATGTGTTCGGCCGGGTCGGCCGCGAGCGCGGATTCGCGATGCCCACAAGGGAATCCTTCGAGCGTGAAGTGAGCGAGCAGGGCGCCCTCTACGTCGGCGCGCCGGAGACGGTCGCCCGCAAGATCGCCGCCACGCTGACCCAGCTCGGCGCGACCCGGTTCGACCTGAAGTATGCGATGGGCGGCCTGGCGCACCAGAAACTGATGCACAACATCGAGTTGTACGGCACCCGGGTCGCCCCGATGGTCCGCGAGCTGCTCGCCGACCGGTAGCGCTGGTGACCACTGTGGACGGTCAGTCGGTGCTGGTCACCAGGCCGTCCCAGGACCACCGCGGCATCGGCCGCGCGGTGGACCCGGTCGTGCCGTCCGGTTGGTAGGACAGCACGTCGGACACGGCCCACCGCAGGTAGGCGGTCATCGTCGCGCGAAACTCGGGGTCGTCGGGCAGGCCGGCGTCGTCCATCGCGTGGATGAAGCAGTCGACGAACCGGCGGCCGAGGTCGCTCATGTCGCCGTTGCCGGCGTGCAGGTCCAGCACCGACAGTTGGCCGCCGCAGGACCGGGAGAACTCGGGCGGGCCGCCCAGCACCTCGGCCCAGTAGGCGGCGAGCCGCTCCACGTGCCGCGGATTCTGCCCGGGATGGGAGAACGGGTGGTTGAGTTCCGGGTCCGCGAGGCACCGGGCGTGATGTGCCGTGGCCAGCGCGAGAAACGCCGGTTCACCTCCGGCGAACTGGAACACACTGGCGCGCACGACCCGAGACTCGCACACCCGACCGACAATGGCCACCCGCCCGGCGGCACAAAGCAGAACGGTGGGTGGCGGAGCGCGTAGCCCTGCCACCCACCGGGGGAGCCACCAGCCGGTCAGCCGGTCGTGGTGGGCGTGTTGATCTGCTGGTCGGCCCAGCCGGTGTGGGTGGTCGCCGTGTAGATGATCGGCGTGCCGGCGGTCAGTCCGACGCTGGTGGCCAGGGCCGACGGGGTGACGATGACTTCCTGGTCGGACAGCAGCGAGTTGGTCGTCGGGTCGACGATGAGCTCTTCCCGCACGGTGCCCAGGTCGCCGGGCTCGAACACCGGCAGCGCGACGCCGACGCCGGTGCGGCCCAGCGGGTCGGTCACCCTGCCGAGGGACGTGATACCCGGCAGTCCGGCGATGATCCGGTAGGCGGCCGCCCGCACCGCCGAGGAGACGGGCATGGTGATCAGGTTGCTCGCCTGGTTCAGCGTCCAGGCGGTCTTCCCGGTGATCTCCTTGCCGTTCTCCTGGGTGTAGAGCTGATCGAGCAGCGTGCTCAGCCCGGCCGTGTCGCTCGGCAGGTTCCGCAGGTAGGCGTAGTTGACGTTGTTGCCACCCACGGCGACGATGTCGCCGCCGTCGTTGGTGTGCAGCACCGACTCGTGGCCGGCGCCGATCGTCACCCCCAGCTTCTCCTGCTCGCCGCCGCCCTTGGCGACGCCCGGGTCGATCCGCACCGACGTGGGCGAGCCCGCGGCCTGCCAGCGCGCCCGGTCCTTCGTGGTGCGCGGCTGGGTGTTCTCGTTGACGCCCATCACCATCAGGCTCTGCTCACCGGACAGCACGCCGATCGACCAGATCTCGCTGCTCGTCTCGTTGATCGCGTACTGGTCGGGCGCGGTCCCGGCGATCCAGGTGTTCCCCGAATCGGTGGTCACCTGCCAGTAGTTGCCCTGGCCGGTCTGGTTCTGGATCGCGGTCGCCATGTTCAGCAGCACCACGTGGGCGTCCGGCCCACTCGCCTGCGGGCTCGACGTGTGCGGCTGAGCCGGCGCGGGGCCGCTCGATCCGCCGGGCAACGTGCCGACCACGACAGCGACGACGGCCGCGACGCCGACCACCGGAACCACGACCGGCCACACCCGCCGTCGGCTGCTGACCCGCCGGGCGTGGCGGTCGGCGGCCGGGTCGGTGGACAGGACCATCACCAGGTCGTCGTGCTGGCGGCGGGAACCGGCCAGGTTGGCCGGGTCCAACGCGGCCGGCCGGGCGGCGGCCAGCGCGTCCAGGTCCGTCCGATCGTCTTCTCGCATGTCAGGACTCCTTCACAACGGCAATCGGGCGGTATTCGCGAGAGAACGTGGTCGCTTCCACGGCCAGCTCGAACCGTCGCCGGGCCCGGTGCAGCCGGACGGACAACGTGGCGGTGGTGCAGTTCAGCACGCGCGCGGCGTCCTTCGGGCTGAGTCCCTGCCACGCCACCAGCGTGAGCAACTCCCGGTCGGCGTCCTTCAGACCGGCCAGTGCCCGCAGCACCGAGGCGCGCTCGGCGACGTCCCCGGCGATGTCCTCGGCCTCGACCTCGGTGGCGATGCGTCGGCCTTCGGCCACCGCCAGCTCGTACTGCCGGGCGTCCTTGCGGCGCAGCTCCCGGGTCAGGTTGCGAGCCACGCCGAGCAGCCACGGCAGCGGTGCGGTCGAGACCTCCTGCCACCGCTTCCAGGCCACCACGAAGGTCTCGCTGGTGATGTCCTCACCGGTCTGCCGACCGACCAGGCTGGTCGAGTAGGCGAGGACGCGCGGGTAGAACTCCTCGTACATGTCCCTGAAGAGTTGGGCATCCGTCACACGCCGTCTCCTTGTTCTCGATCTCTCCCTGAGAACTGACTCGGCAGGGCGACTTCTTACCGACGAGTTTGCGGCTTCTCCGGCGGTCCGGGCCGCCACGATCTCACGGGCATCCCCACCTAGATATTTAACTTGACAGCTAAATAGCCACGTGGTGAAGTACGGGGCAGTTGAGTAGAAAAGTTCGCCGAACGGAGGGCTCGGATGACTGTGGTGGAGGACCGACTGGGGGCCACCTTCACCGCGCTGGCCGACCCGACAAGGCGGGCGATCGTGGCCCGGCTGGCCAAGGGCGACGCGACGGTGAACGAGTTGGCCGCGCCGTTCAACCTCACCCTGCCCGGTATCTCGAAGCACCTGAAGGTGCTCGAACGCTGCGGGCTCATCTCCCGCAGCCGCCAGGCCCAGTTCCGCCCGTGCCACCTGGAGCGGGCCGCGCTCGACACCGCGGCCGACTGGATCGAGCAGAACCGGCGCGTCTGGACCGAGCGGTTCGACAAGCTCGATGCCCACCTGCGTGACATCCAACAAGAACCTGTTCCTGGAAACGGAGAACCATCCCATGAGTAACCCGACATCGTCGGAAGCCGCCGAACTCGTCTACACCCGGGTGTTCGACGCACCGAGAGAACTCGTCTTCCGCTGCATGATCGAGCCGGAGCACCTGACGCACTTCTGGGGCCCGACCGGGACGAGCACACCGCTGGAGACCATCGTCGTCGACCCGCGTCCGGGTGGAACGTTCGCCACGGTCATGGTCAACGACGCCGACGGCAGCAGGTACCCGACGAACGGGACGTACGTCGAGATCGTCGAGCCGGAGCGGATCGTGTGGACCGAGTCCGACTCCGGGGTGACCACCACCTCGACGTTCACCGACCTGGGCGGCGCACGGACCGAGGTGCGGATTCATCAGGTGAACGTGCCGGAGATGTTCCGCAGCCCCGAGGCCCAGGCCGGTTTCAGGACCTCCCTGGACCGCTTCGCCGCGCATCTGGCGCAGTTGCGGCGATGACCGCGAACGTTGACCTGAGCGCCGAGATCGCGGCCGAGCGCAGCGCGTTGGCCGACGTGCTGGCCGCCCTCCCGGCGACCGCGTGGGACGAGCCGACCCTCTGCGCCGGCTGGCGGGTGCGCGAAGTCGTGGCGCACGTGACCATGCCGTTCCGCTACCCGATGGCACGTTTCCTGGCGGAGCTGGCGCGGTCGGGCGGCCGATTCGACCGAATGTCGGACCGCTGTGCCCGACGTGATTCGGCGGTGGGCTCGGAGGTCCTGCTGGCGGCGGTCCGGGACAACGTCCGACATCCGTGGCAGCCGCCGGGCGGTGGGCTGGCGGGTGCGCTGACCCACGACGTGATCCACGGTTTGGACATCACCGTAGCCCTGGGGGTGGGGCGGTCGGTGCCGGCGGAGCGGCTGCACATCGTCCTGGCCGGACTGACAGAACCCAAGGTGATCAAGCACTTCGGGGCCGATCTGGGCGGCGTCGAGCTGACCGCGACCGACCTGGACTGGTCATTCGGAACGGGAACACCCGTATCTGGAGCGGCCCAGGATCTGGCATTGCTGCTGTGCGGCAGGAAACTGCCGGCCGGCAGACTGGAATCAGCATCAACCAGATTCAGCTGAGCCGCCAACGAGACCGGCGAAGCGAAGCGAACACGTCGACCACACGACCCCCTTCTCCCCGATACCAAGCGCCCTAAGACGATCGCGGATCGGGGTGAAGGACTCGCCGC
Source organism: Pseudonocardiaceae bacterium (assembly GCA_036268615.1). Classification (GTDB taxonomy): domain Bacteria; phylum Actinomycetota; class Actinomycetes; order Mycobacteriales; family Pseudonocardiaceae; genus DATATV01. The sequence continues at coordinate 15,361 of DATATV010000108.1, forward strand.
TCCGATGCCCTACGGCGGCGCACCTTGAGTGGCAGCGGAAAGATGGTCGCTTCGCTCCTGGCCCTACCTTGTCGCTGGCGCGACAGGGCCCTACCTGACAGTGACGGAGATCCGAACAACCCCAATAGGACACTGGGCCGTGGCATCCCCAGCCTCCGGACAGGGCACCCGAGGCTGCGAAGCCGGAGCCGAAAACCCGGGCCCCACCCCACTGAAAGTCCACACAACTGTGCTGGCCCCACTCGACCGCGCCCGATAGAGCTTCTGCGTGGTGGCCCCACATCCAGCCGTATCACTCGGACAAGGAGTGACCGTGGCCGTCCCGTCCGCGGCCAACACATCCCCGTTGCCAGGATTGGTCTCGGCCCAGTTCCCCGGCCCATCACTGTGCGTACTCTGAACCGCCAGGACCTGACTGGGCGCAAGCGAAACCGCCGTGGTGCGATCAGGAAGCTGACCCCCCGACCCGAGAGAGAGCAGCACAACCCGAGTCGGCCCGGTCGACACGGCCGCGTTGCCAGCACACCCGACCGTCAGGACAAGCAAGCACACCGCAACGGTGACCGCCCGGACTCTCACGTCGCCCCCGCCCGGCCGGCCTTGCGCCGCAGCATGATCAAAGCGGCAACCGTCTCCAACCACTGAGCGAAGAGATCGTCATTGCCGACGCCACCGGCCGCCTCACTGGCCGCCCGCAACCAACTCTGGGCGAGATCAACGGCGCCGACCAACGGCTCCGGCAGAGCGAGCGCACCGGCCCGGCCAGCAGCACGAACATGGTCGGCCAGGAAGTTGAGCGGATAAGGACCGACCTCGCGCCGCTCGGCCTGGAGTGCGGCCGCGATCGCCGCCGAGGTGAACATCGTCCGGCGGGCGGCGCCGTCCAGCCGCAGGCCGGCGCTGATGGCCGCGGGCACGTCCACGCCGGCCAGTTCACTGTCCGGGCGTATCCGGGTGTCGTTCACCGCGGCAGCTCCAACCCGTCCGCGGTGTTCAGCTTGCCGTTGCCACCGCTGGTGGTCAGGCTGCCGAGCTGGTTGTTGACGAACTGGTTCTCGGTCACCCAGGCGCTGTAGCCCCACGGGTTGTAGACCTCCAGTTTGTCGCCGTCGTGCCCGATGATCATCATCTGGTGGCCCTCGTTGCCGTCCGTCACGTCCAGTGGCACCGGCTTGCCGGCATCCACCGACTGTTCGATGCTGCTGACCGCGTTCTGCCGATCGCTCGTGCTGCCGAGACCGACGTAGTGGTACGTCGAGCCGGTCGCGGGCGCGAGGTCGGAGTTCGCCAGCACCGTCTCGCCCTTCGAGCCGAGGCCGCCGTCGGTCTTCGGGTAGGTGCTCGAATCGCCGTCCGCCTGCTGGCCCTTGACGTACTGCGCGACGTAGAGCTGTTGCAGCCGATCATGGAACGCCTGTGGGCTGTCGTCGCCGTCGGCCGTGCCGCCGGTGGTCAGATCGAGCATCGTCACCGGGTCCAGGGTGGCCTGCGCGACCACCGTCGACGCCGCCACGCAGTCGCCCGGTTTGCCCTGGTCGTACACATCCCAGCCCTGCGGGTCGAGCTTCGAGAACGACTGGCCCTGGTAGGTCATGAAATCCGGGCTGGTCGTCTCGGTGCCGCTCTGCGGGTTGCTCAGGTCCGGTGTCAGGTGCCCGGCGAGCCAGGTCGGGTCGTCGCCGTGCGGGTGGATCGCCGTGTCGAACCGGGACACCTGGGCCACCGTGTGCCCGGCGGCGAGCGCCTTCCACAGATAGGCCGCCTCGGTGGGCGACTTGCTGTCGGCCACCAGCTTCTCGAAGGCCGCCTGGTCGGCCGCGGACAGGCCGTCGAGCCGCTGCGATGCCCGGCTCAGCTCGTTCGGGGTGAGGATGTCGGTGTCGTCGGTGGCGCCGCCGGGGTTCTTGTCGTTGGCCAGCACCACCGCGCTGATGGCGTCGGTCTGGCCCTCGGACACCCGCTCGGCGCGGGCCCGCTGAGCGAGTTGGTTGAGCAGGCTCGCCGTCGCGGTGCCCGAGTCCTGCGCCCGCTGGGCCGCGGACACCCGGCCGTTGGCACCCGCGGTCGCCTGTTGCAGGGCCTGGTTGAGGCCGAACATGTTCAGTCCGAACGGACCGAGCGCGCCCTTCGCCTTCTCCAGCAGCGCCCGGCTCTGTTGGTCGACCGACTGCGCCCACCGCAGGTCGGTCGACCACAGGTCGAGCTGCAGGCTGGCCTGGCCGAGCACCGACCGGGTGGTCACGACCTCCTCGGACAACGCCTGGACCGCCTGCGCCGCGGTCTCGGCGACCGCGCCGCGCCACGCCGCCGGCAGCGAGCCCACCGCGACCGAGTGGAGGTCGGCGGCGGCGCTGCCGGTCTGGTCGGACGCCTTGGCGTAGTCGTCGGCCTTGGCCTTGATGGCGCTCGGCGTGCCGGTGGGGGAGGGCGGCGCGAGCGCCGAGTCGATCGCGGCGAGCAGGCCGGTGGAACCGGTGAGCGCCACGAACCAGAAGCTCTGGATCCGGTCGCGGGCGGATTCGAGGTCGGTGAGCGTGCTCATCGCGGGCCTGCCGCGGTGAATCCGGCGGCGATCCGGTCGTCGGTGTTGCGGTAGTTGTCGGCGGTGGTGGAGACCTTGGTGATCAGTTCGCTGATGGCGGCACCGGTGACCGAGAGTTCACTCGCCCAGGCGGAATCGAACGCCGACCATGCCGGGCCCATGCCGAAGTCACCGAAGACGGCCGCGTCGAGGCACTCGCTACCGGAGAAGTCGGTTATCGCGGTATTGACGTCGTCATATGCCTTGCCGAGTTGCCCGGCCACGCCTTTCAGTTGGGCCGGATCAACTCCGAAGCCGGAGCCGCCACCCGGATCGACCTGCATCGCCCGCCTCCATGTCAGCAGCCCTGTCACCTGGTGTTCTCGGGGCCATTCGGCGGCAAACGTAACAGAGCGGGAAGATAGGTCGCAGGCCATTCGGGCATCCTGTGGACAACTCCGGCAAGCCGTTTCGGATGCGAATCTCAGGTGCGGAATTGGCCGCCGACCGAACGACTACAGCCCACCCGCCGGGAGTCCGGGCGGGTGGGCTGTAGTCGTTCGAGCGTCCTACTTGGCCTTCTTGATCTTGCCCGCGATGGCGTGTGACGCCTCGAAGGCGTCGATCACCGCGGCCGGGATGCGGCCCCGGTCGGACACGGCGTGGCCGTTGGTCCTGGCCCACTCGCGAATGGCCTGCGTCTGCTCCTTGCTGCGACCGGTGCCGGTCGAGCCGCCGACGGTCGCCGGAGCGAGGCCGCGCTTGACCCGGCCACCGGCGCGCCGGGCGGAGCCCACGAAGTTGGCGAGGGTCTCCCGCAGGTTGCTGGCGTTGTTCGCGGACAGGTCGATCTCGTAGGTCGCACCATCCAAACCGAACAGAACGGTCTCGATATCGTCACTCGTGCTGCCGTCCAAATCGTCGACGAGTTCGACGATGGTCCGCTGGGCCATGACCTGACTCCACCTCGTGTGTTGTGTTCGCCGCCGGACAACGACTCAACCGTGCCGGAAAGGGTGATCCGGACGGTGTTATCCACTGCTCACGCTACCGGTTTCGGCGCTGTGGTTGTTCATTAAACCATACGGCCGTCGACGTTCCGGCGACAAACCTATCCGCGGATACTTGCTTAAGTTATCTCACAGCTATGGCCGCCGAGATGGCTGCGACTGGGGTCACAGTAAGAATATTTCGCGCATTCCGGTTTCGCCGTCACCTTGCCAGAAATGATGAAGCAACCGGCGTCAGTGCGACGACCGGGCGAGCAGGCCGGCGATCAGCACTTCGAGCAGCTCGCGCACGGTCGCGGTGAAGTCGATCCGCAGTGCCGCCAGCTCCGGATCGGCCTCGTAGACGGCCAGCGTCGCGGCCGCGGGCCGGGCGTGGGTCCACACCGCGCCGATCACCAGGAAACCGGCGCCGGCCAGCCGCAGTGCGTCGGGTTCGGCCAGCTCGGGGACGTGTTCGTGGACCAGCGCGCACAGCTCGGCGACTCGGGTGAGGGTGGCCCGCTTGTGGGTGGCGGCGAGCTGGGTGGACACGTTGTGTTCGAGTACCGCGGCCTGCGCGCTGACCAGGTCGCAGAGCACCGGGCGGGCGGCCAGCGAGGCCGCGAGCGTCGCGGCGAGCTGGTCCCCCCGGCGGGCCGCCGGTGCGTCCGGGTCGATCCCGGCGGCCAGTTCGCCGGCGAGTTCCACCAGCCACCGCTGCGACGCTCTGTCCAGCAGTTCCAGCAGCACCGCCTCGCGAGACTCGAAGTAGTGCAGCACGTTCGATTTGGCCAGGCCGACCCGCCTGCTCAGCTCGTTGAGGGTGACCTGCGCGACCGGCAGTTCGGCCAGCATCGCCGACGCGGTGGCCAGGATCGCCCGTCGGCGCGCCGCGCGTTGCTCCTCGGTGCGGGCGCGTTTGAACGTGGTCACCGACCCATCTTACAGACCTGCGGTCTCTTGTGATCAGACCGAAGGTCTGTTAACTTCGAGAACATAACAGACCGGCAGTCTTTAACAGCTGCGGCGCGGATAGGCCAAGGAGATGCGCTCATGTACGAGGTTCCCGACCAGACCGGGCGGCGGTTCGTCATCACCGGCGCGAACAGCGGCACCGGCAAGGAGGCCACCCGGCGGCTGGCCGGTGCCGGCGCCGAGGTGATCATGGCGGTGCGCACGCCGGCCAAGGGCGCGGCCGCCCGCGCGGAGATCCTGCGGGACATCCCCGGGGCGCGCCTGGACGTGCGCCAGGTGGACCTCGCCGACCTGGCCGGTGTGCACACGTTCGCCAGGGAACTGCTGGCCGAGGGCACTCCGATCAACGTGCTGGTCAACAACGCCGGAGTGATGTTTCCGCCGACCCGGATGACCACCGCCGACGATTTCGAGCTGCAACTGGGCAGCAACTTCCTCGGCCCGTTCGCGCTGACCAACCTGCTGCTGCCGCTGCTGCTCGCGGCCGACAAGCCCCGGGTGGCCACGATGTCCAGCGGCGCGGCCAACTTCGGCCGAATCCACTTCGCCGACCTACAGTTCACCCGGGGCTACCGGCCGCAGCCGGCCTACGCCCAGTCCAAGCTCGCCGACCTGCTGCTGGCGCAACACCTGGCGGCCGTGTCGACGGTGCGTGGCTGGGGGTTGCTCAGCACCGGTGCGCACCCCGGCTACACCCGCACCAACCTGCTGCTGTCCGGGCCGAACCTGGGTCGGACCCGGCAGCGGCGGCTCTTCCGCGGCGATGTCACCCCGCTGCCCTCGCAGGGTGTTGTGCAGGGCACCGAGCCGTTGCTGTTCGCGGCCGCCGATCCCGCGGCCGAGCAGGGCGCCTACTACGGCCCCCGGTACCTGCTGGTCGGGCCGACGGTCCGGGCCCGACTGCCGCGCAGCGCCCGCGGAGCCGACCTCGCCGCATCTCTGTGGGCGGTCGCCGAGAGCCTGACCGGGACCTCGCTGCCCGCTCTGGACATGCCGTCGGCAAACCGTTCGCATACCGTGCGGCCGTAGCTTTTCCGCAGTTGGTCACGGTTTCGGTGACTCCGGAAAGGTGCTGATGACGGTGCGCACGCGACTGGGCGGACGACGGAGCACGGCCGATGGTCTGCCCGGCCTGCGCCGCTGAACTGCCGGCCGGCGCGCACTTCTGCTCGCACTGCGGGACGTCCGTGTCGGCCGGCGCGCCCGTGGCGGAGGAACGCCGGATCGTCACGCTGCTCTTCTGCGACCTGGTCGGCTCCACCGAGCTGTCCGGCACGCTGGACCCCGAGCTGATCCGGGCGATCCTGCTGCGTTACTACGCGCTGATGGCCGAGCGGGTGGAACTGCACGGTGGCGTCGTGGAGAAGTTCATCGGCGACGCGGTGATGGCCGTGTTCGGGTTGACCGCGACCCACGAGGACGATCCGCGCCGCGCGCTGACCGCCGCACTGGCCATGATGGACGCGTTGGCCGCGTTCAACGCCGACCTGCACCGCGACCACGGCGTGCGGCTGCGGGTGCGGATCGGCGTGCACACCGGCGAGGTGGTGACCACCGCCGACCCGGCCAGCCGGCAGGCGCTGGTGGCCGGCGAGGTGGTCAACATCGCCGCCCGGCTGGAACAGCGGGCCGACCCGGGCGAGGTGCTGATCAGCGCGGCCACCGCACGGGCCGCCGGGCCGGCGCTGGTGGTCGCCGACCCGGTCCGGGTGGCGCTCAAGGGGGTCAACGAGGCGGTCGACGCGGTCCGGTTGGTCGCCGTGCCGCCCGCCGATCCCGAGGCGATGCGCCGGTTCGACGTGCCGTTCGTGGGTCGGGAGCGGGACCTGAGCCTGCTCGACCTGGCCTGGCGCCGGGTCACCGAACTGGGTGATGCGCAGGTGTTGACGCTGCTGGGGGACGCGGGCATCGGCAAGACCCGGCTCGCCGCCGAGTGGCTGAAACGGAGCGGCGACACGATCGGCCTGCTGGGCACCGGCCGCTGCCAGGACGGCGGCGCACACGGGACGCTCAGCGCGCTGGCTGAGTGCGTCGCGCCGTTGGTGGCCGCGGCCGGGTCGCCCGATCCGGTGACCGGCGCCGCGGTCGACCTGCTACGGGCCGGGCTGCTGTTGGACGGGACGCCATCGCCCTCCGCCGAGGACACCTCGGCCGCGTTGGCCTGCGTGCTGACCGTGTTGGCCCGCGAGCGGCCGGTGCTGCTCGTGGTCGACGACTGCCACTGGGCGCAGCCGATCCTGCTCGCGGTCCTCGACCGGCTCGTCGAGGACCTGGACCGGCTGCCGGTGCTCGTGCTCTGCCTGGCCCGGCCGGAACTGATCGAGGCGCACCCGGGCTGGGGCGGCGGTCGGACCAACGCGACCACGGTCACGATCGCCGGCCTGTCTACGGCGGAGTCGGCGGTGCTGGCCGCGAACTTCGTCGAGGTCACGGCGCACGACGACGCGACGACGGCTGGGATCATCGCCCAGGCCAACGGAAATCCGCTCTACCTTGAGCAGCTGGCCACCGTGGTCACCGAGCAGGGCGCCGCCGTCGACCAGTTGCCGCCCAACCTGCACGCGTTGCTCGCCGCGCGGATCGACCGGCTGGACAGCGCCGAGCGAACCGTGCTGCGGCACGCGGCGGTGATCGGGACCGAGGTCGTCCCGGACGACCTGCGCAGGCTGGCCGGGGACGGGCCGGACTGCGCGCCGATCCTGCGCGGGCTCGCCCGCCGCAGGCTGATCGAATCCGTTCCGGTGGCCGCCGGTGGGCCACCACGCTATCGCTTCGTGCACACCGTCACGCAGCGCGTCGCCTATGAGGGACTGACCAAGCGGCGGCGCGGCGAACTGCACGAGCGGTATGCGGATCACCTGCTGGCCCAACAGGCTTCGGCCGCGCTGGTCGGTGGTCACCTGGCCCGGTCCTATCGCTGCCAGGTCGCCGTCGGCCCGCTGGACGCGCACGCGAACGGCCTGCGGGTGCGCGCTACGGCGAGTCTCGCGGCGGCCGGGGCGAGCGCGCTGCGCCGGGTGGACCTGCCGCAGGCGCGCGCCCTGCTCGGCGAGGCGGCCGCGCTGGCCGAACCGGGCGACCCGGGGCGGGCCGAATGCCTGCAACAGTTGGGCGAGGCGTGCCTGACGCTCGGCTACCCGGCCGAGGCGGAATCCCTGCTGCGGCAGGCACTCGGCGAGGCCGAACAGCACGGCCAGACGGCGATCGCCGCGCACGCGCGGCTGCACCTGGCGACCGGCCGGCGGGATGAGGCGGCACTGGCCGCCGCGGCCGACCTGGCGCTGCCGATCTTCACCGCCGGCGGCGACGAACTCGGCCTGGCTCGCAGCCGGCTCATCCTGGCCCGATCCAGCCAGGGACGCGGCCGGCACGCCGAGGCCCTGGCCGTGCTCGACCGGGCCCTGGTGCACTCGGTCGCGGCGGGTGCGGACCGGGAACTGGCCAACACCCTTGGCGCGATCGGGCTGTCGCTGTGGCACGGGCCGGAGCCCACCTCCTCGGCCATCCATCGCTGTGAGCAGCTGCTGGCCGGTCACGGCACCGACCGCCGAGCCGTGCAGGCGACGCTGGGCTTTCCGCTGACCGTGCTCCACGCGGTCGCCGGTGAGCCCGCGCTGGCCGCGACCCGGCTGGCCGAGACGCGGCAGGCGATGGCCGCGCTCTCCTACGCCGAGTCGCAGGTCTTCCGCGCCCTGCTCACCGGGCTGGTTGCGGTGGCGGCCGACCCGGCCGACGCGCAGGGGGTGGCGGCGGCCGCGTTGCGCGAGTCACTGGTCGGGGCGCGAGTCCTTGGCGCGAAGCGGTTGATCCGGCCGGCCGCGCTGGAACTGGCCCGGGTGTGGCTGGCCGCCGGTCGCTGGTCACCGGCCGAGGACGTGGTGGCCGGTCTGACGATCGGCGCCGACGAGCCGGTGGAACTGGCCGACCTGCTGGGTGTCCGGGCCCGGATCAGCGCGCTGCGGGCCGAGTCCGACGAGGCCGTCCGACTCGCCGAGGATGCCGTGGCCGTGGCCGCCGGAACCGACTCGACGGCCGGGCAGGCGTTGGCCCGACTCGACCTGGCGCACGTCCGGAGCCGGCTGGGACTGGCCGAACCCGCAAGGGCCGCGGCGCGCGCCGCGCGGGAGTTGTTCGCTGCCAAGGGACATCTCGTCGGGGCGGGGCAGGCGCTGCGACTGCTGACCGAGATCGGTGGTTCGACGCGATGACGGCGACCGCGCTGACCTGGAACCTGCTGGGCCGCCAACCCGACGACATCACCATTGCCCGGAGCGAGCCCGGCCCGATCACGCCCGAGTGGGCGTGGGGCGGCGCGACCGGAGTGGGCGTGCGGGTCTGCGTGGTGGACAGCGGGATCGAGCCGGATCATCCGCTGGTCGGTCCGATCGCGGGCTCGCACGCCGTGGTCATCGAGGACGGCGTGCCGAGCGTGGTCGCGGCCGAGCCGACGGACGCGTTCGGGCACGGCACGGCCTGCGCGAGCATCGTGCGCCGGGTCGCCCCGGGCTGCGAGATCCACAGCGTCCGGGTGCTCGGCGAGAAGGGCGGCGGGACCGGCGCGGCGTTGCTCGCCGGCCTGAGCTGGGCGGTCGAGCAGGGCTTCGACGTGATCAACATGAGCCTGTCCACCACGCGCCCGCAGTTCAACCAGGCGTTGCGCGAACTGGCCGACACCGCGTACTTCCAGCGTTCGGTACTCGTTGCCTCGGCGCACAACGCGAAGGTGGAGAGCTTTCCCTGGCGGTTCTCCTCGGTCATCTCGGTGGGCAGCCATGCTGAGGCCGACTCGTCGCTGGTGCTCTACAACCCGACCCCGCCGGTGGAGTTCTTCGCCCGGGGGCAGGCCGTCCCGGTCGCCGGGCTGCGCGGCAGCACCCTGCGCAACACCGGCAACAGCTTCGCCACTCCCCATGTCACCGGCCTGTGCGCGCTGATCCTGAGCAAGCATCGCGCGCTCGCCACGTTCGAACTGAAGACGGTCCTGTACCTGACCGCGGCAAACGTGCGAGGAGCGTAATCCGATGGCGCAGTCCCTTGACTCCACCGCACTGGTCGCGGCGGTCACCGGCGCGATGACCGACCCCGGCCAGGACGACCGGGAACTGCTGACCTCGATCGTGCGGGTCGCGCGGTCCATCTTCGGCGCCGCGGCGAGCTCGATCTTCCTGTTCGACAGCGACGCGGCCGAACTCGTCTTCGAAGCGGTTTCCGGCGAGGGTGAGGACTTCCTGGTCGGCACGCACTTCCCGGCAGACCAGGGGATCGCAGGTTGGGTGGTGGCCACCGGCGAGCCGATGACCGTCGATGGCCTGACCGACAACCCGCTGTTCGCGCGGGATCTGGCCGAGTCGACCGGGTACGTGCCGGACTCGATCATGGCCGTGCCGGTGGTGCACCAGACCGACATTCTCGGGGTGTTGCAGGTGCTCGACCCGCATCCGCAGTCGCGGTCCAGCATCGCCGACCTCGACCTGCTGATGATGTTCGCCCACCAGGCCGGGCTCTCGCTGCACGGGCTGACCCGCAGCCGGGCGGCGCACGCGGCGTTCGCCACGGCCGGGGCGGAGTTCGACCGGCTGGTGTCGGTCGTGCGCACGCTCGCCGCGTTGGGCCCGGAACAGCGGGCCAGTGGACTGCGCCTGGTGGACTCGTTGCAGGAACTACTCGCCGGCCTCGTCGGCGACCGGGACTCCCGGCGCTGAAACGGTTTCCGTCTCGTGGTGCAGGGCAACCGCGAACTGGTGCACCGACGCGGGGGTGCGATAGCGGGCCGAGTGGGCGAGCACCTCGTCATCTGGCACGGCGAGCAAGTTGTTCTCCAGCAGGACTTCCAGCGTTCGGGCGGCCGGTTCGGGCAGGATGGCGAGCAACTCGGCCTGGTCGAACGGTGGCGCCGGCAGTCCACCCAGTGCCCGGAGTCCGGCGCGCGCCAACGGTGACAGGCCATCGTGGAACCGGCGCAGGCCGGCCTGCGGGGACAGGTCGCCGATGGCCAGTTCGGCCAGCGGTCGGTCGGTCCGGTCGAGTTGGTCGGCGAAGTCGGCGAGTGAGACGTGCCGCAACACGGTCAGTTTCGCCGCGACCGTGCGGATCACCAGGGGCAGCGCGCCACACCGGGCGATGATCCGGTCGACGGCCGGCCCGGCGGCGCACACCCGGTCCTGACCCAGTGCCCGCGTCAGGAGTTCGAGCACCTCGTCGCGGGCGAACTCGCCCAACTCCAGCCGCTGCGCCGACTCCAGGGCGCTGAGCCGCCCGGTCGCGGTGACCAGCGTGCGGCTCGGCCCGAGACCCGGGAGCAGTTGCCGCACACAGAGTTCGCAGCTCGCGTCGTCGAGCACGAACAGCAACCGGAGGTCGGCCACCCAGGACCGCCAGAGGTTCCGGGCCGCCGTGTCCTCGGCCGGCAGTGGGCTGTCCAGTCCGGTGCCGCGCAACAGATCCGCCAGCACCGCCCGCCACAGCCGTGGCTCGCCGTTCTCCTCGCGCAGCGACACCAACAGCTGACCGTCGGGGAACTGGTCGGCGAGCAGTTGCCCGACGTGCACGGCGAGTGCGGTCTTGCCCGCGCCCGGCACGCCCGAGACGATCGTCAGGTCGGTGTCGTGGACACCCCCCGACAGCGCCGCGGTGAGCGTTCGGACGGGTTCGGCGCGGCCGACGAAATCGGGCAGGTCGCGCGGTAGCCGGGCGGGTCCGCGGTAGGCGGGCGCGGCGCCCCGGGCCGGCTCGACCGGTGCGCCGGCAAGGATCTCCTGGTAGAGCCGCTGAAGCACCGGACTCGGGTCGAGGCCCAGCTCACGCGCGATGAACTGCCGATGGGTCTCGTAGCGGCCCAGGGCCTCCCGACGGCCGCCGCTGCGGAACAGCGCGGTCATCGCCGCGGTGGTCAGCCGCTCCCGGAACGGGTGCCGGTGCGCGAGGTCCACCACCCGGTCCAGCACACCGAGGTGGCCACCCGCGTCGATCTCCAGGTCGACCCAGTCCTCGAAGACGCCGAGACAGCGCTCAACCAGTCGGTCGGACTCGGCGGCCAGGAACGGGTTGCCCAGCAGGTCGACGAGCGGGTGGTCGCGCCACAGGCGGACGGCCCGGCCGAGCAGGCTGTGCGCGGCGGCCCGGTCACCGCCGCGTTCGGCGTTGCGGCCCTCGGCCGCGAGCCGGTCGAAGCGCAGCAGATCCACGTCCTCCTCGGTGGCGCGCAACAGGTATCCGTAGGCGTGGTGGTCGATCCGGTGACCGGTGAGCTTGCGCAGGGCGGAGACGTACACCTGAAGGTTCTTGCGGGCTGTGCGCGGGCGCTTGCCGGCCCAGATGACGTCCAACAACTGGTCCAGCGACAGCACGGTGTTCGCCCGGCAGAGCAGTGCCGCGAGCAGCACCCGCTGTTGGTAGGGTCCCAGATCGAGGGCGGCCTCGCCGTCGGTGGCGGCCAGCGGACCGAGCACGCTGAACCGCACGTGCCGACCGGGCTGGCGGCGCACGGCGGCAGCCGATCCGGGTGAGACGACCACCATCGCTGTTCCCTCCGGGTGGGATGTCCGGCGGCCCCGGCGCGCGACGGCCGGTCCGGCGGACTTCAGAGTCCCCGCCGTGCCTTTCGGGATTCATTGGTGGCACCTAAGTTTCCAGCTCAGCTTCCGACCGCCCCGGACCGGGATGCCGACAACGCGTTTCAGACAGATGCGCGGCTCGTTACGGCGGCGTGTACGACCTCGGCGGCGCCCGCCGCGCCGGGTAGCTGCCCGCCGAGCCGGCGGGCCCGTTGGCGCAGCGCGGTGTCGTCCCACGCGCGGTTCAGGGCAGCGGCGCAGTCGGCCGGTTCGGTCGGCAGCAAGGAAGCCACGCCGGTCCGCAGGCATGCCTCGGCGAGCACCGGCTGTTCCGAGCCGGTCGGCGCGACGAGCAGTGGCCGGCCAGCCAGCAGCGCACCGAGCACCGGCGCCGAGGTGGCGCTGGTCAGCACGAGTTCCGCCCTGGCCAGCAACGGCGTCAGCCAGGGCAGCCGGACCGGCAGGAGGTCCGCGCCGAGACACGGCTCGGCCGGTCCGGAGCGACCGAGTTCGACGACCGCCTGGAAGCGTCCGCCGGTGAACGCGGCCGTCAGCCGGGGCCACAGCCCGGTCCCGCCGAAGGTCCGGCCGAGGTGCACGTAGACAACGGGTTTGCCCACCTGGTCGAGCGTGCGGTGGACCTCCTCGATCTCCGCCGGGTCGACCGGCGGTTCCCACCAGCACGGCCCGACGTGCCGCACGTCCTGGGGCAGCACGGCGTCGGGGTGTTCCAGGGCCGGACTGCCGCGCAACAGCAGGCCGTTGCCGATCAGTGCCCGCTCGTCGGGCGCGATCCTGCTCGCGGGCAGTCCGACCCGTTCGGCCAGTTCCCCGAAACGCTGACGCAGCAACGCCAATCGCCACGCCCGACCGCCGTTGGGGTCCGGTCCGGGCGCGTAACTCCAGACGTGGGTGGCAAAACCGAGCACGAGCACCGGCAGCCCGAGGCTCGCGGCGGCCGCGAGCGCGCCCGGACACAGCATCGAGGTGACCAGCACGTCCGCGTCGACCGAGCGGGCCGCGCGCCGGATCAGCTGGTACTGCTCGACTCCGGCGCGAAACCAGCGGCTCACCCAGAGATCACGCGCGGCCCCGCCGAACGCCTCCACCGGCAGCGTCTGCAAGCCGGCAGCGGCCGCCCCGGGCAGCGCGCCCGCCGGGCCGAGCAGGTACACCTCGTCGTGCCGGGACCGCAGTTCGAGGCCGACCGCGATCGCGGGATACCGATATCCCGGCGCGCTCAGCGGACACAGCAGGACCTTCATCGGCGGTCAGGGCGTCAGGCCGAGGTGCCGGCCGAGGAAGGCGAGCACGTCGGCGAACAGGTCGGTCGTCCGGGCCAGTGTCCGGGTGCCGTGGCCGGCGTCGTGCTCGACCCGCAGCAGCACCGGTGCCTCGGTCGGTGGCGCCGTCGAAGCGTGTTGCAGCGCGGCGCACATCTTGCGGGCGTGCAGCGGGTCGACCCGGGTGTCGGCCGCGGCGACGGTGAGCAGTGTCGGCGGGTAGCGGGTGCCGGGATCGACCCGGTGATAGGGGGAGTACCCGAGCAACACGCGTAGCTCGTCGGGGTGCTCGGCGCTGCCGTACTCCGAACGCCAGCTCGGTCCTAGCCCGGACCGCTCGTAGCGCACCATGTCCAGCAGCGCGCTCATGCTGACCACCGCCGCATACTTGGCCGGATGCTGGGTCAGCGCGGCGCCCACCAGCAGACCGCCGTTCGAGCCGCCGAGGATGCCGAGCTGGTCCCGGCTGGTCCAGCCGGCCCGCACCAGGGCGTCGCCGGCCGCGTCGAAGTCGTCGAAACCGTTCTGCTTCAACGCCCCGCGGCCGGCCCGGTGCCAGTGCCGGCCCTCCTCGCCACCGCCGCGCGGGCCGGCGACCGCGTAGATCCCGCCGGCCCGCACCCAGGCCAGCGCATGCGGCAGATAGCCCGGTCGCATCGGGACGCCGAAACCGGCGTACCCGGTGAGGATCGCCGGCCGGGGCCGGTCCGGTGCCGCGGTGGCCGAGAGCACGAACATCCGTACCGTGGTGCCGTCGGCCGAGCGGAAACCCAGCTGGCGGCTGTGCAGGTCGAGCGCGGTCAGCTGGGCGGTCGGCTCGGGCCACCCGGTGGTCCGGCCGGTGCGCGCGTCGAAGCACAGCACGGCCGGCGGGGTCAGTTGGTCGGTGTAGCGGAACCACGCCTGGTGGGAGTCGACCGGTGGCACGGTCAGGTTCTCCACCGTGCCGATGCCGGGCAGCGGCACCGTGCCGATCTCCCGGCCGTCGGTCAGGTCGTGCACGGTGATCTCGCCGACCGCGTGCCGGGTCCACATCGCAAGGCCCACCGGCCGGGAGAGTTCGTGACCGTGCAGCGTGCTGAAGTCGGTCAGCACGGCGCCGGGCCGTTCGGGGATCAACTCGCGCCAGTCGGCCGGTGTCGGCTCGCCGATGGTCGCGACGACCACCCGGCCGTGCGGTGCGTCGAGGTCGGTGCGCAGCCAGATCGGCGCGTGCCCGGCGGTGTCCGGCCCGAACTCCAGCCGGGTCGCCGCGGCGCCGCCGACCTGGACCGGTCGGGGCGTGGGGGTTCCGGTCGGGCGCAGGTCGGCGAGCCACAGTTCGGTGTCCGGGTCCGCGCCCTCGGTCGCGGTGAGGGCGAGCCATCGGCCGTCCGGCGCCACCGCGAGGTCGTAGAACTGGGTGCGGGACCGCCCGGCGCCGAAGACCAGTAGGTCGGTACTCGCGTCGGTGCCCAGCACGTGCCGGTAGACCCGGCGGTGGTAACGCTCCTCGCCGGGCACGAGTTCGGGGGCGAGCCGTCGGACGTAGTAGAACGCCGTGCTGTCGGGCAGCCAGCCGATCGGGCTGCTGCGCACCCGGTCGTGCGGGCCGTCCAGCACCTCGCCGGTGTCCACGTCGAGCACCGTCAGCAGGCAGTCCTCGGTGCCCCCGCTGGACAGTTGCACCGCGAGCAGCTGTCCGTCGGCCGAGGGCTGCCACGATTCGAGCACGGTCGCGCCGGTCGGATCAAGGGCCGACGGATCGAGCAGCACGCGGTCCCGCGACCCGTCCCGCACCACCAGTACGGCGTGCTCGGCACCGGGTTCCCGGACCAGCCGGAAGAACCGGGTGCCGCACCGCACCGGCACCGATTCGGCCCGGTTGGCCGACAGCGCGGCGATGCGCGCCCGCCACCCGGCGATCTCCGGCCGGTCGGCCGCCCAGTCCGCGTACAACTCGTCCTGCCGCGTGGTCCAGTCCACCGTCCTCGGGTCGGCGGGGTCCTCCAGCCAGCGGTACGGATCGGCGATCGGGATACCGTGCGGCTGCTCGACCAGGTCGATCCGCTCGGCCGGCGGGTATCCGGGAGTTGTGCGGGTCATGGCCCTCCTTCGGGTGTCACGCATGCGTCTCGGCGAGCAGGTCGGCCCGGGATCGCAGCGCCGGTGCGGCGACGAACACCGCGGCCGCGACACAGAACGCCGCGAGGATCGCCCAGGAGAGCGGGCCGCCGATCGCCTGCAGGCCGACGCCGGCCAGCAGCGGGCCTGCCGACGCGAGTCCGGTGCTGGTCATGCTCTGGGCGGTGCTCACTCGGCCGAGAATGCCGGCCGGCGCCTGGCCGAGGGTGATCTCGCCGAGCCTGATCCCGGTGGCCGGCGCGAGCAGCATCATCACCAGCAACAGCGGCGCGATGACCCACGGGGACCTGGTGGTGGCGAACACCGCGCAGCCCACCGCCCAGACCGCGCCGACCGCGACGAACAGCCGGGCCGAGGGCAGCAGCCGGATCACCCGCATGGCCAGCAGCGACCCGACCACCGCGCCCGCGCCGGCGCACGCCATCACCACGCCGATCGTCGCGCCGGACGCGCCGTGGATTCGCATCGACACGACCACCAGCACGTCGGCGGCGGCCGCGACGAGGTTGACCACGCAGCAGAACGTCAGCACCCGCAGCACGCTGGACTGCCGGCGCAGCCACTGGAAGCCCGCGGTGACCCCGCCGTCGGGCCGCCGGCCGCCGGACCGCTGCTGTTGCCTGGCCCGGATTCCCAGCAACAGCACCGCGGACATGCCATAGCTCGCCGCGTCGACGGTGAACGGCAGCACCCGGTCGATGCCGAACAGCAGGCCGCCCAGCGCCGGGCCGGCCATGTCGATCGCGGCGACCCGCGCCTGGCTCATCGCGAACGCCTCGGTGAGCCGCTCCCGCGCGACCACATCCCGCAGCGCGATGCTCGCACCCGGCCCGAACAGCGCGGTCGCCGCGCCCTCGATCGCGGCGACCGCGAGCAACTGCGGATAGGCCGGCCCGTGCAACATGGCGGCCAGCGGGATGCTGCCGACCGCGACCAGCCGGACGAGGTCGGTGGTCAGCATCAGTCGGCGGCGGTCGAGCCGGTCGGCGAGATGCCCACCGGGCAGCCGCAGCACCAGCCGGGTGAGCAGCGAACAGGACGCGACCAGCCCGGCCTGCGCGGCGTTGCCGCCCAGGCCCAGCACGAGCAGGGGGAATGCGATCAGGGTCAGCTGCGAGCCGAGTTCGGACACCGCGGCCGCGCCCCAGAGCCGGACGTAGTCGCGGTTGTCCCGCAGGATCGCCGTTTTCACCGCGCGGCCGTCGGGGTCGGGAACCTGCCGGTCGCATCGAGGTAGTCCAGCAGGTCGGCATCGACCTGGTCGTGGAACCGGGCCAGCGCTGCCTGGTCGTCGCCGTACTGGTAGGAGGTCTCGCACGAGGTCCACCGGGCGTCCAGCTGCTCGGCCGGCAGGTAGCCCCGGTCGACCGAGCCGACCGTCCACTCCGGACGGCCCGCGGTCTCCCAGCAGCTGGCGATCGTGCCGTCCGCGCTGACCACCGCGCCGTAGCGGCCGTTCTTGAACGAGCACATCTGGCACGGCGTCTGCGGCCGCGGCGGCGGCACCCGGAAGCCGAGATCCAGCGCGCGCCGCTGCCAGCCGGCGAACGCGGCGGCCAGCGCGCCGGTGTGCAGCAGGTCATTGTGGTAGCCGATGCCGATGTCGCCGACCCGGGCGAGGCTGATCGCACAGCGAGCCGGGTCGAGCCGCTCGGCGAGCCGTTCGATCAGCGCGCCGATCCCGTCGACGTTGAGGTGGGACACGTTGATCCGGATGTTCCACCGGATCGGTGCGACCTGCGTGACCCGGGCCATGTTGCGCAGAATGACCTCGAACGTGGTGCCGCCGGTGCGGGCCACCCGGATCTGGTCGTGGTCGGCCTGATCCCCGTCGAAGGTCACCTGGACGATGTCCAGGCCGAGCGCGGACAGCTCCTTGGCCAGCAGCGGGGTGAGCAGGGTGCCGTTGCTGGTCATGCTCGCGCCGGCCAGGCCGAGGTCGGCGGCCCGGCTGAGCAGTTCCCGGCAGCCGCGCGGGTTGAGCAGCGGCTCGCCGCCGAACAGCAGCAACCGCAACCGGTCCAGCCCGACCTGCGCCATCTGCCGCCGGGTGAAGTGCAGGATGCGTTCGATGGTGTCCACGGTCAGCCGCGCGTGCGCGATCCTGGGCGGCCGGCTGCCCTCGGTGTCCGTGCCGGTGTTCTGGAAGCAGTACCCGCAGCCGAGATTGCAGTCGGTGCTGGTGAGCACGGTCAGCGAGTAGCTGCGGTAGGCCGACGGCGTGAACAGGCCCTCGGCCCGGAGTTGCCGCTCGGCCAGCGGCCGCAGCCGGGCATCGGCGGTCAGGTGTCGGGAATCGAGTCGAGCCGTGCCACCGGGGCCGAGGAACCACCAGTTCCGCGCTCCCTCGATGATCCGCTCGCGCGGGGATGTCAGCGCATGGCGCGGAGTGTCCATCGGTGCCTCCTCGGCCCTGGTTGTCCGGTTCGGTCAGAAATGATGAAACGAATCGGCCGAGCGGAAATCCGGCTCAGCCGTTGCCGATGCACCAGGGCAGTTCCTCGGTCGCCACCGAATGCGCGACAACCTCCGGTTCCTCGGCGTCATCGGGAATCCTGCTGCCGATGGCCGCATCGACCCGGTCGGATTCGGCATGGTCGGGCGTGCTGAAGTCGGGCGTGCTGGAGTCGGGCATGGTGGGTCCTCCACAATTCGATCCGGCCGCGGCCCGCTCGGGTGATCAAGGCCGGCACCGGCCCGAACGGCGGGAATGGGCTGAGTTCACCGTCGTCCGGGCCCGCGCCGGCGAATCGGCTGTCAGGCGGGGAGATAGCCGACGCAGCCGGGCAGCTCCTCGGACTCCGCGGAGTGCGCGATGACCTCCGGCGCCTCGGTCTCCTGCGGGGCTTCGGTTTCGGGGGTTTCGATGGGCTCAGACATGGCGGGTCCTCCACATTTCTTTTTCCGGTCCGGCGACCGGCCTGTCAGCAACGTAGAAGCCGCGAGTTTTCTTGGCGTATGCGCGCGGTATGTTTCCCGCTCGGTCGACGATTCCGGGGAAACCGGCGAACTGACCGTCGTCGAGGCGGCCACGGGCCGCCGAACGGGTCACGCTACACCGCCGAACGTTGGCGAATCTTTCGTAGATCTTGAATCGGCTGGTCGGACCCGGTGTACTGGGTTCGGGTGATCCGAGTCCGGGATGTCGGCCCAGGAGGACCGGGATGGCAGCGGAGTTCCGTCTGCTCGGCGCGGTTGAGGTCCGGCTCGATGGTCGCCTCGTCGATGTCGGCCATGCGCGGCAGCAGTGTGTGCTGGCCGTGCTGCTGCACGACGCCAACCGAAGCGTCTCGGCCGACCAGCTGGTGGACCGGGTGTGGGGCGACCGTCGGCTGCCCGATCGTCCGCAGAACACTCTGCAGACCTACGTTTCCCTGTTGCGCCGGGCGCTGGTCCCGCTGCCCCGGGTGGACATCCGGTCCAGGCCGGGCGGCTACCTGCTCGCCGTCGACGCCAATGCCGTTGACCTGCACCGGTTCCACGACCTGCTCGGTCGAGCGCGCACCGCCGACGGCGACGAGCAGGCGGCAGCCCTGTTCGAGCAGGCTCTCGGGCTGTGGCGCGGGGAACCGTTCGCGTCGCTGGACACGCCGTGGCTGGCCAGCGTGCGCGCCAGGCT
This sequence comes from Pseudonocardiaceae bacterium, assembly GCA_036268615.1. Classification (GTDB taxonomy): domain Bacteria; phylum Actinomycetota; class Actinomycetes; order Mycobacteriales; family Pseudonocardiaceae; genus DATATV01. Next base: position 34,425 of record DATATV010000108.1, read on the forward strand.
GACCGGCGATCGACACGCGGCCGAACTCGACCTCACCGACCTCCAGCTGCGCCTCGGCCGGCACGCCGCCTTGCAGGCCGCCCTCGCCGACCGGGTCCGCGAGCACCCGTTGGACGAGCGCGTGGTCGGTCAGCTGATGCTCGCCCTCTACCGCAACGGCCGGCCGGCCGACGCGCTGGACACCTACCGGCAGGCCCAACGGCGGTTCGCCGAGGAACTGGGCACCGACCCCAGCCCGCCGCTGCGCGAACTGCACCAGCGCATCCTTGCCGCCGACCCGGACCTGAGCACCCCGGTCACCAAGCGCGAGCCGCCCCGACCGCCCGCGCGCTCGGTTGTGCCCCGCCAGCTGCCGGTGCCGCCCCGGCTGTTCACCGGTCGGACCCGGGAGTTGGCGCGGCTGGCCGGTGTCGGCCAGGAACCGGCCGACACGATGGCGATCTCGGCCATCTGCGGTGCCGGCGGCATCGGCAAGACCTGGCTCGCGCTGTACTGGGCGCACCACCACGTCGACGAGTTCCCGGACGGGCAGCTCTACGTGAACCTGCGTGGTTTCGACCCGTCCGGCGCGCCGACCACGCCGGCCGCCGCCGTGCGCGGCTTCCTGGACGCGCTGGGGGTGCACCCCAGTGCCGTGCCGCAGGACCTGGACGGCCAGGCCGCGCTCTATCGCAGCCTGGTGGCCGACAAGCGGCTGTTGATCTTGTTGGACAACGCGCGGGACACCGCACAGGTTGTGCCGCTGCTGCCCGGCAGCCCGTCCTGCCTGGTGCTGGTCACCAGCCGGCAGCGGCTGACCGACCTGATCACCCGGCACGGCGCCGGGCCGATCGACCTGGACGTGTTGTCCAGGCCGGAGGCGCGGGACCTGCTCACCCGGCACCTCGGCCACCAGCGGGTGGAGACCGAGGCGGTCGCGGTCGCCGAACTGCTGGACTGCTGCGCCGGCCTGCCGCTGGCGATCGGCGTGGTGGCCGCGCGGGCGGCGATCCACCCGCACTTCTCGCTCGCGGTGCTGGCCGAGGAACTGCGCGACGCGTCGTCCCGACTGGACGGTCTGGACGGCGGCGACCTGACCACGAACCTGCGCACGGTGTTGTCCTGGTCCTACCATGTGCTCGACGCCGACGTGGCCGCGATGTTCCGGCTGCTGGGGCTCGTGCCCACCGCTGACATCGGCCTGCGTGCCGCCGCCTGGCTGGCCGCACTGCCCACCGATCGGGCGCGAATGCTGTTGCGGGAGTTGGAAAACGCCCATCTCGTGCAGCAGTACACGCCCGGCCGCTACCGAATGCACGACCTCGTCCGGCTCTACGCCGGTGATCGGGTACGGCAGGATCACCCGCCCGCCGACCAGGTCACGGCACTGCGCGGGCTCGTCGACTCCTACCGGTCCACCGCCTTCTCCGCCGACCGACTGCTGGACGCACACCGCCTGCCGGTCCGACTCGGCGAGCCCGCCGACGCGCGACCGGCGTCATTTGTGAGCAGCCGACCGACCGCGCTCGCGTGGTTCGTCGCCGAGCACGCCACTCTTCTTGCCGTGCAACGCCTTGCCGCCGAACAGGGTTGGCACGAGCTGGCCTGTCAACTGGCCTGGACGCTGGAGACGTTCCACCGCCAGCGCGGCCAGCTGCACGACGCGGTCGCGGTCTGGCAGGTCGCGCTGGCCGCTGCGGATGTGCTGGTCGACCCGGTCAGCCAGGCTGTCGCCCACCGGCAGCTGGGCCTGGCCAAGGCCAAACTCGGCGCGGGCGACGAGGCCCTGGACCACCTCAACCTGGCCCTTGGCCTGGCCGAGCGGACCGAGGACGTGCTCGGCCAGGCGCACGCCCACCATCTGCTGGCCTGCGCGTGGGAGCTCCAGTCCGACGACGAGCGCGCGCTAGCGCACGCGAGGCACGCGCTACCGTTGTTCCAGAAGCTCGACCTGCCGGTCTGGGAGGCGTGGGCGCTGGACCAGGTGGGCTGGCACGAGGCGCGGCTCGGCGACTACCAGGGTGCGCACGAGCACTGCGAGGCGGCGTTGGCGTTGGCGCGGCGACACCATGATCGGGAGGGTGAAGCGGTCACCCTGGACAGCCTGGGATACGTGGCTCACCAGAACGGCGAGTACCCGCAGGCGGTTGACTACTATCAACAGGCGTTGGCGCTGTTCCGCGACCTCGACCACGCGTATGAGGAGGCCAGCACGCTGGAGCAGTTGGCCCACACCCAACAAGCACTGGGGCAGCTTGAGCCCGCGCGGGCAACGTGGCAGCACGCCCTTGACCTGTGCCAGTCGCAGCACCGGATAGCCGAGGCGCAACGAATTCAACGACGACTCGGGGAGATCGGGTCGGTGGACCAACACCCGAACCCGGCAACGGTGTGAGTGCAGCCAGAACGCCGCAAGCGAGCAAAGCCATCGACCGCCCCGCGTATCAATCCCTGGGGGCTATGTCCTTGTCAGGGAAGCGAGGGATGGTCGCTTCGCTGCTGGCCCTACCGTGTCGCCGGCGCGACAGGGCCCCCGACGACAAACCCGTCCACCACCAGATAACTCCCACTGACCTTGCTGACCGTCAACGTGTGCTGCCCGGCCGACAACCCCGAAACCGAATACAGCTTCTGCTGCGCCGCCCGAGTGGCCGAGTCGGCATTGACCGTCCCCTTGGCAACACCATCCAACGCGATCCCGACGCTGCCCTCATCGGAATTGGTCTCGCTCAGAAAACTGACCGAAGTCCCGGTGAAGGTGAACGTCGCCGAATCCCCGTCGGTGGTCGTGTAGTGCACGCCGTTGTCCAGGTCGCCATCACCACGCGACCCACTGGACGACCACGCTCCGGCATAGTTGATCCGCAGATCATCGTCATCGGCAACAGCAGGTGTCTCCCCGGCCGGCCCGGCGGCGCTGATGATCGCCCGCGCCGCGGCCGGCCACTCCCCGTTGCTGACCACGGTGGCCTGCTCGAAGCTGATGTCAGTGCCACTGTTGTTGTAGGTGGCGGTATCGGAGTAGTTGTCGTGAATATTGTCGTCATGGATGCTGGGTGTCCACAGATTGAGCCAGTTCGACCCGTTCCCGAACCGGATCACATTGTCATGAGTGTTCCACAGTGAACTGCCCTCGTCGTGGTAGATCATGTTGCACCCGTCGATACATTCCGACAACACATTGCCGGAGAACTCGGACGGGCTGGACTCGCCACCGAGCGTGTAGATCGGCCCGCCGTCGAACAGCGCGCCCATCACGCTGTGCACGTGGTTGTCCAGCACGCTGTTGTCCCCGGTGTACGTGCTGCCGTGCCGGCACGTCGACAGTCCTTGGGCGGCCTGCAACGCACAGTCCGACGCCCAGCCCCATCCCCAGCCGATCGAGATCCCGGAGTACGGCGTGTAGCCAATGTCGTTGTGCGACAACGTGGTCTCCCGGCTGTCGCCCACCCAGATGCCGACCGCGTCCTGATACTCCTGTCCGGGGAACGTCACCGTCGTCCGGGTGACGGTGTTGCCGGTGGTCATCAGTTGCGGCTGGGTCTGGTAGTAGTCGTCGACCTCGCCCAGCGCCACGCCGATCCCGGACGTGTCGGTGATCGTGTTGCCCGACACCGTCGAATCCTTGGTCTGGTCGGCCAGGTCGATGCCGCTGCCGCCGGTGTGGGCGACGGTGTCGTCGGTGAAGGAGATCCGCTGGCCGCGGTGCACCTGGATCGCGGCCGGGATTCGGGTCGGCGCATGTGTGGTCGGGTCCCACAGCACGCCGGCCTGGTTGTCGATGTAGCCGGTCGTGTTCGGCGCGTTCCAGGTGGTGTACTCGAAGGTGATGCCGGTGAAGGAGATGTCGTGCACCGGCGCCACCACGTCCGGGATCACCGTGAAGCCGTCCACCAGCAGGAAGCTGCCACCGGTCTTGACCACCGTCACCGTGTGGGTGCCCTTGGCCAGGCCGGTCACCGAGACGAGCGCCTGCTGGGCGAGCCGTGGGCTGCCGGCCGCGTTCACACTGGTGGTCTTCGTGCCGTCGACGTAGACGTCCGCGGTGCCCTCGTCGCTGTTGGTCTCCGAGAGCAGTTGCAGTCCGGTGCCGGTGAAGGTGTAGCTGACCGAGTCGCCGTCGGTGCTCGTGTAGTGCACGTCGCCGTCGAGGTCGCCGTAGGACCGGCCGCTCTGGTACGCCCAACTGCCGGTGTAGGTCGCGTGCGGGTCGGTGTCGTTGACCGGAGCGACGTGTCCCGGCGTCCCGGCCAGGTTCAGCAGTTGTTGCGCCACCGGAAGTTCCACGTCCGCGGTGGCCAGGTTCTCGCCGGGCCTCGGCACGTAGTACAGATAGCCGGCTCGATTGTCCAAATAGAACTGTCCGGGCGTGCCGAGCAGTTGGTAGGCGTTCTCCAGCCAGCTGATCCCACTCAGCGTGGGCAGGCCGGCACCGTTGAACGGGAAGCTCGGGTCGGGCACTGCGGTGTGGTTGTTCTGCCAGCAGCCCGGATCGACGGTGAGCGCGGAACCGCCGGTCGCGGTCGCGCTGATGCCGGCCAACGGGCAGCGCATCTGCTTCCACCCGCTGTTGTCGACGACCTCCACCTGGTCGGTGTTGGTCCAGTTCGAATACGTCGGATCAGTCGTGCTGAAGCCGGTGGCCGTCACCGAGAAACCAGCCGGGTTCGGTGCGCTGCGGGCCCGGTCGGCGCGCACTCCGTTGACGAACAACTCGCGGCTGTCCACCCCGGCCGGCACCGCCGCCCGGTAGATGTTCTTCGTCGGGTCGTACAGCGAGAATCCGGTGACCTGCTGGGCGCCGCTGAGCACCGGGGTCTGTCCGGGCAACGCCTGATAGCTCACCTGGTGGCCGTTGGCCCCCGAGTCGGCGACGCCGAGGTCGAGCGGCCCGGTGAGCCGGTAGGTGCCGCCGGCCAGCTCGACCACGATGTCGCCGGCCGCATCCGGGGCGAGCGTGTGGACCTGGTCCTGGGCGGTGCCGAGCGGACAGGGCTGGGCGCTGCTGCACGCGCTGCCGGTGCCAGTGGGCGAGACGAACAGCAGCGTGGCCGGGTCCGGCCCGTGCGGGGCGATGCCACCGATCAGACCAGCGGTGACGACGGCGGTGGCCAACTGTGCGGCGGCGGCGGGTAATCCCATCACGATCTCCCTGTGAACCGGGTTGTCATCCGACCTCTATGTCCGAAACGTGCCCAGTCCAGGCGATGGAGGCTGCCTGACGTTGAGAAAGATAGGCATACATCCGATGACTGTCAACGGTCGAGTCGACCTCACGTTCCGTCCGTGCTGGCCGTCTTCCTGGTGTGACAGTTGACGCGAACCGCCCGATGTGGTCGCCGCTCCCCAGCGGTGTGCTGCCGGTCCGGGCGGCGGTGCCGTGCGGCGCGGCCGAGGTGGACACGATCATCCGGCTGGTCACGGAACTGCGGCCACGGCCGGTGAGCGTGGTGGTCGGGACGGCGGCTGATCCGCTGTCCCGCGCCAACGGCGATCGGCTCGGTGCGGCCTGGACGGCGCGGGGCGGGGTAGTGCTGGACACGGTGAGCTGGCCGGAGCGAGCGGCGTCCTGGCTGCGGCCGGCCCGTCGGTTCGCCGGACCGGGGCCGGACGCATGGCTCGTCGCGGCGACCCCGGCCGGGTGGGTCGGGCTGGGCCGCCGGCTGGCCTACTCGACGGACTGGTCGGCGCGCCGCACGGTCGCCACGGCGGCGCTCGCCGATTCCGTGCTGATCGCCGCCGGTGGGCCGGACACGTTCGACGGGCTGCGCGGCGCCTACACCGACGGTGGGTCCTGGGAGATCAGTCGCACGCTACTGGTGCGGCGGACCCCAGGAAATCCATGGCGGCCGAGGCTCAGTTCGCGCGCAGACCGGTGACGAGCAGTCCGGCGAACTGGTCGGCGAGCTGATCGGTGGACAGGTCGCCGTCGGGGGAGTACCAGACGTAGGCCCAGTTGAGGATGCTGGTCAGCGCGATGCCGGCGATGCGCGGATCGACCGGCCGGAACTCACCCTGCTCGATGCCCTTGACGATGATGCTGCGCAGGCCGGTCTCCCAGCGGTCCCGGCTGGCGATCACCGCCTGCTGGCGGCCCTCGCTGAGATTGCGCCACTCGTGGAAGAAGACCGTCGCGAACTCCTTGTTCTCGCCGATCAGCTTCAGGTCCCGGGCCGCGATCGCGTGCAGCTGCTCGGTGGCCGTGCCGCCGGCGGCGAGCACCTCGGCCATGTCCTGCTCCGAGCGCTCCATGATGCTGCGCACGATTGCTTCCAGCAGGTCTTCCTTGCTCTGGATGTGCACGTAGAGGCTGCCCGCGTGCACGCCGACCTCCCGGCCGATGTCGCGCATCGAGGTGCCGTGGTAGCCCTGTTCGGCGAACAGCGTCGCGGCGATCCGGACGATCGGCGTGACGTAGTCGGTGCTGGCCGACGGGCGTTCTGGCACAGGTCCATTACATACCACTTCGCGACCGGCTGTTCACCGGGTCAGCGCTCTCACCACGTGCAACAACCGTTTGTTGACGGTTCGCCGAGGGACGGCTAGCGTCGGAACGAGGAGATGGGAGACGGCTCGACGATGCGCTACTACCAGATTGACCAGCGGACGACGGCCCACATTCTGGCCGACAAGGCGGCACGGGTCGGCGACCGGCCGTTCCTGCACTGGGCCGGCCGGACCTACACCTACCGCGACCTGGACGAGATCACCAACCGGTACGCCAACGGGTTCGCCTCGATCGGCGTCGGCAAGGGCGACCACGTCGCGATGATGATGCCCAACAGCGCGGAGTTCCTCTGGGCGCTGTGGGGTCTTGGCAAGCTCGGCGCGGTCGCGGTTCCGTTGAACACCGCGGCCAAGGGCGACCTGCTGCGCTACTTCTTGGACCAGTCCGACTCGACCATGGTCTGCGTCGCCGCCGAACTGCTGCCCCGGGCCACCGCCGTGCTCGGCGACGTGCCCGCCGTGCGCACGGTGATCGGCCACGAGGTGGGCGACGCGGACCTGGCCGAACTGGCCAGCACCACCGGCGTCCGCACGCACGCGCTGACCGAGTTCGCCGACGCGAGCAGCGAGCCGCCGGTCCTCGACGAACCCGTGCTGGCCAGCGACCCGCACCTGATCCTCTACACCTCCGGCACCACCGGGCCGTCCAAGGGCGCGATCTGCCCGCAGTCACAGGGACATGCGGTCGGCCACCAGCTCAGCTCGATCAGCGGCTACCAGCCCGACGACGTGCTCTACACCTGTCTGCCGGTCTTCCACGGCAACGCACTCTGGTACACCGTCTACTCGGCACTGTGGGCCGAGGCGTCGGTGGCGCTCTACCCGCACTTCTCGGCAAGCCGGTTCTGGTCGCAGATCAGGGAATCCGGCGCGACCGTGTTCAACGCGCTCGGCGCGATGGCGAACATCATCTGGCAGCAGCCGCCCTCGCCGCTGGATCGGCGGCACTCGGTCCGGATCTGCATGATGGTGCCCAACTCCCGGCAGTTGGCCGAGGGCTTCCGGCAGCGCTACGGGATCACCGTCACCTCGGTGTACGCGATGACCGAGAACTGCGCGGTGAGCGTGTTCGGTCCGGACGAACCGGTGACGAAGGTGCCCTCGGCCGGCAGGGTGCGCGCGGACATCAGCGTGCAGATCGCCGCCGACGACGGCCGCGGCCTGCCCGCCGGCGAGGTCGGCGAGATCCGCATCCGGCCCAATGAGCCGGGCATGACCATGCTCGGCTACTACAACATGGCCGAGGCGACCATCGCGGCCACCCGTGACCTGTGGTTCCACACCGGCGATCGCGGTCATCTCGACGACGAGGGCTACCTGTTCTTCTCCGACCGCAAGAAGGAGGCGATCCGCCGCCGGGGCGAGAACATCTCCGCCTACGAGGTGGAGACGATCGTCTGCAAGCACCCGGCGGTCCTGGAGGCGGCGGCCGTCCCGGTGGCCGCCGAACTCGGCGAGGACGAGCTGATGGTGTACCTGGTGTCCGCTCCGGACTGTCGGGTCACCTTCGCCGAAATCATCGAGTTCTGCAACGAGAACATGCCCTACTTCATGGTGCCCCGCTATCTCGACTTCATCGACTCGCTGCCCAAGACGCCCAGTGAGAAGATCGAGAAGTACAAGCTCAAGCTCGCCGCGGCCGAGCACAAGGACGAGCTGTGGGACCGCGAGGCGGCCGGCATCGTGGTCCGCAAGTGAGCGTCGCATCGTCCGTCGAGGCAGGGAGCAGCATGGTTGAGTCGCGCGTCGGCGGGGTCACGGTCCGGATCAGCGGGCCGGTGGCCCGGGTCGTGCTGGACAACGAGGCCGCCCGCAACGCGCTGAGCCCGGCCGTGCTCGCCGGCCTGAACGCGGCCGTCGACGCCGCGACTGACGCGGGCTGTTCGACCTTCGTGCTGCGCGGCGCCGGCGGCACCCTGTCGGCTGGAGCAGACCTGAAGTTTCTGCTCGGCACGCTCGACGACGAGCCCGCGCTCCGCCGCTACATCACCTCGATCGGCGAGTGCCTGGACCGGCTGGAGTCCGCGCCGTTCGTGTCGGTCTGTGTGATCGACGGCTACGCGCTGGCCGGTGGCTGCGAGATCATGCTGGCCTGCGACCTCTCGGTGGCCAGCGAGCAGGCCCAGATCGGCGACCGGCACCTGGAGTACGGGTTGCTGCCCGGCGCGGGCGGTTCGGTTCGGTTGAGCCACGCGGTCGCCCCGGCGGTGGCCCGCAGGCTGCTCTACACCGGCGAGATCATCGACGGGCGGGCCGCCGCCGACTGCGGTCTGGTCAGTCAGGCGGTGCCCGCCGCCGAGCTGGACGAGACGGTGCAGCGGCTGGTCGCCCGACTGGCGCGGCACGGCGTTGACGCGCTCCAGCAGATGAAACGGTTGCACCGTAACGCTCTAGTCGTCGAACCGGCGCGGGCGATCGCCGACGAGCGGGAGACGTTACTGCGCCACCTCGGCGGTGCCACCGCCCGCGAGGGACTGGCCGCCTTCGCCGAGCGGCGGGCGCCGGACTTCCACGCGGCGGCACAGTGAACCGATTGTCCGGTGCGGCGAACGGGACCCGAGAGGGAGAAACGAGCATGAGCACGGAGCAGGACCGCCCGGTGGCGGGAATGTGGTTCGAACAGCTGACCGTCGGCACGGTCGTCCAGCACGCGGTCCGGCGCACGGTGACCGAGACGGACAACGTGCTGTTCACCACGATGACGATGAACCCCGCGCCGATGCACCTGGACGCGGACTACGCCGGGCGCACCGAGTTCGGCAAGCCACTGGTGAACAGCATGTTCACCGTCGCGCTGGTGGTCGGCATCTCGGTCTACGAGCTGACGCTCGGCACGATCGTCGCGCAGTTGGGGATGACCGACGTCCAGTTCCCGGCGCCGGTGTTCGCCGGGGACACCGTCCGGGTGGAGACCGAGATCGTCGAGGCGCGGGCGTCCAGGTCCCGCCCGAAGGCGGGCATCGTCGTGTTCGAACACCGCGCCTACAACCAGAACGACGTGCTCGTCTGCACGGCCCGGCGGACCGGGCTGATGCACCGCGACCCGAAGGGGGAGTCCGCGTGATCACCGACTACTTCGACCGGATCAAGGTCGGCGACCAGCACGTCAGTCGCGGCCGCACGGTGACCGAGACCGACATCGTCTCCTTCGCCATGCTCACCGGCGACTGGCATCCGGCCCATGTGGACGCCGAATATGCCAAGAACGACAAGGTTTTCGGCCAGCGGGTCGCGCACGGCGCGCTGGTGCTGTCGATCGGGCTGGGGCTGGTCACCTTCTGGCCGGAGGCGATCAAGGCGTTCTACGGCATCGACAAGCTCCGGTTCATCCACCCGACGGTCATCGGCGACACCGTGCACGTCGAGACCGAGGTCACCGGGCTGACCCCGCGAGCCGACGACGCGGGCGTGGTCACCTCCAGCTTCACCGTGGTCAACCAGCGCGGTGCGGCGGTGCTGGTCGGCACGCTCAAGACGCTGGTGGTCAACCAGCCGGCCGGGGCCCAGGCATGACCGGCGTGGTCGAGCACGTCGACGAGGTCGAACTCGCCACCGAGAAGGCCCTGGGCGGCGGGAACGGTTCCCGTTGGCCGGACAAGTTGCCGGTGCGGGAGCGGATCGCGCTGCTGCTGGATGCGGACAGCTGGGTGGAGGACGGCCTGCTCGCCGACGCGGCCGGTGACGGCCTGCCCGCCGACGGCGTGCTCACCGGGGTCGGCACGGTCGAGGGCCGGCCGGTGGCGGTGATCGCACACGACTTCACCGTGAAGGCCGGCTCGTGGGGTGAGCTGACCTGTGAGAAGCAGGTCCGCATCCTGGAGCGCGCGGACCGCGATCTGCTGCCGGTGTTCTACCTCGTCGACTCGGCCGGCGGTCGGCTGACCGACCAGCTCGGCTTCTTCTCCGGGCGGCGGGGCGCCTCCCGGATCTTCCAGCTACAGGTCCGACTGTCCGGCCGGGTTCCGCAGATCTGCTGCCTGCACGGGCCGTCCGCGGCCGGCGGCGCGTACATGCCGGCGTTCACCGACTGGGTCGGCATGGTCGAGGGCAACGCGTCGATGTACCTGGCCTCGCCCCGGATCGCCGAGAAGGTCACCGGCGAGCACACCACGCTGGAGGAGATGGGCGGCGCGGTCATGCACGCCACCGTGTCCGGCTGCGGCGACGAGGTGTTCGGCGCGGACTGGCAGGTGATCGCGGCGGCCCGGCTGCTGCTGTCCTATCTGCCCGACGACTGGCGCGGTCAGCCGGCCCGGCAACCGGCCGCCGAACCGGAGATCCGCGACTGGCCGGCCGACCTGATCCCGGCCGACCCGAACACTGCCTACGACGTGCGGGACGTGATCCTGCGACTGGTGGACGCGGGCAGCTTCTTCGAGATCAAGTCGGCCTGGGCGACCGAGATGGTCACCGGCCTGGGCCGGCTGGCCGGCCGGACCGTGGGCATCGTGGCCAACCAGCCCTCGGTGCGCAGCGGCGCGATCTTCGTCGACTCGGCCGACAAGGCGGCCCGGTTCATCTCGATGTGCGACGCGTTCAACATTCCGCTCGTCTTCCTGCAGGACGTGCCGGGCTTCATGGTCGGCGTCCAGGTCGAGCGGCAGGGCATCATCCGGCACGGCGCGAAGATGGTCACCGCGATGGCCAGCGCCGAGGTGCCCAAGTTCAGTGTGGTGCTGCGCAAGGCCTACGCCGCAGGCTTCTACGCGATGTGCGCGCCCGGCTTCGAGCCGCGGGCGACCATCGCACTGCCGACCGCGACGATCGGCACCATGTCCGCTGAGGCGTCGGCGAATGCCGTGTACGCCAACAAGATCGCCGCGATCGAGGACCCGGAGGAGCGGGCCGCGTTTGTCGCGGCCCGGGTGGCCGAGCAGGCGGCCGACTTCACCCTGCTGCGGATGGGCAGCGAACTCGTGGTGGACACGGTGGTGCGGCCCGAGCAACTGCGCGCCGAACTGCTCGGCCGGCTGCGGGCCGTCGAGAGCTGGGAACGGTCGGGCCACCGCCGGCACCACGTGATCAGCCCGGTCTGAGAGAGGTGAACGGTACCGATGTCCAGCGCTGAACTGACTCCGCGCAGCCTGCTGTTCATGCCGGGCTCACGGCCGAAGATGGTGGCCAAGATTGCCGAGATCGCGCCGGACGCGGCCGTGGTCGACCTGGAGGACGCCGTGCCCGCCACGGCGAAGCAGGCCGCCCGGGAGGCGACGGTCACCGCGTTGGCCGGCCTGTCGGTGCCCGGCGTCGCGCTGCTGGTCCGGGTGAACCCGTCGGACACGCCCTGGTTCGCCGACGACCTGGCAGCCGTGGCCGGGCTGTCCGGGGTGGGGGTGGTGCTGCCCAAGTACGAGCGCCGCGCCGAGATCGACCTGCTGCGCGACCGGCTCGGGCCGGACGTGCCGATCGTGGTCGGGCTGGAGTCCGTGCGCGGCGTGGCCGACTGCCGCGAACTGCTGCGCGCGCCGGTGGACGTGGTCTACTTCGGCGCCGAGGACTACATCGCCGACATCGGCGGCCTGCGCACCGAGGACAACAACGAGGTGCTCTTCCCGCGCAGCGAGGTACGGCTGGCCGCGCACCTCGCCGAGGTGGCCGCGGTGGACCAGGCAGTGGTGTCCATCCGGGACGACGACCGGTTCCGGTCGGACGCCCGGCAGGGGCGGGCGATCGGCTACACCGGCAAGATCTGCGTGCATCCCCGACAGGTCGAGCTGTCCCACGAGATCTTCACTCCGGCGCCGGCCGAGGTCGAGCACGCCCGCGCGGTGCTGCGGGCCGCCGACGAGGGCGTTGCCGTGGTGGACGGGCAGATGGTCGACGCGGTGCACCTGCGGATGGCCAGGGCGACGCTGGCCCGGGTGCCCGGCGAGTCGGTGGCGGGCTGATGCGGGTCGGCCTGATGTTCCCGCCGGACGCCGATCCCGTGCTGGTGCCCGACTTCGCCCGCCGCGCCGAGGAGCAGGGCTTCGACTTCTTCTGCTGCGGTGAACACGTGTTCTTCCACGGTCCGATCACCAACGCGTTCGTCGCGCTGGCCGCGGCCGCGGGCGCGACCGAGCGCATCCGGCTGCTCAGTGCGCTGACCGTGCTGCCGGTCTATCCGGCCGCCCTGGCCGCGAAGCTGATCGCCACCCTGGACCGGGTGTCCCAGGGCCGGTTCGAACTGGGCGTCGGGGTCGGCGGCGAGTACCCACCGGAGTTCGCGGCGGTCGGCGTTCCGCTGGCCGAGCGGGGTGCGCGGGCCGACGAGGCACTGGACCTGCTGAGCCGGCTGTTCACCGGCGAACCGGTCACCTTCCACGGCCGGTTCAGCACGATCGAGGACCAGGTGTTGCGGCCGGTTCCGCTGCAACGGCCCGGCCCACCGGTCTGGGTGGGTGGCCGCAAGGGGCCGGCGATCCGTCGGGCCGCCCGGCACGCCGACGTGTGGCTGCCCTACCTGGTCACACCGGATCGGCTGGCGGCCGGCCTGACCGAGGTGCGCGACCTGGCCGAGCAGTACGGCCGGCCGCGCGACGCGGTGCGCGGCGGCGTGTTCTGTTGGTCCGTTGTGGACAGTGATGGTGCGTGGGCGCGGCAGGCGGCGATCGACGGGATCAGCGCGACCTATCAGCAGGACTTCACCAGGTTCGCGGATTCCTATCTGTTGTGCGGAAATGTCGAGCAGGTGAGCGAGCGGATCATGGAGTACGCGGCGGCCGGTGCGCAGGAACTGGTGTTCGCGCCGGCCTGTGCCGAGGCCGACCGCGAGCGGGTGATCAACACGTTTGTCGCCGAGGTGCTACCCGTCGTCAGGACCGCTGACCGACGGTCGAGCGGAGGTGTGTCCGTTGTCCGGTGAACTGCGCAAGGTGCTGATCGCCAATCGGGGTGAGATCGCGGTGCGGGTGATCCGCGCGTGTCGGGACGCCGGGCTGGCCAGCGTCGCCGTCTACGCCGATCCGGACCGGGACGCGCCGCACGTCCGGCTGGCCGACGAGGCGTACCCGCTGCGCGGCGCGACCGCGGCCGAGACCTACCTGGACATCGGCAAGGTGGTCGACGCCGCCCTGGCCACCGACGCCGACGCGATCCACCCCGGTTACGGCTTCCTGTCCGAGAACGCCGAGTTCGCCCAGGCGGTGCTGGACGCGGGACTGATCTGGATCGGGCCGGACCCGCAGGCCATCCGGGAACTGGGCGACAAGGTCGCCGCCCGGCGGATCGCCCGTGAGGTGGGCGCGCCGCTGGTGCCGGGCACCGAGGCGCCGGTCGGGTCCGCGGCCGAGATCGTCGAGTTCGCCGAGCGGCACGGCCTGCCGGTGGCGATCAAGGCCGCCTTCGGTGGTGGTGGTCGTGGTCTGAAGGTGGCCAGGACGATGGAGGAGATCCCCGAACTGTTCGAGTCGGCGGTGCGGGAGGCGGTCGCCGCGTTCGGTCGGGGCGAGTGCT
>DATATV010000109.1:0-66304 GCA_036268615.1 Pseudonocardiaceae bacterium
CCGGCCCGCCGTGGGTGGGCAGCACCGGGTCGAACCGGCGCTGCCGGCCGGTGGCCGCGGCGAACGTGTCGTCGGCCCACTGTCGCAGTGTCACCGGGCCAGTGTCGCGACCGATTCTTGGTGATTGCTGGGGTCTGGTCACTCGACCGGGTGCCTCACCCGGCGAACCGGGCCCTGATCTGCGAACATCCGGCTCAGGTGGCGACCGAACGGTCGACAGTGGACAGATGGTGAGGCAGTCGGATGCGGATGTACCGCGCGCTCTCCGGGATCGGCGCTGTACTGGCGTTTACGCTGATCGCCGGCTGCGGCAGCAGTGACTCGGCCGCGGGCGCACCGAGCACGACCATCGCCGCGCCGACCACCACCACGGTCCAGACCACGGTGTCGGCCACCGCGGCAGCGGCCACTTCGGCGCGACCGACGCCGGCGCCGATGAACCAGGTGCAGGCCGAGCTGACCATGCAGGGCGGCCCGCTCGGGCTGCTCACGCTGACCAACACCGGTAGCCGGAAGCTGACCGTCAAGGGCTGGCCCATGCTCACCTTCCTCGACGCGGCCAACGATCGGCTGTCGGTTCCGATCCAGCAGGTGGCCGTGCCCGGCGCCGGTCCGTCGATCGGCCTGGCCACCGGTCGGACCGCGTTCGCCGGCGTGACCTGGGTGATCGGCAACAAGGCCGACGACAGCACGTTCGTGGCCACCACGGTCCAGCTCACGCCGCCGGGCGGCGGCACGCCCACCGTGGTCACCGTGATCGGCACCGACGGGCAGCCGGACCCGGCACCGGAGTTCGACCTCACCTCGGTCAAGGTCGGCACCTGGCAGCCGGCCAGCCAGGGCGTGCTCACCTTCTGACCGGTCCCGGCAGGTCGACTCGGTAATGTGCGGACGTGGAGGTCATCGCCGGCGAGCGCCCGGCCCGCCGGGAGTTCTACGGCATCGCCGAGATCGCGGACGCGCTCGGCCTGGCTCGGCAGCTGGTCACCGTCTGGCGCAGGCGGCGCAGCCACGGTATGCCCGAACCGGACGCGGAACTCGCCTCCGGGCCGATCTGGTCGGGCCACACCATCGAACCGTGGATCGCGCAGGTCCGGGACCGCACTCCGGCCAATGGACCGCTGTCCGCCACCCCTGACCTGGCCCTGCGCGCCACCCGCCGCACCCTGCGGCTGGTCTCCCTGCTGCTCGAACCGCGGGTGCGGGCCGGCGCGCTCGCCCGGGCGCTCTACTCGCTGGGCGAGCTGGTGCCGGCGGTGCGGGACTGCCGGGATGACGAGTTGGGCGGGCAGTTGCGCGAGCTGCTGGCGCCGCTGTCGGCGGAGGCGGGGGAGTTCGACGTGCACTCGGCCGAGGACCTGGCGCGGCTGCGGGCACACGCCCCGGCGATGCTCGCCGCCGCAGGCCGGGTCACCGAGTTGGTCGGCGGCTGAGCGGGACCAGGCTCAGATCGGCAGCAGCCGGGCGACCAGATCGTTGAGCTGCCGGGTGTTGCGGCACTCGAACATCTCCACCACCTCGGCGTAGGCGTGCGCCGCCGAGTCGCCGCTCGACCACAGGCCGACGCGTTCGGGGTTGAGCCAGTAGACCCGGCGGGCGCGTTCGACCACCCGGCGCAGGTCCGCCAGGTTCGGGTCGCCGCCGTTGGTACGGGCGTCGCCGAGGATCAGTACGGAGGTGCGCGGCCCGACCGCGTCGAGGTAGTCGGCGGCGAACTCGCGCAGCGCCCGGCCGTAGTCGCTGTGGCCGTCCCAGCCGATCACCTTGGCCTCGGTGAGGATGCGGCTGCCGAGTTCGGCCGGGTCGGCCGACCCGTTGGTGACCAGTTCGGTCACCTCGTCGGTGCTGTCCACGAAGGCGAACACCCGCACCTTGCTGAACTGGTCGTGCAACGCCTGGACGAGCAGCATGGTGAAGTTCGCGAAACTGGCCACCGAGCCGGACATGTCGCACAACAGCACGATTTCCGGCCGGCTCGGCCGCCGGTGCCGATAGGCCGGTCGCAGCGGCACCCCGCCGGTGGACAGTGAGCGGCGCAGCGTCTTGCGCAGGTCGATCTGCCCCCGGTTGGCGCGCCGCCGCCGCGCGGCCAGCCGGGTGGCCAGCTTGCGGGACAACGGTTGCACCGTGCGGCGCAGGTCGGCGAGCTGGGCACGGCTGGCGAGCAGGAAGTCGACCTGGTCGGTGGTGGGCGCGACGGCGTGCCGGGCCACCCGCTCCCGGCCGCGCAACTCGGCGGCCCGGCGCAGTGCCTCGGTCTGCACCCGCTCGCGGAAGCGGCCGATCCGGCGCTGCACCTCGTCGTTGTCCACCACATCGGTGAACGCCTCGGTCTCGGCCTGGCCGGCGCGCATCGCGGCGAGCACCCGGGCGGCCAGCGTGTGCGGCCGGAGCCGGTCCAGGGTCTGGTAGGCCGACCAGCCGCTGGTCGCGGCGCTGCCCGCGCCGTACCAGCCCAGCGCGTCCACCGCCGCGCCGGCGAGCTGGCTCAGGCTGTCCTCGTCGTTGCTGGCCAACGCGTCGGTCAGCAGGTCGCGCAGCCGGGTCAGCTCGTCGTCCGAACCGGCCGGTGTGCGGCGGTGCTCGGGAGTGCCGACGCCGAGCGGGAAGTAGAGGTCGAAGGTCGAGTCGAACACTGCGCGCTGCCCGTCCCGGCGGACCAGCGTCGCCGCCAGGCCCGCGCGCAGCCGCTCCCGGTCGGCCAGGCCGAGCACCCGCAGCGCGGCCGCGGCGTCGACGGTCTCCCCGGGGCCGGTCAGCATCCCGTGCGTGCGCAGCGCCTGCACCATCGCGGTCAACCGCTCCAACACGCCGGTCGACGCCGACTCCCCGGCGGTCACCGGACCGGGCCGTCCAACACGCTGTCCAGCTTGAGTTTCTGGCCCGCGGTGAGCACGTCCTCCTGATGCTTCAGGATGACCCCGAGGCTGTCCCGCACCACCGCCTCGTCCAGCGTGTCGGCGCCCAGCGCGAGCAGCGTGCGGGCCCAGTCGATCGTCTCGGCCACCGAGGGAACCTTGCGCAGCCGCATCCCGCGCAGCGCGTTGACCACCCGGACCAGCGACGCGGCGAGCACCTCGTTGGTGTCGGGCACCCTGAGCCGGACGATCCGCGTTTCCAACTGCTCGTCCGGGAAGTCGATGTGCAGGAACAGGCAGCGGCGGCGCAGCGCCTCGGACAGCTCGCGGGTCGCGTTGGAGGTGAGCACGACGAACGGCTGGCGGGCGGCGGTGATCGTGCCGAGCTCGGGCACGGTGACCTGGAAGTCGCCGAGCACCTCCAACAGCAGGCCCTCGACCTCGACATCGGCCTTGTCGGTCTCGTCGATCAACAGCACGGTCGGCTCGTCGCCGCGGATCGCGGTGAGCAGCGGGCGGGGGAGCAGGAACTCCTCGCTGAAGATGTCGGTGCGCGCCTCGTCCCAGGTCTCGTCCCGGCCGGCGGTGATCCGCAGCAGTTGCTTGGCGTGATTCCACTCGTAGAGCGCGCGCGACTCGTCGACGCCCTCATAACACTGCAGCCGCACCAGTCGCGAGCCGGTGACCGCGGCCACGGCCTTGGCCAGCTCGGTCTTGCCGACCCCGGCCGGACCCTCGACCAGCAGCGGCTTGCCGAGCTGGTCGGCCAGGAACACCGTGGTCGCCACGGCGGTCGACGCGAGGTAGCCGGTCTCGGCCAGTTTCGCCGACACATCGTCGACTGACGTGAAAAACCCGGTTCCGGTCAATGCACACCCATCCCTCGCCGTTGGCGCCCGGACCCAGCTTGACCGACCGACCGGTCCGGACACAAGGCGAGGCCACCGGTGTGGCCTGCGCCACTACGGGTGTGACCGCACCGCGGTGCTCCGGAATCGGTAGCGTGTGGTCGTGGCGTCCGAGTCTGCCTCCACCGTGCCGTTTCACCTGGGTCCGATCCGGATCGCCGCGCTGCTCGCCGAGGGCAGTGCCTCCGCGGCCGAACTGACCCGGCAGGCGCTCGCCCGGATCGAGGCGAGCCAGCCCGAGATCAACGCGTTCCGGGTGGTCCGCGCGTCGGCCGCGCTGGCCGAGGCGGCCGAGGCCGACCGGCGGCTGCGCGCGGGGGAGCGGGCGCCGCTGCTCGGGGTGCCGGTGGCCATGAAGGACGACGCGGACCTCATCGGCGAGCCGACCGCTTTCGGTTGCCCCGGGCCATTTCCGTTGGCAACTGTCGACTCAGAGGTGGCCCGGCGGCTGAAGGCGGCCGGTGCGGTGATCGTCGGCAAGACGAACGCGCCGGAGCTGGGTCAGTGGCCCTTCACCGAGGGCAGCGCGTTCGGCCGGACCCGCAACCCGTGGCGGTTGGACCGCACCCCCGGCGGCTCCTCCGGCGGGTCGGCGGCCGCGGTCGCCGCCGGGCTCGTGCCGGTGGCGGTCGGTTCGGACGGTGCCGGTTCGATTCGCATCCCGGCGTCCTGGACCCACCTGGTGGGGATCAAGCCGCAGCGCGGCCGGATCGGCGGCGGCGCCTCCGACGGCGCGAGCACGCCCGGCCCGCTCGCCCGCACGACCGCGGACGCCGCGCTGCTGCTGGACGTCCTCGCCGACCAGCGGCCGGACGGGCCGGACAGCTTCCTGGCCGCCGCCGGCCGTGACCCCGGCCGACTGCGGATCGGGCTGTCGCTGCGCCCGCCGTTCACCGGCTACCGGCCGCGGCTCGATCCCGTGGTGCGCGCCGGGGTGGAGCGACTGGCTGCGGCGCTCACCGCGCTCGGCCACGACGTGGTCGCCGACGAGCCGCGATATGGCTTGGTGGGCCTCAACTTCCTCGCCCGGTCGGCCGGCAGCCTGTATGCGATGGCCGCCACGATCCCGGACGTCAGCCTGCTCGATCCGCGCACCCGGCACAACATCGCCACCGGCAAGTGGTTCGGCCGGCACCTCGAATTCCTCACCCGGCCCAGCGCCGCGCTGTCCGAACGTCAGGTGGGTGGGATCTTCGACCGGGTCGACGTGGTGCTCGCGCCGACCACGGCGTGCCTGCCGCCGGCCGTCGGCGAGTGGCAGGGACTCAGTTCCGGCGCGCTGAACCGGACGATGGTGGCCGCCTGCCCGTATGCCTGGCCGTGGAACGCGCTGGGCTGGCCCGCGGTGAACGTGCCGGCCGGACTGACCGACGACGGCCTGCCGCTGGGCGCGCAGCTGCTGGGCCCGGCCGGCACCGAGGCCCGGCTGATCTCGCTCGCCGGCCAGTTGGAGGCCCAACAGGGCTGGTCGGACCGCAGGCCGCCGAACTACTGAAAGTGCGCCCGGACACTGTGCGATGTGCACGACTCGCCCGGTCCGAACGTGCGGTTCGCACACTGACTCGACCCCGGTCGACACTTAGCGTAGGCCAGCAACCCCCTCTCCCCGTCGGTGTTCACCAGGGAGGTTCACATGGCCACGACCGTCGGAGTCGACGACTACGCATTGACCAGGGTGCCCGAGAGTGCCCGCTATTCCTGGTGGTCGGTCGCGGTACAGCGATTCGGCCAGGTCTCCGCGCTCAGCCAGTTCCTGCTCGGCGCGACGCTGGGCTACGGCATGGGTTTCTGGCAGGCATTTCTCGCCCTCACCCTCGGCGCGGTCATCCTTGAGGTGGTCTCCATCTTCGTCGGCGTGATCGGCGTGAAGGAGGGCCTGTCCACCTCGATGCTGGGCCGATGGACCGGCTTCGGCAAGGCCGGTTCGGCACTGATCGGCCTGGCCATCGGGATCAGCCTGATCGGCTGGTTCGGCATCCAGTCGGCGGTCTCCGCGCAGGGCCTGGCCGCGCTGGTCGGCGGCCTGCCGGCGTGGGGCTGGTCGCTCGTGTTCGGCCTGGTGGTCACCGCGGTGGTGTTGCGCGGCTTCAGTTCGATGGCGTGGACGGCGTTCGTCACCGTGCCGGCGTTCCTGATCCTGGTCGGCTGGTCGATCGTGTCCGAGCTGTCCCGGCACCACATCGGCACGCTGGTGGCCCAGCCCGCGCCCGGCCCGCACCTGGGTCTGCTCGCCGGCACGACGGTGGTCGCCGGCGGTTTCATCGTCGGCGCGATCATCACGCCGGACATGACCCGGTTCAACCGGACGGTCGGCGACGTGGTCAAGCAGACGCTGCTGGGCATCACCCTCGGCGAGTACGTGATCGGCCTGGCCGGAGTCCTGCTCGCACACGCGGTGCGGTCCGCGGACGTGACCACGATCGTCACCTCGTCGGTGGGCTGGGTGGGCATCCTGGTGGTGGTCGCCGGCACCGTGAAGATCAACGACTGGAACTTGTACTCGTCCGGTCTCGGCCTGGTGAACTTCGTCGGCACCGTGTTCGGCCGCAAGCTCAACCGAGGCGTGGCCACCGCGGTGATCGGCGTGATCGGCAGCGTGCTGGCCGCGGCGGGCATCCTGACCAAGTTCACCGAGTTCCTCACCGTGCTGGGCGTCGCCTTCCCACCGATCGCCGGGATCATGGTCGCCGAGTACTTCATCGTCCGCCGCTGGCGCGGTGAGCTGGACGCGGCCCGCGCGGCCGACCGGCTGCCGCGGGACGCGCCGATGTGGGTGCCGGCGACGCTGCTGATCTGGCTGGCCGCCGGGCTGGTCGGCCAGTACGTCACCGTCGGCCTGCCCAGCATCAACTCGCTGGTCGTCGCGTTCGTGCTCTACGTGGTGGCCGGCAAGGCGGGCCTGATCCGTGGCATCGGCCGCAGCGGTGACCCGGCAACGGGCGAGCCGGTCGAGGTCACCCCGGCGACCACCGCGACCACTGCCAGCTGACGACTGAGGAGAGTTGATTCGTGCGTATCGGTATCGATGTCGGTGGCACCAACACCGACGCGGTCCTGCTCGACGGAACCGACGTGCTGGCCGCGGTCAAGACGAGCACCACCGAGGACGTCACCTCCGGCATCGTCGCCGCGATCGACGGCCTGCAGGCGCGGCGTGCGTTCGAGCCGGCCGAGGTCCGGGCGGTGATGATCGGCACGACGCACTTCATCAACGCCCTGGTCGAGGCGCGTCGGCTGGCGCCGACCGCGGCGATCCGGCTGAGCCTGCCGGCCGGCGCGTCGCTGCCGCCGATGGTGGACTGGCCGCCCCGGCTGGTCGAGGCGATCGCCGGGCGGGGCTACCTGTGTCACGGCGGACACGAGTTCGACGGGCGGCACATCGCCGAACTGGACGAGGCCGAGCTGCGCAAGGCCGCCGACGAGATGGGCCGGGTTGGCGTCCGCAGCGTCGCGATCACCTCGGTCTTCTCGCCGGTGAACGCCGAGTTCGAGGCGCGCGCGGCCGAGGTGATCGCGGCCGAACTGCCCGGGGTGCCGATCTCGCTGTCCCACGAGATCGGCCGGATCGGGCTGCTGGAACGGGAGAACGCGACCATCATCAACGCGGCGCTGCGCGAACTGGCGGCGCACATCGTGGACGGCTTGGCCGCGTCGGTGACCGGCGCGGGCATCCACGCGCCGCTCTACCTGAGCCAGAACGACGGCACGTTGATGGACATGGACTTCGCCCGCCGCTATCCGGTGGCCACGTTCGCCTCCGGGCCGACCAACTCGATGCGCGGCGCCGCCGTGCTGTCCGGCCTGAGCACCTGCGCGGTGGTCGACGTCGGCGGCACCACGAGCGACATCGGCGTGCTGCGCCAGGGGTTCCCGCGTGAGGCGACCACGGACATCAGCGTCGCCGGCATCCGCACCAACTTCCGGATGCCCGACGTGCTGTCCATCGGCCTCGGCGGCGGCAGCCTGGTGCGCGGCGGCGCTGCCGACGTGACCGTCGGCCCGGATTCGGTGGGCTACGAGCTGATCTCGCGGGCGCTGGTGTTCGGCGGTGACACGCTGACCGCGACCGACATCGCGGTCGCCGCCGGGCGTGCCGAGATCGGTGACCCGGACCGGGTCGCCGGGCTGGACAAGGATCTGGTGGCCGCGGCGCTGGCCCGGATCGCCGGGGACGTGTCCGACGCGGTGGAGCGGATGCGCACCTCGGCCGAACCGCTGCCGGTGGTCGCCGTCGGCGGTGGCTCGGTGCTGCTGCCCGACGTGCTGGCCGGCGCCGGTGAGGTGCGCAGGCCGGAGAACTTCGCCGTGGCCAACGCGATCGGCGCGGCCATCGCGCAGATCAGCGGCGAGGTGGACCGGGTCTACGCGATCGAGCCGGGCCGTCGGGACGCGGTGGTCGACGAGGCCAAGCAGGAGGCGGTGGACCGCGCGGTCGCCGCCGGGGCCACACCGTCCAGTGTGGACATTGTGGACTTCGACGAGGTGCCGATCCCTTACCTGCCGGGCAATGCGACCCGGATCAGGGTGAAGGCCGTCGGCGACCTACAGCTCGGGGCGTGACCATGCGCGAGATCACCGAGGCCGATCTGGCCGACATCGCCCGGGGCGCGGCCATTCTGGGCACCGGGGGCGGCGGTGACCCCTACATCGGCCGGCTGCTGGCCGCCTCGGCGGTGCGCGCCTACGGCCCGGTCACCCTCTGCGGGCTGGCCGAGGTTCCGGCCGACGCGGTGGTGCTGCCGGTGGCGATGATGGGCGCGCCGACCGTGATGGTGGAGAAACTGCCCAGCGTCGAGCAGGTCGCCCTGGCCGCGAACACGCTCGCCGATTACCTCGGCAGGCGGCTGACCCACATCGCCTGCGCCGAGGCGGGTGGCGTGAACTCGCTCATCCCGGTGGTGGCCGCCGCGCAACTGGGCCTGCCGCTGGTGGACGCGGACGGGATGGGCCGGGCGTTCCCCGAACTCCAGATGGTGCTGCCCACGCTCTACGGAATCCGGGCCACGCCGATGTCGATCGCTGACGAGAAGGGCAACCGGGGCGTCCTGGACACGGTGACCAACCACTGGGCCGAGCGGCTGGCCCGCTCGGCCACCATCGACATGGGCTGCTCGGCGATGATCAGTACGTTCGCCATGTCCGGCCAGCAGGCGCGCAGCTCGATGGTCGGCGGCACGCTGTCGCTGTGTGCCGAACTCGGCGGTCTGGTCCGGCGGGCGCGGGCCGAACACACCGACCCGGTGGCCGCGGTCGTGCACCGGCTCGGCGGGCGACTGCTGTTCCACGGCAAGGTCGTCGACGTGGCCCGGCGCACCACGACCGGCTTCGCCCGCGGTGAGGCGCGGTTGGCCGGCACGGACACCGACACCGGCGGCGAACTCGTGCTGCGCTTCCAGAACGAGCACCTGGTCGCCGAGTCGGGCGGCGCGGTGATCGCGTCGGTGCCCGACCTGATCTGCACGCTGGACCGGGAGTCCGGCGAGGCGGTCACCACCGAGGGCCTGCGCTTCGGCCAGCGGCTCACGGTGATCGCCGCACCGGCCGACCCGCGCTGGCACACGCCGGCGGGCCTGGCGCTGGCCGGTCCGAGGTATTTCGGTTATGACATCGAGCCGATCGGGGTGAACGCGTGAGCTGGCTGCTGACCGAGGACCACCTGCCCGACCTGGCCCGCGGCGCCGCCGTGTTGGGCACCGGCGGCGGTGGCGACCCCTACGTCGGCCGGCTGCTGGTCCGGCAGGCGATCCGCGAGTGCGGGCCGGTGACCGTGCTGGACCCCGCCGAGGTGGATGACGCGGCGCTGGTCATCCCGACCGCGCAGATGGGCGCGCCGACCGTGGTCTTCGAGAAGCTGCCCACCGGGCAGGAGCCGATCACCGCGCTGCGCGCGCTGGAGACCCGGCTGGGCCGCACGGCGAGTGCGACCATGCCGATCGAGTGTGGCGGCATCAACTCGATGATCCCGCTCGTCGTCGGCGCGCGTACCGGCCTGCCGGTGGTCGACGCGGACGGCATGGGCCGGGCGTTTCCCGAGCTGCAGATGGAGACCTTCGGCGTCTACGGCGTGCCCGGCTCGCCGATGGCGGTCGCCGGCGAGTCCGGCGAGACCGCGGTGATCGACACCGGCAGCGACAACCGGCGGATGGAATGGCTCGCCCGTGGGGTGACCGTGCGGCTGGGCGGGGTGGCGCACATCGCCGAGTACGCGATGAGCGGCGCGGACGTGAAGCGCACCGCCGTGCCCCGCACGCTGACCCTCGCGCTGGGTGTCGGGCGGGCGATCCGGTTGGCCCGGGAGGCCAATGAGGACCCGATCGCCCGGCTCGGCGACTTCCTCGCCGGCACGCTCTACCGGCACCTGCGGGTGCTGTTCCGGGGCAAGATCGCCGACGTGCAGAGGCGCACCGAGGAGGGTTTCGCGCGCGGCCAGGCGACCGCGATCTCCTTCGACGGCGGTCACAAGCTCGAACTCCAGTTCCAGAACGAGAACCTGGTCGCCACCGTGGACGGTGCGGTGCGCTGCCTGGTGCCCGACCTGATCTGCGTGCTCGACGCGGAGACCGGCGAGCCGATCACCACCGAGACGCTGCGCTTCGGCCAGCGTGTCTGTGTGGTGGGCATCTCCACCCCGGACCTGATGCGCACGCCGGCCGCCCTGGCCGTGTTCGGACCGGCCTGCTTCGGCCTGGCCGGGGAGTTCCGTCCGGTGGAGCGGTTGGTCGAGCCGAACTGAGCCGGTTCGCAGTCCCGGCATGGGGCAAGCTGTCCACATGCGGATCAACACGGCCGACGTGGCCGCCCTGGAGCGGGGCGTCTCACTGTTGGGTTCCGGTGGTGGCGGCGACACACTGACCGCCGCGGTGTTGCTGCGCCAGCGGCTGGCCGCCGGCCGTTCCGTCTCGGTCACGTCGGTGTCCGCACTGGACGGACGGGCGTGGGTGGTGCCGGTCGGGGTGATCGGTGCGACCGCGGTGTTCGCCGAGAAGCTGCCCGGCGGCCACGAGTTCCGCACCGCGGTCGCCGCGATCCGGCGGTGGACCGCGCGACCGGTGGACGCGGTGATGTCCATTGAGGTCGGCGGCCTCAACGGGCTGATGCCGCTGGTCGTCGCCGGCGACCTCGGTCTGTCCACAGTGGATGCTGATCTGTCCGGTCGTGGGTTGCCGAGGCTGGACCAGCTTTCGGTGGCGGCGGTGGGCCGTGGGTTGGCGCCGGCGGCGCTGGCCGAGCCGAGCGGCCAGGTACTCGTGCTCGCCGAGGGAACGTCGGCCGACGTGGAACGCGCGGCCCGCGCGTTCCTGACCGGCGCGGGTGGCTGGGCGGTGCTCGCCCTCGCGCCGATCCAGGTGAGCCAACTGGCCGAGTGCGCGGTGATCGGCAGCGTCAGCGGCGCGCTGGAGTTGGGCCGGCGGGCGCTCACCGTCGGCCCGGAACCCGACCTCGACGAACTCGCGACCGCGGTCGGTGGCCGACTGCTGGCGGCCGGTCGCATCCTGGAGGTGACCTGGCGGGCGGGCCCGGCGCAGCACGGCCGGACAGGGTTCGGCCGGGGCAGCCTCACCCTGCGGGAGCACCGGGCGGGGACGTTGCTGCGGCTGGAGATGGAGAACGAGTACCTGCTCGCGGTGTCCGACGGCGTGCCGGTGGCCAGCACGCCGGACGTGCTGGTGGTGCTGGACCGGCGCACGGGCGTGCCGATCTCGTGTGACGTCGTGCGGCCGGGCATCGAGGTCGCGGTGCTGCAACTGCCCGCGCCGGTGTTCTGGACCGACCCGGCACGGCTGCCGGTGGTGTGGCCGAGGGCCTTCGGCGTCGACTGCGACCCGGTGCTGCTGGGGGCGCCCGGATGAGCGCGTCGGTGCGTCGGTTGCTGTCCCTGCCGGACTGGGCGCGGGAGGTCCGCGTGTTGGCCGGGGCCGACGGCCTGGACCGGGAGGTCTCGCTGGTCCGCGCGGTACTCGGCCCGGCGCCTCGGCATCCGGCGGTCGCGGGGGAGTTGGTGGTGCTCGTCGGCGAGATGTTCCTCGGTGACTGGCGGCTCGACGCGTTGCTGCGCCGGGTGGCCGACGCGGGCGGGGCCGGCGTGCTGGTGTCCGGTGAGCCGCCGCTGGGCAGCCGGCTGCTCGGCGACCGACTGGAGTTGCCGTTGTTGGCGGGTACCGCCGATCCGCTGGACCTGCTGACCGAGGCCAGGCTGCTGCTGGCCGCCCCCGACCTGGACGGTGCCCGGGTGGTGATGGCCGCGCACCGGGCGTTCGGCGACCGGCTCAGCCCACCGGACGCCGTGGTGACCGGCCTGGGTGAGCTGCTGCGCGCTCCGGTCGCACTGCTGGACGACAACGGCGACCTGCTGGCCGGGGACGCCGACGGGCTGGGCCTGGTCCGGGTGCACGAGCCGGTGCCGCAACGGATCGAGCTGCCCGACGGCCTGCTGCTCGCCCACCCCGCGATCCCGCCCGGCACCAGCCGTCCAGAACTGTGGCTCACGGTCGGCCTGCACGGCAGTGCGGCGGCGCGGGCCGAGGTCGTGCCGCCCGCGCTGGTGGTCGCTGCCGATGCCGTGCAGCGGTGGTTGTTGGCCCAACGCCTCGAACTGGAGCGGGACGCGCGATCCCGGGCCGCGTTGTTGGGCGACCTGCTTCGCCTGGACGGCGAGCCGACCGCTGAACTGCGGAGGCGGGCGGCCGACGCCGGTTGGCGGTTGGGCGGGTGGCACGTCGGGTTCCGGATCGGGGCGCGGGCGACGGTGGACACGGTGGCCCGTGGGCAGGAGGTGATCCGGTCGCTGGGCGGTCACGGAGTGGACGCGACCGTGGTGGAGCACGGCGACGGGTGGACCGCGTGGGTGACGTTCGGGCAGGAACCCACTGCCGAGCGGGTCCAGGAGTTGGCCGCCCGGCTGCGGGCCGCGCATCGGGAGCTGCGGGCCCGGGTCGGCACACACATGGGCGTCGGCCGACCGCATCCGCGCCCCGCCGGCCTGGCCGCGACCCTGGCCGAGGCGACCGACGCGGCCCGGCTCGCCGCCACTCGGCCGGAGACCGGCCACTTCCTGCACGTGGACCAGTTGGGGATGGCTCAGTTGTTGTTGGAGTGGACCCGGACGGACACTTTCGAGCCGGCGGCGCGGACGTTGTTGGCTCCGTTGGCCGGGTTGCCGGGAGATCTCGTTCGTACGTTGGCGGCTTATCTGGACGCGGAGTCGTCGATCGCCGAGACCGCTGCGGTGCTGGGGGTTCATCGCAATACCGTTGCCGCGCGGATCGGTCGGGTTGAGCAGTTGTTGGCGGTGGACCTGCATCAGCGGGATGAGCGGTTGGCGTTGCATCTGGCTTGTCGTACGGTGATTCTGGCGGAGGGTTGAGGCGCGCGGCGGCTCAGTCCCTGGTTGCCGGAAAACCGGTGTCAGGCCAGACTCCGCACTGCCCGGCGGCGGACCGTGCGGAGCAAACCGCCCAGCAGGACACGGTGAGCGGTGGACCCGATGACCAGCTGCCGGTAGACAGATCCGTGCAGCCCGGGGAACCGTGCGTAGCTGCGTGCGCTGAGCATCGTCCCCCCGGGCCGGGTGGTCAGGCTCAGGATGAGTTCGTACTGCGAGAACCGGTGTCGTCCGGTGAGCCGTACGCGGTCGCCGGGAACGGCTTCGGTGACCGCGAATCCGGGCAACGCCGAGCCCTCGCTGAGCAGACCGCCCGCGGCTCGTCGTGGTTCGGTGCCCAGCAGGTGCGTCAAGGCCACGATGGGGGCGTGCCGGAAATGGCTGAACTGCTTGCTGAGAGCGCGCCACACCGCACTGGCCGGGGCAGGCACGAGTACCTGGAGTTCGTCGACGAACGGCAGCTCATTGTGCACGTCCTCCGGATCGCCGAGTGACACGAGACAACCTCCCTCGCCTTGCCATCATCGACGTATCCGAGGATAGCCTGACCCTGGCCAGGGTCTCCTCGGCCGTGGCAGTCCGGACGAAGCGCGGGGCCACTCTCTCCGCCTGGGCTTAGCGCAGTCGCCAGAGGTGGTCGGCGGTTCCCGAGTCGTCGAACTGGACCACCAGGGCCGAGTCCGCGTAGGACATCCCGTCCACGCCCAGCACCTTGCCGCTGTTGGCATTCTGCACCCGCCAGACATTGCCTACGTCGGCCCGCAGGCGCCACAGATGATCCGCGGTGCCGTTGTCGTCGTACTGGACCACGTGTGCCGAGTCCGCGGTGGACATCTGGTCCACGCCCAACACCTTGCCGCTGTTCAGGTTGCGGATGCGGAAGTAACCGTTCGCGTCCGGGACGAACTGCCACAGGTGATCCGCGGTGCCGGTGTCCGCGAACTGGACCACCTGGGCCGAGTCGGCGGTGGACATCTGGTCCACCCCCAACATCTTGGTCGAGTTCACGTTCTCGATCCGGACGTTCCCGTCCGGGATCAGCCGCCACAGGTGGTCCGCGGTGCCGTTGTCGTCGTACTGGACGACGTGTGCGGAGTCGGCGGTGGACATCTGGTCCACGCCCAGGACCTTGCCGCTGTTCAGGTTGTGCAGCCGGAACCAGCCGTCGCCGTTGTCGATCAGCTGCCAGACGTGGTCGATGGTGCCGCTGTCGGTGAACTGTACGACCGACGCGGAGTCGGCGGTGGACATCTGGTCGACGCCCAGCACCTTTGCCGAGTGCACGTTGCGGATCTTGACCAGGCCGTTGCCGTTGTCCAGTACCTGCCACAGGTGGTCGGGGGTGCCGCTGTCGTCGAACTGGACCACCTGCGCCGAGTCCGCCGTCGACATCTGGTCCACCGCGAGGACCTTGCCACTGTTCTGGTTCTGAATCCGACAGTTCACCCCGGGAGTGCCCCACGGCGTACTGCCACCGGTCTGCGGGAACGCGGTGATGCGCAGCCGGGCGGCGCCCATCGGGACCAGGGTGACCTGCTGGGTCGGCGCCGACGAGCTGATCGGGCCGGTACCCGCCAGCGTGCCGACCACCTGCTCGCTGTCGGCCGTCCAGTCCGGGATCTGCTGCGCCTGCGCGGTGATCCGGACCGGCACGTTGGCCAGCACGAACGGGTCGTTGACGTTGCCGCCGCCGCTGGTCAGGGCGAACTGCTGCCCGGCCACCAACCCGACGTTCCACGCCGAGCCCGCGGTGACCTGGTACTGCGGCCATTGTGCGGTGCCGGCGACCTGGCTCCACTGCTCGTTGATCTGCAACGAGTACGTCAGCGCGCCGCAGTTCACCGAGACGGCGTTGTCATTCGCCGTCCAGGTGGTCAGCGTCGGCCGGCTGGGCAGTCGGAGGGTGACCGTGTCGCCGTTGGCCCAGGTTCGGTTGACGGTGGCGAACCGGGGACCGGCGGCGACCGCGACCGCGCCGCCGTTGACCGACAGTTGCGGTGCTGTGCACCAGCCGGGAATCCGGACCGCGAAGGAGAAGACTGCCGGCGCCTTGAGGGACACGGTGAAGGTGACGGTGTCGCTGAACGGGTAGCTGGTCTGTTCGGTGATGGTGGCCGAGACGCCGCCGGAGACCAACGCTGTCACCGTGGATGGGCCGTAGAGGGCTGCGGCCAGGCCGCCATCCGGTGTGGCCAGCCACATTTCCTCGACGTAGTAGGGCCAGCCCTGACCGTAGTTGTGCGGGCAGCACCGGTACTGATCCACGCCGGGCAGGTAGGCCTGCATGGCGAACGTGTTGTCGAACTGTTGCCGGGTTTTGGCGTTGTCGTCCAGTTGGATACTGTTGGCGCTGGTGATGTAGTGCGCGACCTTGCCCTGCGGGTCGAGCGCGGCGGGCAGCATGTTGAAGGCGAGTTCCTCGGTGCGGTCGGCCCAGAGCGGGTCGCCGGTGGTTCGGGTGAGAATCTCGTTGCTGGCCATGAACTCGACGATGCCGCAGGTCTCGAAGCCCTGGCGGGGGTCGCCGAAACCCGGCCGGGCGATCTCGTCGCCCGCGAAGCCGCCGCCCGGGAACTGGCCGTAGGTGGCCATCATCGAGTTGTAGTTCTGGTAACTGGCGGCGCGGTGCGTGCTGTCACCCGACAGGGTCCAGTACTGCGTCGGCTCGCGGAAACCCTGAGCGAAGTTGACGTTGTGCAGGCTGGCGATGTTGTTCACCCAGTTCGCCGACTGCTGGTGGATGCGGGTGACCAGGCTCAGCAGGCCGGTGTCTCCGGTCCGGTTGAACAGCCAGTAGATCACGTCGATGGTGTCACCCCACCGGGTCGTGCCCCAGCCGTCGGTGAACACCCCGTCGGGCTGGGTGGCGACGAACTGGAAGTATCGGTTCAGGAACGTCTGCACGCTGGTGTCGCCGTGGTACTCCGACCAGGATCGCAGCGCGTGCAGCATCGGCATGTGCGGCCAGAGGTCGGCGTGCCCGTTGAGCGAGGTGCGCAGCTCCGTCGGGCCGAAGAAGCCGTCCGATGCCTGGGTGGCCAGCACCGAGTCGATCCACTGCGCGGTGTTCGACTGGACCGTCGCGTCACCGGTGACGTAGCCCAGGTCGCCGTAGCCGCGCAGCCAGTAGGGCACCTCCTCCCAGCCCACCAGGTCGGGATGCACCCAACCGGTGTTCGCCGGCACCAGGAAGTGCGAGTAGCTCTGGTACTGGCCGTTCAGGCCGGTGAGCTGACGGTCCAGTTGGGTGGCCAGCCATCCGGCCGGCCGGACCGATCCCGGTGGCAGGCGCAGGAAGGCGGCCGGCTGCAACGGCGCCCGGTTGACCGGGTACTGCGCGCCGGACACCCCGGCCGAAGCGAAGGTCGGCAGGCCACTGAGGGTGACACCGCCGAGCGCGGCCAGGGAACCGGCGAGAAAGCTGCGCCGCCGAATCGACATGACGAGGTCCTCCAACTGTCACCGCTGGGAATGGCTGGTACTGCCGGCCACGCTGTTGCCGCTGGACAGGGACGAGATGTCGCCGGCCGCGTCCAGCGCGTCCAGTCCGCTGGCCTGGGTGCGCCAGTCGGCAACGTCGGGCTGCTGACCTGACCACCGGGCGCCGATCTGGTCGAACGAGTCACGGTCGGCCGACCAGATCGTGTTCGCCTGGGTCTGCAGGAAGGTGTGGTAGCCGGCGTTTCCCGTGGCCGTGGCGAGTTCGCCCAGATAGCGGGTGAAGATGCCCTTGAACTGTTTCTGGTCGTCGTCGCAGCCGGCACCGGTCGGGTCGCAGGACTCGGTGAGCACGCCGTTGTTGACCAGTTGCGGCGCGGCGACGGCCGCGTCGGCCAGTCGTTCGCCGGTGGCCAGCACCGACGAGTCGCCGGTGGCCCGCCACAGTTCCACCGCGGCGCCGATGGCCATGCCCTGGTTGTAGGTCCACACCGTCTGACCGTTGTTCGCACACGACGTGGTCAGCCCGTCGTTGACCAGCCCGGCCGAGTTGATCAGGCCGCTGCCGGTGAACCACGTCCAGGCCGTGCGTGCCTTGGCCAGCCAGGCCGTGTCGCCGGGCAGCCGGTTGTGCAGGGCGGCGGTGAGCCGGACGTAGAGCGCGTTGGTGATCGAGTTCTTGTAGGTCTTCGCGGTGTTCCACCAGACTCCGCCGCCGCAGGTGCTGGTGTCCCAGTACTGGCCTGCGTAGTTGGCGAGGGTGACCGCCTCGTTGAGGTAGCTGCTGTTGCCGGTCAGGTCGTAGGCGTCGATCCAGGCCAGCGCCCACCACTGGCTGTCGTCGATCGCGGCGGAGATGAAGTCGCCCTGGATCGCGTCGTTGCTCCGCACCCCCGCCGCGAACGCCACCCGGTTGACCTGGAAGGTCTGCGCGATCACCCAGTCGTACCCGGTGCTGCCGCCGGCCCGCAGGTAGTCGATCAGGCTGGTCAGCGCGGACGCGGAGTTCCACCAGCTGCTCGGCCACCAGGCGTTGTTCGGGTCGTAGGACCACATCAACGCGTCCGCGGCGGCCTGTGCCGGGTGGTCGGCCGGCCGGGCCCAGGCCGTGCAGCTGCCGTTCTCACCCTCCACCGCGCGCCCGCAGGCCCGCACGGCGCCGCCGGCCAGCCTGCTGATGTCGTCGTGGGTGTTGACCATGGTGGTGTGGGTGCCGCTCGCCCCGGCCGGGACCGACACCCGGCCCAGCGACGAACCGTCCGGCCAGGAGGCACCCTCGTTCCAGGACCGGTCGAGCCAGACCTCGTCACCCGGCTCGCCGTCGGCGATGCCCGCCCAGGCCATCCCGGTGGCCGGGTCGACGTGCAGCGCGATCTGCCGGCCGGACAGCGTGGTCGGGGCGACCGGCTGGCTGTCACCGGTCGCCGAGCCAGGGTCCCGCTGATCACAGAACTGGTTGCACACCAACAGATGTGCCCACGACGTGCAGACGACCCCGGCCGCGTCCGCGCAGGCCCGGAGCAGCCCGCGCCGGTGGCCGACCGGGTCGGCCAGGTTGTACATCAGCGTGCGGGTGCCGGTCCAGGTGCTCGGGATCGACGCCTCGCCCAGCAGGCCGTCCCAGCTCGCGCCGCCGTCCCAGGACCGGTCCAGCCACACCGAGTCGCCGACCACGCCGTTGTCCACGCTGGCCCAGGCCATCCCGTCGGCGTCGGACACGTGCAGTTCGACCAGTCGGCCGTTGTCGTTCGGGTTGGGCACCGGAAAGGTCTCCTGGCGGGCCAGCGACGGGTCCCGGGTGTCGCAGTAGACCGAACACACCGGGGCCGCGGCCGCGTGCGCGGTGGTCGGCACGGGCTGGCCGAACGCGGCGAACAGCACCGCGACGAGGGGAGCGACCACGGCCAGGCGGAGCCATCGACTCGATCGCATGCGAATTCCCTCCGACGGAAACCGCGAACCTGACCGTCAGATATAACAGGCGAATCGCGGGCGTGGCCGGTTGTCCGGGTGGACAAGGTTTTCACATATTCACCGCAGCTGGGGTGAATATTTCCGGCGCACGGGAATGGTTGTCGGGCTCCGTGGTGGAGTCATTGTTCGGAACGGCAGCCGAAACTAACAACGGTCCAGCCGCGATTCACCGAAACGCGGGTTTCGCTCGCCCTGCCACCGATCGCCTTCCGGTGTGATGTCGAGACTGCGAGGCTGGCTCCGACCTGTCGGTGACGGCGCCGGGCGGCGGCGCTGATGGAGCGCAGGAGGCGCAGCGATGAGCACGGTGGTGCTGGACGTGTCGATGTCCCTGGACGGGTTTACGGCCGGTCCGAAGGTTCGGGAAGCAGAGCCCATGGGGGACGGCGGCGAACGACTGCACGCGTGGATGGTCGGACAGGGCGCGGACGGCGAGACCGACCTGGACGTGTTTCGGCAGCTGGATGCCACCGTCGGGGCGACCGTCGTCGGCCGGCGCACGTTCGAACTTGGTCTGGTTCCGTGGGGTGGTACACCGTGGGCCGGCCTCCCGAGCTTTGTCGTCACCCACCGGGTCAGGCCGGATCTCCTCGGGCGATAACGGCGGGACGTTCGCCTTCGATGGACTTGTGGCCGCGGTTCGGCGCGCAAGACAGGCCGTGCCGGGCGGCAAGGACGTCGTGGTGTTGGGCGCGGAGGTCGCTCGGCAGTTGCTCGGCGCGGGTCTGCTCGACGAGGTGCGAATTCATCTCGTTCCGCTGCTGCTGGCAGCGGGCACGCCACTGTTCGGCGGAGAGCGGGCCGAGTTGATCCCGGTGGGAAAGCCGGTCACCGGAACGGTGACTCATTTGCGTTACCGCGTCAGGAGGCCGTAGCGCCGCGCCTAAATCGTGCCGCGGGACGACAACACACTGATCCGGGTCGCGGCGCAGTCCCGCGACCCGGACGTTCAGCGGGGCGGGCGGATCAGGCGTTCCACTGGCGGGTCGGCGGCAGGTCGTCGGTCCGGGCCGCCGGGCGCGCCGGCCGCCGGACGAACGAGATGTTCACCAGCGGCACGGTGATGGCCACGCCGATCAGCAGGTTGAGCAGTGCGGTGGCGACCTTGTCGTCGGTGTCGGTGATCACGCTCAGCGGGATCACCATGGCCACCACGGTCAGCAACGACATGATCCAGCCGAAGAACTGGGTCGCCCGCGGTGTGGTGGCCAGCAGGAAGTGCAGCAGGCCGGTGGCGAGCAGTCCGCAGACCGCGGCGAGCACCACGTAGGTCACCGTGCTGGCGTCGCCCCAGGCGCCGTCGCCCTTCGGGGCCAGGATGGCCACGTGCGCGATGCCCCGGGCGATCAGAATGCCGACAAGCGCGGCGAGGGCGGCGACCACCGCTGTCGCGCCGCCCGCCGCCCACAACCGGCGGGCGTCTGGGCGAGGTGCCTCGGTCTGGGTGGGATAGCGGTCCATCGTCGGTCTCCGTCTCAGCCACTGCGGGTACGGGATCAGCCAGGTCGCGGGTCCAACCGGCCACCCTGCGTACCTGCCTGTGTCCGGGGTGTACCCGGATCAGCCGACGGCCAACCGCGGACCACCGAGCCGACCGTGAGGGGCGCCACCTGACCACGGGGTTGCCCCGTCGGCCGGTTGACACGGAGGTGTGCTCTCACTTTAGATAGGCTTGCCTTAGTTAACCGAGGCAAACCTAGTGAGTCGCGGAGTAGCCCATGTTGCCGACGTTCGTCATCGGACTGCGTGAAGGTCTCGAAGCAGCACTCATCGTCGGCATCATCGCCGCCTTCCTCGGTCAACGCGGCCGGCGGGATGCCCTGCCCGGCGTGTGGATCGGGGTCGGCATCGCCGTCCTGATCTGCGTCGCCTTCGGTATCGGCCTGCACCTGCTGTCCGACACGCTCGACTTCACCCAGCAGGAACGGCTGGAGACCGTGGTCGGCGCGTTCGCCGTGGTCATGGTCACCTACATGGTGCTGTGGATGAGCCGGCACGCCCGGAACATGAAGGGCGACCTTGAGTCCGCCGCCTCCACCGCGCTGGCCAAGGGCTCGACCCGCGCCCTGGTGCTGATGGCCTTTCTCGCCGTGCTGCGGGAGGGCTTCGAGACCGTCGTCTTCCTGCTCGCCGTCGCGCAGAGCAGCCAGAGCTCCAGCGACGCCCTGATCGGCGCGATCCTCGGCATCCTGGTCGCGATCGGCATCGGCTACGGCATCTACCGCGGTGGCGTCCGGCTGAACATGGCCCGGTTCTTCAAGATCACCGGTGCGGTGCTGGTCATCGTGGCCGCCGGGCTGGTCATGTCCACGCTGCACACCGCGTGGGAAGGCCAGTGGATCAACTTCGGCCAGGAGCGCGCGCTCGATCTCAGCGGCCTGGTTCGCGCCGGCACCCCGCTGGCGTCGCTGTTCACCGGCGTGCTCGGCCTCCAGCCCACGCCGACCGTGCTGGAGATCACCGGCTGGCTGATCTACGCCGTGCCGATGCTCGCCGTCGTGCTGTGGCCGCGCGGCGCCCGGCGGCGGCCCGCTCGGACCACCGCCAGTGCCAGCCCGGTGGGCGCCCAACAGTCCTGAGTCGCCCGTCCCACCACACCTCAACGGTTTCACCAGTACATCCCAGAAACGGAGCACCGCCGTGCCCAGCTCACCCCTGAACCGCCGCCGCGGCCTGGTCGCCGTCCCGTTGCTGCTCGCCGCGACCGGCCTGCTGGCCACCGCGTGTGTGAGCCAGCCGGCAGCCAGCAGCGGTCCGGCGGCCTCCGGTGCCGCCGCGCCGGGCAACGGCGACGTGACGGTGACGCTGACCCCGAACGGCTGCCAGCCCAGCCCGAAGACGGTGCCCGCGGGCGTGATCAACTTCAAGGTGGCCAACAGCAACGCCGACGCCGTGTCCGAGGCCGAACTGCTCTCCGGTGGTCGGATGCTGGGGGAGCAGGAGAACCTCTCACCCGGCCTGTCGGGCGGGTTCTCGCTGCGGCTGGACAACGGCAGCTACCAGATCTACTGCCCGGGGGCCTCCCAGGAGAAGTTCGACTTCAGTGTGACCGGCAAGTCCACCGCGTCCTGGAAGGACAACCCGGCGCTGGTCAAGGCGACCAACGACTACAGCACCTGGATCATCCAGCAGGTCGGCCAGTTGGTCACCCGGACGACCTCGTTCGTCAACGCGGTGGACGCCGGGAACATGGCCCAGGCCGAGTCGATCTACGGCACCGCCCGCTCCTACTACGAAATGGTCGAACCGGTCGCCGAGATCTGGGGCGATCTGGACCTGAACATCGACGGCCGGATCGACGACTTCGACAAGCCGTCGGACTTCAAGGGCTTCCACAAGATCGAGCAGCTGATGTTCCAGCAGAACACGCTCGCCGGCGCGCCCGCCTACGCCAACCAGCTGCTGACCAACGTCAAGCAACTGCAGACGCTCGTCGCCCAGGCGACCTACCAGCCGGCCGAGATCGCCGACGGCGCCACCTCGCTGATCGACGAGATCCAGAGCTCCAAGGTCACCGGCGAGGAGGAGCGCTACTCGCACACCGACCTGATCGACTTCCAGGCCAACCTGGACGGGTCGATGGAGGCGTTCAACGTGCTGCTGCCGGCGTTGCAGAAGATCGACCCGGACCTGGCCACCACGGTGCAGGACCGGTACAACGCGGTGGTCGCCGCGCTGGCGCCCGACAAGCAGACGCCGGGCTACCTGAACACCGGCTACGTCAACTACTCGACGGTCGGCGCGGACGCCCGCAAGGCGCTCTCGCAGGTGGTCAACGCCTTCGGCGAGGAGATGTCCAAGGTGCCGGCGAAGGTGGCCTGACGCCCTCGGGTGACACTGGACGGCAGCCGCACGACACGAGCACAGCGAGGGATGAGGATGACTGAGGACGGCGAGCGTTCGGGGGGAGTGTCCCGACGCCGGATGCTCACCGGTCTCGGTGTCCTGGGCGCGGCCGGCGTCGCCGCAGGCGGTTTCGCCGGCGGCTACGCGGTCGCCGACACCGGGCAGGGTCAGGACGGGGGCGCGCCGGCGACCCAGATCGTGCCGTTCCGGGCGGCCAAGCAGGCCGGGATCATCACCGCCCAGCAGGACCGGATGCTGTTCGCCACGTTCACCGTCTCCGCCACCGACGGGGCCGAGCTGCGCGAGATGCTCCGGGACTGGACGGCGGCGGCGGACGCGATGGCCCGCGGGCAGATGGTGCCCGGACAGATCGACCCGGCGGCGCCGCCGCCGGACACCGGTGAGGCCCAGGGTCTGAAGCCGGGCAACCTGACCATCACCATCGGTTACGGCGCCTCGCTGTTCGACGACCGGTTCGGTCTGGCCGCACGTAAGCCGGCCAAGCTCGCGGCGCTGCCCGCGCTGCCGCTGGAGGACTTCGACCCGGCCTACACCGGCGGCGACATCGCCATCCAGGCGTGCGCCGACGATCCGCTCGTCGCCTTCCACGCGATCCGCAACCTGGCCCGGATCGGCACCGGCACGGTTGTGCTGAACTGGATGGAGACGGGCTTCGGCCGGACCGCGTCCACCAGTTCCACCCAGGCGACGCCACGCAACCTGATGGGGTTCAAGGACGGCACCCGCAACGTCACCGCCGACCAGACCGACCTGCTCGACCAGTACGTGTGGATCGGCGCGGAGACCGACCAGTCCTGGCTGCGCGGCGGCAGTTATCTCGTCGCCCGGCGGATTCGGATGTACCTCAACCAGTGGGACCGGGATTTCGCCAGCGACCAGGAGAACGTGTTCGGCCGGTTCAAGTCGACCGGCGCGCCGCTGACCGGGTCGGCGGAGTTCGACACGCCGAACTTCACCGCCAAGGACGCCACCGGTGATCCGGTGATTCCGGCCAAGGCACACATTCGGCTGGCCGCGCACGAGAACAACAACGGCCTGCGCATCCTGCGTCGCGGCTACTCGTTCACCGACGGCATCGACGACACCGGAAACCTGCTGGGCGGCCTGTTCTTCGTCGCGTTCATGCAGGACCCGCAGCAGTTCGTGACGCTGCAACGGAAATTGGGCACCCAGGACGCGCTCAACGAGTACATCACACACATCGGCGGCGCGCTGTTCGTCTGCCCACCCGGGCTGGGCGGGCTGCCGGCCGGCAGCACCTGGGCCGAGCAGTTGTTCACCGCGAAGTGAACCCCGGCCGGTCGGCCGGCTGCGAGGGCGCGTCCTAGGCTCTGGCCATGGATCTTCCCGAGGGCCTGCTCGACCTACTGAGTCAGCCCAGCCTCTGCTACATCGCCACCACGATGCCCGACGGCTCGCCGCAGCTCACCCAGACCTGGGTGGACACCGACGGCAAGCACATCCTGGTCAACAGCGTCCAGGGCTTCCGGAAGATCAGGAACATCAAGCGCGACCCCCGGGTGGCGCTGAACGTCTCCGACGCCGGCAATCCCTCGCGCTACTACGCCATCCGCGGCCGCGTGCTGGACGTCACCACCGACGGCGCGGTGGACCACGTCGAGAAGCTCGCCCAGCGCTACCTCGGCCGCCCCTACCCCTGGTACGGCGGCCGCGACCAGGTCCGGCTGCTGCTCACCATCGAAGCAGACAAGATCAACCCGACCGGCTGAGCGGACCGCCTGCTGCTTGCCGAACTCCGTTGTCCTGTCCGGAAACCACAGTTGCGGACAGGACAACGGCGGCCGCCGGGCGGTCCGCGTCCGGACCGGAGCGGGCGGGTTGGCCCGGGTCCGCACGGCGTAGCCTGACCGGGTGCGCTCTGCCGCGACGGTGACCACGGCCCGGGGCTTCGGCCACCGGCCCGCCCGTCGCTGGGCCGTCGAGGACCGGCCGGGTGCCGTGCCACCGGGGCCGCCGACGTGAGATCCGGACCCGTTCCGCACCACCGCGGCTACCTGCACGAGACCGCGTTCTACGGCTCCGACGAGGAATTCCTCGCCATTGTGCTTCCCTTCGTGACCGGCGGGGTCGAGGCGGGCGAGCCCACCGTGGTCGCCCTCGCCGAGCACAACGCGAAGCTCCTCCACGGCGAGCTGCCGCGCGTCGCCGGCATCACCTTCATGCCGGCCACCGACCAGTACGCCCGGCCGGCAACTGCGATCAGGGGCTACCGCTCACTGCTCGCCCAGCACGTGGCCGCCGGCGCCGAGCAGATCCGGGTGGTCGGGGACGTGCCGCACCCCGGGGTCGGCGCCCCTGGCGACTCATGGATCCGCTACGAGGCCGCGGTCAACCACGCCTACGACGATTTCCCGTTGTGGGGCCTGTGCCCCTACGACACCCGGACCACGCCCGAGCCGGTGCTCGCCGACGTCACCCGGACCCATCCGCACATCGCCACCACCGACGGCCGGCATCTGGTCAACAGCGCCTACCAGGACCCGGCGCGGCTGCTGACCCGACGGGCCGCCGCCGTGGACGCGCTCGAATTCGGCCCGCCGACGACCGAACTGCTCAATCCCAGCGCGCACGCCGCCCGGTACGCCGTGGTGGCCGCCGCCGGGCGCACCCGGCTGTCCCTGGATCAGGTCACCGATCTCGTGTTCGCCGCGAGCGAGTCGGTCAGCAACGGGCTGGTGCACGGCCGGGGGCCGGTGCTGTTCCGACTGTGGATCGACCAGAACCGGGCCGTGGTCACCGTGACCGACCGCGGCGCCGGGCCGGCCGACCCGCTGACCGGACTCGTGCCCAGCATCGACAGCCGATCCGCCGGGGTCGGCCTGTGGGTGACGCACCAGGCGTGTGACTACGTCGCGCTGGACCGGCACGCCGCCGGTTTCACCATCCGGGTGATCGTCGGGCCGCCCGACCTGATCACGTTCTAGCGGTTTTGGAGAAGCCGCCGGGCCGGCGGCTTCTCCAGCATGGGATTCGTTCCCAGCAGGACCGACAGGGGAGGACACCGGCGATGGCCGACACCCGGAAACCCGCCAGAAGTACCACCGCGACCGTGAAGCAGTCCGCGGGCTTCACCGCGGAGGAACGCGACGCGATGAAGGCGCGCGCCCAGGAACTGAAGGCCGCGCGCCGCGGCGCGAGCAAGGCGGACGGGGAAACCGAGGTGCTGGCGAAGATCGCCGAGCTGGTGGACTCGGATCGGGTCGTGGCCGAGCGGGTGCACGCCATCGTGAAAGCCAACGCGCCGGACCTCGCGCCGAAGCTCTGGTACGGGATGCCCGCGTACGCCAGGGACGGCAAGATCATCTGCCACTTCCAGCCCGCGCAGAAGTTCAAGACGCGGTACCCGACGTTGAACTTCAGCGACAACGCCAACCTCGACGACGGCAACACGTGGCCGGTGGGCTTCGCCCTGACGACGTTGACCGCGGCCGACGAGAAGCGGATCGCCGCGCTCGTCAAGAAAGCTGTGAGCTGAGGCCAGGCCACGCCGCGGAGCCCACGGCGCGGCCCGGCCCGTCCTAGTCGGACAGTCGCTCGTAGGGGATCTTCTCGCCTGCCTCGACCGCGAACGGCAAGTTGTTGCCCTGCGGCGGAAGCGGGCAGGTGGCGTAGTCGGTGAACGCGCACGGCAGGTTCACCGCATGGTTGAAGTCCAGCACGACCGTGCCGTCCTCGGCCGGCGCGTCGATCGGCAGCGAGCGGTTCGCCGCGTACGTCGTCACGCCGCTGGTGCCGTCGGTGAACAGGATGCTCAGCGCGCCCGGCTGCTTGCCGTTGAACGCGGTCAGCGTGTGCTGGACACCGTCGTGTTCGAAGTGGACCAGGCCGGGCGCGACGTAGACGTGGCTGAGTCCCTCGACCACCGCGCCGACCGTGGTGGGCCGCGGCTCGTCGAACGGCTGGAAGCGGCCCTGGATCACCCAGCCGGGGTTCGGCTGGTAGCTCGGGACGCCATGGAACGCGTGCAGCACCGGCGCTTTCGGGTCGTGCACCCGGATCAGGTAGCCCGACCGGCGGGCGATCTCGATCTCCACGTCACCGGCGATCACCCGGGTGCCGGCACCGCTGTTGACGAGTTCGAACCGGCGCACCTCGGTGACCGGCTCGCCCTCGTGTGTCACGGTCGTGCCCTGCGGGTCGAGGTAGGCCGCGTCCTGGTCCTGCCACCACAGTCCGGGTAGGCCCGGGTACGCCCGGGGCGCGTTCTCCAGCCAGTCCAGCGAGACCAGGGCGAGCCAACCGTAGGGCTCGGCCAGGCTCTCCTCCCGGTCGTTGTGCCACTGTCGCCAGTCGTGCGCGAACTGATCGGTTCCCACGATGTCGCCGAGGCTTGTGCTCATGACCATCGTCTCCTCGTATCCGGCCGGGCCGTGCTGCCCGCCGCTGTCCAACCGCCGAGTCTAGTTCGCCGTGCGCAGAACATCGAGGTCAGAATCGGCGGCTGAACGGCAGCGGCCTGCGCATCCGGATCAACAGCAGCAGTGGAACAAGCACGTAGGGCAGGTTGAACACCAGGAACTTGCCGGGGTTGCCGGTGCGGGTGGCGGGTTCGCCGAAGAACTCGACACCGAACACGACGATCCCGGTCAGTGAGACGATCATCGTCGCGTAGATCACCGCCGGCAGTTGGATCCAGTTCCGTCCGGTCAGCAGCGCGGTCACCAGCACCAGGTAGAAGGGCATGTACACGAAGGCCGACAGCCCGGTGACGATGCGCATCCAGTCCGGCGGGTTCATGAACAACGGGTCGGCATCGTGCGCGTACCAGTAGTTCGACTGGACGAAGAAGTTGCTGGACGGGTGCGAGAAGTTGACCCCGATGGTCGGCAGCAGGTCGCTGATGATCGAGGTGATGGTGAAGGCGGCGAACACGACCGCGAAGAAGATGTCGATCCGGCGCTGCCGCAGCGGAAGGGTGGCCAGGGCCGGGGTGGTCATGGTCGGTGATCCTACGGCGCTGGTCAGCGCGCTGAACCGACCGGCAGGGCGGGTCGGTTGCAAGTCGGGTTCGGAACCGGCGTCGAGCTGGTACCGGTCAGTAGAGTGCGACCATGAACGCGTTGCGGGTCTGCCTGTTCGCCCTGGCCGGCGTCTGCCTGGTGGTGTGGCTGGTGTCGGTCGGCACCCGCGAGTACTCCTGGGTCGACCGGATCTGGTCGATCGTGCCGATCGGCTACCTGGCGATCTTCGCGGGTGCGGCCGGTTTCGCCGACGCCCGGCTGGACCTGATGCTCGGCCTGGTCGCGCTCTGGGGGTTGCGGCTGACCTTCAACTTCGCCCGCAAGGGCGGTTACGCGCGCGGTGGCGAGGACTACCGGTGGGCCGTGCTGCGGGCCCGGATGGCGCCCTGGCAGTTCCAGCTGTTCAACGTGTTCTTCATCGTGATCTACCAGAACCTCATCCTGCTGCTGATCACCCTGCCCGCCGACACCGCGCTGCTGCACCGTTCGCCGCTGGGCGTAGGCGATGTGGTGGCCGCCGTGGTGTTCCTGGTCTTCCTGGTCGGTGAGACCGTCGCCGACCAGCAGCAGTGGACGTTTCAGGGCTGGAAGCATGCCGAGTTGGCCGCCGGCCGGGAGCCCGACCGCCGGTTCGCGCAGTCGGGCCTGTTCCGCTACTCGCGGCACCCCAACTTCTTCTTCGAG
Source organism: Pseudonocardiaceae bacterium (assembly GCA_036268615.1). GTDB lineage: Bacteria > Actinomycetota > Actinomycetes > Mycobacteriales > Pseudonocardiaceae > DATATV01. Next base: position 28,094 of record DATATV010000109.1, read on the forward strand.
CAGGCGCAGTGGTGGGTGGTGTTCGCCTTCGGTGCGATCGCGGCCCGATCGGTGACGCAGTGGACCGTCATCGGCGCGGTGTTGCTCACCCTGCTGTTCGTCGGCTCGACCCGGTTCACCGAGAGCATCAGCCGGAGCCGCTATCCCGAGTACGCCGACTATCAGCGGCGCACGTCCGCGGTGGTGCCGTGGTGGCCGCGCCGGGCCGCGCCGGTGTCCTGATTCTCCTGCCGTAGCGGGGCTTTCAGTAGCGCTGTCGGGACAGCAGGTCGGATGCCGAGCGGGTGTTGAGCACGCGGTCGGCGGCGATGCCGACCTGTTCGGCGCGGACGCAGCCGTTGTTCTGCCAGTCGAGTTGGCCGGGCGCGTGCGCGTCGGTGTTGATGGCGAAGTCACAGCCGAGTTCGTGGGCGAGTTCGAGCAGGCCGTCGGGCGGGTCCTGGCGTTCCGGGCGGCAGTTGATCTCCACCGCGACGCCGTGCTCCCGGCACGCGATGAACACCGCCTCGGCGTCGAACTCGGACTCCGGCCGGCCGCGGCCGGTGATCAGCCGGCCGGTGCAGTGGCCGAGCACGTCGACGTGCGGATTGCGGGCCGCGGCGAGCATTCGCTCGGTCATCGGTTTGCCGGGCATCCGCAGTTTCGAGTGCACGCTCGCGACCACCACGTCCAGCCGATCCAGCAGGTCGTCACGCTGGTCCAGCGCGCCGTCGTCGAGGATGTCCACCTCGATCCCGGTGAGCAGCCGGAACGGCGCGAGGTCGGTGTTGATCCGGTCGATCAGGTCCAGCTGGCTGATCAGCCGCTCCGCGGACAGCCCGCGGGCGACCGTCAGCCGAGGGGAGTGGTCGGTCAGCACGATCCACTCGTGACCCAGCTCGCGGGCGGCCTCGGCCATCTCCTGCGGCGGGCTGCCACCGTCCGACCAGTCCGAGTGGGTGTGGCAGTCGCCGCGCAGGGCAGCGCGCAGCGCGGTCGGCTCGGCCGGTGTTTCCGGGGTGATCTCGGCCATCAGCTTGGTCAGGTACTCCGGCTGCTCACCGTTGACCGCCTGCTCGATGACCGTCGCGGTGGTCGCGCCGACGCCGGGCAGCGCGCGCAGTGTGCCGGCGCGGACCCGTTCGGCGAGTTCACCGGGCGCCAGGTCGCTGATCACCCCGGCGGCGTGCCGGAACGCCCGCACCCGGTAGGTCGGTGCGGCCGCCCGTTCGAGCTGGAAGGCGATCTGGCGCAGTGCCTGTGCTGGGTCCACCTCACTGCCCTACCCCAATTCCGTCCGGATCGCACGTCCGGCCGGCTACTCCCGGGCGGCGAGTCGATCCTGCAACCGGGCGTGCCGGAACTGGTACACCGCACCGGCCTGGCGCAGCACGCCCCGCCGGTGCGCGTCGTCGAGGAAACGCAACAGCCCCGACGGTGACCGGCCACGCAGGGCCAGCCAGGTCCGGGTGAACACGAACGTGCCCCACGCCCGGGACAGCCCGACCATCAGGCCGACCGCGACCCCGAAGATCGCCCCCACGGCGAAGCCGAAGGCCAAAGTGCTGGCCCGCTCGAACACCATGCCGCCGACCAACGTGTCGGCCGGTCCGAACAGCGCGATGCCCGGTCGCCCGAACAGGAATCGGCCCAGCAGCGCCGAGGACAGCCCGGCGACCAGCGCGATGGCCAGGTCGAACGACCCGCCGAGGATCGGCAGGAACCGGGTCTGCTTGGTGAACGCGAAGGCCGTGCCGTAGAACAGGCCGAGGGCCACCACGAAACACAGTGTGAAAACCAGGGTGGCGGTGCGGTCCTGCCGCAGCACCACCGACGGACTGGACACCCGGGCCGCGTCCGCCGGTGTGGTCAGCCAGACCTGCACCCCCAGGCAGATGCCGAAAGTCACCACGAGCAGCGCGATCAGCCCGTCGTCCAGCGCCCAGCCGAGCCCCAGCCCGACCCCGATGGCCAGGCCGATCGCGAACCGGACCAGGAACGGTCTGGCCGTGCCGTGGAAGCGCACCTCCACCCGCGCCGGGGCCGGCCGCCTGGCCAGCGTGTGCGCCAGAAAACCGACCAGCCCGAAGGAGATCCCGTAGACCAGCCCGACCCGGGCGTTGGCCGCGATCGCGCCGGTGACACCGAACAGCAGCGCGGGCGGCACGGCCAGCACGAGCCCCCTGGTCGGCCACGGCAGCATCCAGACCAGCTGCCACCAGGCGAAGTCCCGGGTGCCCTGCCGGTCCAACTGCCGAGCCAGCGTGGCCAGCCATTTCTGTGCCTGCTCCGGGCGGTACTCGCGGGCCGGCCGGGGTTGGATCTCGGAGATCAGCGGTGGCGGCGGGCGGTGCGCGTAGACGGCCGGCAGGAACGCGTCCAACAGGTGTTCCTCCAGTCGGCGTTGGTCGGGAAACTGTTCCAGGTCAAGGAGTTCGGCCGGCTCGGTGCCGGAGTCGGCGTAGGCGGTCCTGGCCAGGTCGACCATCAGCGGGGTGGACAGCGCCCGGGCCAACTCCCCGTGCGGCTGGCTGCGCAGCCGGTCGACCAGCGGGTGCCAGCGGGTGTCGTCCAGCCGGCGGCGGGCGATGAGAAAGGCGATGACGTCCTCGACCGCGACCGGCTCGATCTCCACCACCGACGCGGCGGCCAGCACGCCGCCGTCGCGCACCGCGTGCTCGTACTCGGTGCTGCGGCAGGTCACCACGAGCGGCCGACCGCCGGCGACGGCCCGGTCCAGCGCGTCGATCGCGGCCGCGCGCAGACTGGTCGGCATCTCGTCAAGGCCGTCCAGCACCGGGATGACCCGGCCGGCCAGCACGAGCCGGGTGGCCGTGTCCCGACCGTAGGAGCCGGTGTTGGCCAGGCCGGGATATTCCTCGACGAGCCGCCGGGCGAACCAGGTGTCCAGGTGCTCGCGGTGCGGGTCCCAGGTGGACAGTGACAGCAGCACCGGGATCTGCTCGTCCGGGCGTAGGTCGCGCAGCAGGCCGAGGGTGAGCAGCACGGCGAGCACGGTCTTGCCGGCGCCCGGTTCGCCCAGGACCACCAGTTGGCGGACCGGCAGCAGGCGGAACTTCTCCACCACGTCGGTGAGATCGCCGTGCAGGTCGGGTCGGCCGGGTTCGTCGCCCGCCGGGCTCGGCGCGACCGGTCGTCCGGTCGCCGACCAGCGCACGTGCACCGGCTCGGGCCGGTGGAGCGAACGGTGCTGGGCCTCCACGGTCCACTGCCGGGAGATCGCCGTCGACAGGGCTTCCGCCGCGCGGTCCAGCCGGTCGTCGACGGGTGTGCTGGCCGGCCGCCGGGCGGGCAGCGGTGACACCAGAACGGAGGGTGCGAGCTCGGGGTCGGCCCGCAGGATGCGCTCGTGCAGTTCCCGGAGATCCGGGCCCGGTTCGACGCCGAGTTCGTCGACCAGCATGGCCCGGGTATCGGCGAACAATCGTAGGGAATCGGCCTGCCGGCCGGATCGATAGAGCGCCAGCATCAGCAGGAAACGTAATCGCTCACGCAATGGATAACGGCCGACCAGCGTGGTCAGCTCGGCGACGAGTTCGGCATGCCGGCCGAGCTGGATTTCGGTGTCGAATTGTTCTTCCCGGGTGCCCAACCGGTATTCACTCAGCCGGTCCGCCTCGGCGGCGATACTCGGCGTGTGCGGCACGTCGGCGAACGGTTCGCCGCGCCAGAGTGCGTGTGCCTGCCGGAAGAACTCCGCGCTCTCGGTGAGTTCACCGGCCGCCTGCGCGGTCCGCGCCTTTGCCACCAGGGCGTCGAACCGGTGCAGGTCCAATTCCCCGGATTCGACCCGGAGCAGATAGCCCGGACGTTGGGTGACCAGTCGACCGGAATTGCGTTTCGGGGTTTCCGCCGTGGTTTCCGGGGCGTCGCGCAGCACCCGGCGCAGCCGCGAGACATAGGTGTGGATGGTCGGCCGGACGTCGGTCGCGCCACGCTCGGCCGACCACAGTTCGTCGGCCAGTTCGTCGATGCTGACCACCCGGCCGACATGCAGGATGAGCACCGCGAGCAGTGCCCGCGCCTGCGGGGTGCCCACCGCCAGCGGACCGGTCGCGTCGACGACCTCGACCGGCCCCAGAATCCGAAACTCCACCAAACCGCCTTGACCTGCTCGTTCAGAATTCGGTCAGGGCTCCGTCAAGGTCGCTCAACCACGATGCTCATCGAGACCCCCATCTCCGGTCCGGAGCCACCGATCACGGGTGTTTGTGTACCACAACCGGAGTAGCCGGCGGTGGGTGTCGAGCACCACCGGTACCTGCCCGCCACCGGACCGTGATCGTCAACGCTGGGGGGTTGACGATCACGGTCGGCGCGCGAGCGGTCGGTCGTCGCGACTTGGCCGGGGCGAGCCGCGACGACCCGGCCGGGGAAGGCCCCTCGGGTCGCCGCCCGGCGCGGCTCGGTGTTCAATATGTTCAATACCGAAACCGGCCGTCGACTAATCGGGTTCGGTCGGGTAAATTTCTGTCAACTGTGAATGCGTCGCGTCATTCTTGTCTGTTCTTTGTCTTGTTCCGGTCTGGTGTGCGCCGCTTGTCGGAGAGTCTTCGTCCGGATGGCGTGCAAACGGTTGAACTGTCCGTCCTGAGCCATAACTGGCGAGAAAAAACAAGATCAGCCCAATTTTCGGGTCAAACGTGAAGTTTGCGTGACAGCACTCGGCCGGACCGCACGTGCGTGCCACGATCCGCCGTGCAGGGATGCCGGAAACCTCACCAGGCGACCGGCTTCGCACTCGAAAGGTGGCACATGTCCTCACCTGGAAAGCATCGTTCCCGGACTTCACCAAGACTCTTGCTCGGAATCATCGTCGCCGTCGTCGCGGCGCTACTGATTCCGGGAACGGCGTTCGCCGCCCCCGTACCCAATGCCGCGGCGGTCTCCCGGTCCACCGCGGGCTCGACGAGCACGCCCAACGCGGCGGCCGCCGTCGCGAACAAGAAGGCCACATCACCCACGTCGACCGGCAGCCACCCGACCAAGCAGGCGTGTGCCGCGGCCACCAAGGGCAAGGCGTCCTGCCTGCTGGTGCTGCGTACCGACGTGACCAGGTCGACCGGTGTGCACCCGGCGATCACCCCGACCGGCTACGGCCCGGCCGACCTCGACAGCGCCTACTCCCTGCCGTCCGCCACCGCGGGCTCCGGCGCCTCGGTCGCCATCGTCGACGCCTTCGGCTACCCGACCGCCGAAGCCGACCTCGCTGTCTACCGGGCGCAGTACGGGCTTCCGGCCTGTACCACCGCGAACGGCTGCCTGAAGCTGGTCGACCAACGCGGCGGCACCGACTTCCCGCCCTCGGACCCCGGCTGGAACGGGGAGGAGGCGCTGGACCTGGACATGGTCTCGGCCGTCTGCCCCAACTGCCACATCACCCTGGTGGAGACCGATGACAACTCCATCGACAACCTGGGGGCGGGCGTCAACGAGGCGGTCACGCTCGGCGCGAAGTACGTCTCCAACAGCTACGCCGGTGACGAGGACCCCTCGGAACTGCAACTTGACGACGCCTACTACAACCACCCGGGCGTCGTGGTGACCGCGTCCTCCGACGACCTGGGCTACGGCGCCGCCTACCCGGCCGCGTCGCCCTATGTCACCGGCGTCGGCGGCACCACGCTGGTGAAGGACTCCAGCACCCGTGGCTGGTCGGAGAGCGCGTGGGCCGGGGCGGGCAGTGGCTGCTCGGCCTATGAGCCCAAGCCCGCCTTCCAGACGGACACCGGGTGCGCGAACCGGGCCATCGCCGATGTGTCCGCGGTCGCCGACCCGAACACCCCGGTCGCCACGTACGAAGGCGGTAACTGGGGCATCGCCGGCGGGACGAGTGTCGCCTCGCCGATCATCGCCGCGACCTACGCCCTCGCCGGACCCCCGTCCGCCGGCACCTACCCGGTCAGCTACCCCTACCGGGACACCGCCGCGCTCAACGACGTGACCTCCGGCAGCAACGGCACGTGCAGCCCGGCATACCTGTGCGCCGGCGGTCCCGGTTATGACGGGCCGACCGGACTGGGCACGCCGAACGGTGTGGCCGCGTTCGTCGGCGGCCCGACCGGCTTCCTGGCCGGCGCCGTGCACGACGCGACCGGCGCGCCGCTGGCCGGGGCGGAGGTGTCCACCGGTGACTACTCGACGGCCACCGACGCACAGGGCGGTTACTCGCTGGCCGTTCCGGTCGGCACGTACTCGCTCACCGCGACCAAGTTCGGTTACTCCACCGGCACCGCGACCGGAGTCGCGGTGGTCAACGGCCAGACGGTTACCGACAACTTCACCCTCACCGCGCAGCCCCGGGTCGTCGTGTCCGGTGTGGTGCGGGACGGATCGGGCCACGGCTGGCCGATGTACGCGCAGGTGCAGGTGGCCGGGCAGCCCACGACGGCGGTCTACACCGACCCGACCACCGGGCACTACCAGCTCAGCGTGCCGGCGAACGCGACCTACTCGGTGCAGGTCGACCCGGTCTACACCGGGTACGTGGCCGCCAGCGCGCCGGTGACGGTGGGCGCCGGCAACGTCGGCCACGACGTGTCGGTGCCGGTGGACGCGAGCACGTGCAGCGCGCTGGGCTACTCCTACCAGTACTCGGGTGCGACCCAGACGTTCGACGGCAGCACCGCGCCGGCCGGCTGGACCGTGCAGGACAACCAGGGCAACGGCCAGACCTGGGCGTTCACCGACGCGGGCGCGCGGGGCAACCTCACCGGTGGCACCGGCGGCTTCGCCATCGTCGACTCCGACCACTACGGCAGCGGCAACATCCAGGACACCTCGCTGGTCAGTCCGGTGATCGACCTGAGCCAGGTGACCAGCCCGACCATCCAGTTCGACAACGACTACTACGGCTTCCCCGGTCAGTCCGCCGATGTCGACTACACCCTCGACGGTGGGGCCACCTGGACCAATGCCTGGCACCAGGACGTGGTCAGTGTCCGAGGGCCGGGCCAGCAGTCGATCGCCCTGCCCGGGGCCGCAGGCCAGTCGGCGGTGCAGGTCCGCTTCCACTTCACCGGTAACTGGGGTTACTGGTGGGAGCTGGACAACGTGTTCGTCGGTTCGCGGGTGTGCGCGCCGACCCCGGGTGGCCTGGTCATCGGACATGTGACCGACCACAACACCGGTGCCGGCGTGAACGGCGCGTCGGTGATCAGCACCGACCACCCGACCGACACCGCGGTGACCAAGGCGCTGGACGACCCGGCGCAGGGTGCCGGCTTCTTCTGGCTGTTCTCCTCGGAGACCGGCAGCCACCCGTTCGCCGCGACCGCGGGGAACTACGCCTCAGCCACCCAGAACGTCTCGGTCGCGCCCGACTGGACGACCCCGGTGACCTACTCGCTCAACGCCGGCCGGGTGGTCGTCAAGCAGACCTCGGTCAGCGCGACCGTCGCCTGGCAGGGCACCGCGAGCAAGACGGTCAAGGTGACCAACACCGGGTCGGCCCCGGCCGACGTGAAGATCAGCGAACAGTCCGGCACGTTCGTGCCGCAGGTCCAGGGACCGGGCGCCGCCCTGCAGAACATCAGGGGTGACTACACGCCGGGCCCGATGGTCGGGCTGAGGGCACAGAAACGGCAGGCGGTGGCGGCGATCCCGGCCACCCCGGCCGACGCACCCTGGCAGGCCGTGGCCGACTACCCGACGACCGTCATGGACAACGGGGTCGCCGAGGTCGGTGGCAAGATCTACTCGTTCACCGGCATCGACGGCCTGAACCTGCTGTCCACGAACTACGTCTACGACCCGTCGAGCCAGGCGTGGACGTCGATTCCGAACCTCGGCACCCCCCGCGAACGGCCGGTGGTCGCCGCGGTCGGCACGAAGATCTACGTGATCGGCGGGTGGGGCGCCGACGGCAACCCGGTTGCCACCACCGAGGTCTATGACACCGCGGCGGGCACCTGGTCCACCGCGGCCGCGGAACCGACGCCGTACGCCGGCAGCGGTGTCGCGGTGGTGGGTGGCAAGGTCTACGTGGTCGGCGGGTGTGGCCCGATCAACTGCGGCGTCCAGAACACCCAGGTCTACGACCCGGCCGCGAACACCTGGACGGCGGCGGCGAACGCGCCGGCGGCGACGGCGTGGGACAGCTGTGGCGGCATCGCGGGCGTGCTGTACTGCGCCGGCGGCACCACCGACGCGGCGCCGATCAGCGCCGGTTACTCGTTCGACCCGGCCACGAACATCTGGTCGCCGATCGCCGCACTGCCGGAAACGTTGTGGGGCAGTGGTTCCACCGTGTCCGGCGGCAAGTTGCTGCTGTCCGGTGGCGTGGGCAACGGTGCGCTGACCAACGCCGGGTTCTCCTACGACCCGGCGGCCAACAGCTGGACGGCCCTGCCGAACTCCAACAACACGGTCTACCGAGGTGGCAGCGCGTGCGGCCTCTACAAGATCGGCGGCTCGACCGGACAGTTCTCGGCGGTCAGCAGTGACGAGCTGCTGCCGGGCTACGACCAGTGTGACGAGAACGTCAGCATTCCGTGGCTGACGGTCAGCCCGACCACCGCCACGCTCGCACCGGGCGCGTCGGCGACCTTCACCGTCACGCTGAACGCGGACGTGGACGCGATCACCCAGCCGGGCACCTACACGGCCGGCATCGCGGTCACCTCGGCGACGCCGTACCCGGTCCCGGCCATCCCGGTGTCGCTGGTGGTCAAGCCCCCGTCGACCTGGGGCGAGATCACCGGCACCGTCACCGGACAGGGCACCTCCGGGACCGCGCCGATCGCCGGGGCGACCGTCCAGATCGACACCTGGGCGAGCACGTACACGCTCAGGACCGACGCGAACGGCCAGTACGAACTGTGGCTGGACGTCCGCAACAACCCACTCACCCTGATCGTCGCGAAGGACGGCTGGCAACCGCAGACCAAGACGGCGAAACTCACCAAACTGGCCACCATCACCGACAATTTCACCCTGCTGCCAACAAAGTGATCCGGTAGCAGGGTCCTGACCAGACAGTCGGACCGGCGGGGCTCCACCTTCCTGGTGGGGCCCCGCCGCCGCGCCGCGCGTCGATGAGGTGCGGTTGTGTAGGTTTCTGGAGTGCCGGGCCGTCGAGAAACTGGAGCGAGTCGTTCATGTCGTTGACCACCCAGCTGCACGACGGTGAGTTGGCCCGCTGGTGTACCGACCGGCTGCCCGGGACCGCGGCGGTGGTCGAGTCGGTGGCCAGGGCGGCGGCCGGACACCGGCCGATCCGGCCGGCCGGCGAGGTCGAGCCCTACCACTGGGCCGCGGTCGGCGGCACGCTCGGCGTGCGGCTCGCGCTGCTCGTGCAGCACGCACCGCCCTACTACAGCCTGCTCGGGCTGGCCGGCGGCGGCATCGTCAGCCGCCGCTGGGCGGACCTGACCGCCGCGACCTTCCCGACCCACCGCAGACTGTCGGCCCGTGACCGGGACCGTGCCCTGCAACTGCGGCCCACCTTCACCGGCTGGGTCGATCTCGGGCCGCCGGTCGACCCGGGCACCGAGCCCGACCTGCTCCAGGAGCGGCTGCTCGCCGACTTCTTCGACCGCACCGTGCGCGGCCTGGAGGATCAGGCGCCGCCCGGTCAGCTCGCACCGGCCGCGGCCGAGCCGACCCTGCTGCGCACCTGTTTCGTCCTCTCCGCGTGGGAGAACATCTACCGGGCGAACACGCTCATCGACACCCTGTTCGCCCTGCACGAACGCGGGACCTATCACATGGAGGAGTTGCGCTCGGTCGCGCCGGAGGCGACCGTCGCCGAGCTGACCCGGCTGGTGACGCGCACCCGGACCTCCGGGGTGTTGCAGCAGTGGCGTGACGCCGCGGGCCGCCCGGCGCCCGGGGCGCCGCTGGGCGTGGCCGCGCCGGTGATCGTGGACAACTGGGCCGACGCGGACCTGCTGATCGGCCGCCCAGGCAGCACCGGCGGGCACACCCTGGTGGACGTGAAGACGGTGGTGCGCACCGACCATCCCGATCGGACCTCGCGCTGGCTGTGGCAGATCCTCGGCTACGCCTGGCTGGACGTGACCGACCGGTGGGGCATCGAGTCGGTCGCGCTCTACTTCGCCCGGCACGGCCTCCAGCTCACCTGGCCGGTGGACGAACTCGCCGAGGAACTCGCCGGCCCCGGCGTGAAGGTCAACGAGCTGCGCGCCGAGTTCCGCGAGGTCGCCGAGCGCGTGCTCACCGCGGAAGGTGCCAAGCTGTCCTAGAAGTCGGCCCGCCAGCGGAACCAGTAGCGCTCGACCATCGAGATCACCCCGAGCACGAGCGTCACCACCACCGAGATGAACACGACCTCGGCGAGCAGGCTCGCGGTGTCCAGGATGCCGGCCGCCTCGTTCATCAGGTAGCCAAGGCCCTGGGTGGACGCGACGAACTCGGCCACGATGTCGGTGGCGACGGCGGTCGGGAACGCGAGCTTGATCGTGGTGGTCATCCAGAGCACCTGCTGGGGCAGGATCGCCAGCCGGATCACCGTCCATCGGCGCGCGCCCATCACCCGGATTCCGTTGACCATGTCCTCGTCCAGGTCCCGCAGGCCCGCGTAGATCGGCGTGATGAAGATGAACACCACGACGAACGCGACGAACGCCGCCTTGAAGCTGAACCCGACGCCGAGCCAGATCACGAACAGCGGGGCGATGGCGATGCGCGGCAACGTGTAGAAGAACGTCACGAACGGCGACGCGGTACGGCCGAAGACGCGCACGATGCCCATCACGTTGCCGATGATCACCCCGGCGACCGCACCGCAGACGAAGCCGACGATCGACTGGCCGAAGGTGGACTCGGCATTGGGCCAGAGCACCCCGTCCTGGGCGAGCTGCACGAGCCGTCGCAGCACTGCCCACGGCGAGCTGATGTAGAGCGGGTCGATCACCCGGCCGGAGAGCAGTTGCCAGGCGGCGAGCAGCACGACCGTGATGACCACCTGGATCAGGTAGTGCCGGCCGCGCCGACGTCGGTTCGCCGGCGCCGGTGGCGTGTCCTGGTCGGTCTCGGTTGCCGGCGCCACGTCGGTCGGTGCGGTCATGACGGTCCGATCTCGGTCTTGAGGCTTTCCCAGAGTTCACCGTGTATCGACAGGTAGTGCTCGTCCCGCCAGATCTCGAACGGGGACGTCCGTGGCCGGGGCAGGTCCACCGGCAGTTCGGTACGCACCCGGCCCGGCCGGCCGGACAGCACGACAACCCGTTCGGCCAGGTAGATCGCCTCGGCGAGGTCGTGCGTGACGAACACGACGCCGGGCCGGATGTCCTCCCAGATGGACAGGAACAGCTCCTGGATCTGCCCTTTGACCTGGGCGTCCAGCGCGCCGAACGGCTCGTCCATCAGGATCACCCTCGGTTCGTAGATCAGCGTGCGGGCGACCGAGGCGCGCTGCCGCATCCCGCCGGAGAGCTGGGTGGGATAGGCCTCCTCGAAGCCGGCCAGGCCGACCCGGTGCAGCAGGTCGCGGGCGCGCTCGGTCCGCTCCCGCTTGCCGACCCCACGGATCTGCAACCCGGTGGCGACGTTGGCCAGCACGGTCTTCCACGGCAGCAGCGAGTCGCGCTGGAAGACGAAGCCCAGTGAGCTGTGCTGGAGCACCGGGTCGATGTCCAGCCGGCCGGAGAAGTCCTTGTGCAGTCCGGCGATCACCCGTAGCAGCGTCGACTTGCCGCACCCGCTCGGCCCGACCAGCGAGACGAACTCGCCCTCGCGCAGGGTGAGATTGAAGTCCTTGAGGGCGTCGATCCGTCGCCCGCCCTGTCGAAAGTGGACGGTCAAATTCTCCACCCCGACCAGGGCGGGCGCGCCGACCCTGGTCGGGATTGCCGCTTGCTCAGCCATATTGCCCCGCGAACTCCGGCATCTGGTAGACGAGATCGGTGAACTTGGCGTTCGCCGCCGAGGACGTGAACTGCGGGATCTCCTTGAGCAGATCGAGATCCGCCGTGATCAGCGTCTTCGTCGGCACCAGCTGCCAGCTCCTGTCGGTGGCGAACTCGGTGAGGAAGCGCTGCTGGTCCAGGGTGGCCGGGTTGATGCCGTTGGCCTGCTCGTAGGCGTCGATGGTGGACAGCACCTTCGGGTCCAGCGGCGTCGTGGTCAGCTTCTGCTCGGCCGCGGCCATCGACTTCACGAACGCGGAGATCACGTCCGGGTGGTTGTTGATGAACGAGACCGACGCGGTGAACTGGGTGGACAGGTACTTCTGCGCGCTGGTGATGTCGAACTCCTTGGTCTTACCAGCGGTCTGCAGGCTGTAGGTGTAGGGCGCGGTGGTCAGCGCGGCGTCCACCGAGCCGGCCGCCAACGACTCGTAGGTCGCCTGCGCGGTGCCGTAGATGAAGGTGACCTTGTTCGGGTCGACACCATGTGCCTGCAGGAGGTCGGTCATGAACGAATGACAGGTCGCGGCCTGGCCACAGGGCAGCGCGACCTTCTTGCCGGCCAGGCCCGCCCAGTTGGCGATGCCGTTGTTCGCGACGAAGTGCCAGTAGCTCTCGGCGGCGCCGGCGAAGATCCGGAACGGCGCACCCTGCAGGATCGCGGTCTCCACCGAGGGTGCGGCGAGCACGTCGACCGAGCCCTTGGTGAGCGCCTGCGCGGTCACGTTCGGCGCCAGCGTGACGAAGCTGATGCGCAGGTTGTTCGCCGTGTCCAGGCCGAGTTTGTCGGCGATCAGCGGCAGGAAGGTGGGCGGTGCGGTGGCGCCGGTGATGCCGACGGTCACCGTTGTCATCGTGGCCGGGTTGCTGATCGTGGACGGGGCGGCGGCCGGCGCGGACGCCGAACTGCCCGAGTGCGCGCACGCGCTGGTGACCAGGGCGACGGCCGCGAGCGCGCCGACGAGGGCGAGCCGGCCGGGCCGGTGGGGGAGGGATGCCATCTGCTGATCTCCTGGACGATCGGGGAAACGCGACTCACCCGGCAGGCGGCGTCAGTGCCAGCACCCGGGCGGGGTTGTCGACGAGGATGGTGTGGATCGCCTCGGGCGAGACGCCCGTGGCCTCCAGCATCGGGACGATGCTGCGCAGGATGTGGCCGTAGCCGTAGCCGCCGTAGGTCTTCAGGTCGGTCTTGAAACACACGTCCTGGGCGAACAGCAGGCGCTCGCCGTAGCCGGCGTCCACCAGTTCCCGGACGAAGTCGGCGCGCCAGATGTCCTGGCCCATGACCAGGCCGTAACCCCACTCCTCGCGGTAGTACTCGCGCCCCCACGCGTCGTACTGGACGTAGGCACCGCGCTCGGCCACCGACAGCGAGTAGTCCAGGTCGTGCACCTGGTCGAGGTGGCCGATGATCATGCGGTCCAGCGGCAGGCCCTCCTCGGCGAGGATGTCCACCGCGATCGGCGCGGCCCTCGGCGGTCGCACGTCGGTGTGCACGCTGACCGCGACCCCGGTGGCCAGCGCGGCGCGCGCCGAGGCACGCAGCGACTTCTCCTCGTCCTTGGTGATCGCCGCGGACTTGGTCGTGCCGGCGCCCTTCTCGACACCGCTGATGCCGACCTCGCCGATCACGCCTGCCTTCACCCGGTAGGGCCCGATGCCGTGCTCGATGTCCTGGATCATGATCTGCGCCAGGTCGTCCACCGAGGCGTCGCGCACGTAGTCGGGATGTGCGCCCTCGACGTAGTAACCGGTGCCCATCACGATGTTCAGCCCGGTCATCCGGGAGATTCGTTGCAGCGCGGCGGGGTCACGGCCGATGCCGATGCAGGACGCGTCGACGAGCGAACCGCCGCCAAGACCGACGTAGTGGCCCAGTTCCTCGATCGCCACGTCCACGTCGGACAGCAGCAGGTTGGTGCGGGTGGTGCTCATCTGGCGGCGGCGCAGCTCACCCAGCATCGACATCTCGATCGGGCGGTCGACGTGGCCCTTGCGGCTGGCCTCGGTCGGTTCGACGAACCAGTTCCGCAGGTCGACGAGGCAGTGCTCGTGCGTCATGGTGACGCCGAGCGCACCGGCGTCGACGTCGCCGAGCACGGTTCGGACCTTGCTGGCCATGGTGCGGGGACTCCTCACTCCGATGTCGGTCCAGGCCGGGTGCGGCGGGGCCGCGGGGCCTGGTTCGCGGCTGGTGCCGCGCGGCATCTCAGTGCCTCCCGTGCAGCAAAGTATACAAACGAGTCGGTCGTGTGTTCAGTCTGTTTCGGACGTGTAAATCGGACCGTCACTACTTTGGCTCTACACAGACGAAATGTCTGATCGTATCCAGATGGCCGCGCTCGGCATGTAGGCTCCGATCGTGGGCGTGAATACTTTTTATGACGAGAGCTACGCGATGCTCCGGGCACAGATCCTCGACGGCTCGCTGAAGCCGGGCACCCGGCTGATGCAGGAGGACATCGCGCGGCAGTTCGGCCTGAGCCGGGTGCCGCTGCGCGAGGCGATCCGAAAGCTGGAGGGCGAACGGCTCGTCGTGGTCGTGCCGCGACGCGGCGTCACCGTGCCCGATCTCAGCGACGAGGACCTGACCGACATGTATGTCGTCCGGCTCCAACTGGAGCCGTTGGCCTTCCGGCGGGCCGTGGAGGCGGTGACCGACGACGGCATCGCGCTGCTGAAGGAGCGCACCGAGCAACTGGCCACACTCACCGGCAACCCGCGCGAGTTCTTCAGGGCGCACGACGAACTGGTGCGCAGCTCCCTGGCGATGGGTCCGGGCGAGATGTTCTCCGACATCGTCACGATGCTCCGCGAACGCAGCCAGTACCTGCGGTTCGCCTACTGCCAGCTGCCCGGTCAGACCGACCGTCTGCTCGCCTCCCGGCGGGCGGTCACCGACGGCTTCGCCGGCCGCCGAGCGGAGTTTGTCGAAGGACTCACCCGCATCCACCTCATCGAGGGCCGGGACGCGCTGCTGCGCTGGCGCGCCGAGGAACGCGCCCAGGACGCTGCCGGTACCGAGGTCGAGGTGGCCGAGCACTGATGGAGATCATCGACCTGACCCGGCCGATGACGGCCGAGACGCTGGTCGCGCTGGGCGGCCGGAAGACCGTCGAGGGCTGGATGGTGCAGCCGGTCGGCGTGTCCTGGCTGCGCAGCTGGGAGCGCGGTGACAACACCACCCAGTGCAGCTGGCAGCTCTCCGACCACTTCGGCACGCACGTGGACGCGCCGGTGCACGTCATCGAGGGCACCGCGGGCGTGGACGGCATGGACCTGTCCCGGCTGGTCGGCGAGGCGGTCGTGCTCGACTGCCGGTTCGCCCGCGGCCGCGGCATCACCGCCGCCGACCTCGACCGGGCCGCGCCCCGGCCGCGTCCCGGCGACATCGCGCTGCTGTGTGTCGCGGAGCCGGCCGGGACGGTGGACAGCTTCCTGGTCGACCAGACCTACGTCACCGTCGAGGGCGCGCGGTGGCTGGTGGACCACGGGGTGCACGCCGTCGGCGTGGAGACCGCCTGTTTCGAGCACTCCTACCAGCGCAGCATCGTCGAACGCTGTTACCAGCCGACCGAGCGCGACCCGTGGCCCGCACACCGGATCTGCCTGGAGCGCGACGTGTACATCATCGAGGGTCTGACCGGGCTGGAGGCGCTGGTGGGGGAGCGGATGCGGTTCGCGGCCGCGCCGCTGCCGGTGCCCGGTTCGAGCGGGTCGCCGGTGCGCGCGTTCGCGTGGCGGACGTGACCGACCTGCTCGACCTGCCGGTCGTGGCCCAGCGGGAGCTGATCGCGTGCGGCGAGCTGTCCCCCGTCGAGCTGATGGAGCGCACGCTGGCCCGGATCGAGCAGCGCAACCCGCGGCTGAACGCGATCGTCACCCTGCGGGCCGAAGCCGCCCTGGCCGAGGCGGTCGCGGCGACCCGGTCGAGGCCCGCCGTGCTGCCGCCGCTGTACGGGATTCCGTTCACCGTCAAGGACACGATCGAGGTGGCCGGTGTCCGGACCACGGCCGGCAGCCGACTGCTCGCCGACAACGTTCCGGCCCGCACGGCTACCGCGGTCGCCCGAATCCAGGCGGCCGGCGCGATCCTCGTCGGCCGCACGTTGGCTTCCGAGTTCGGCATGGGCAACCTGGAGGCGTGCAGTCCGCTGTTCGGCCAGGCGCGGAACCCGTGGGACCCGGCCCGCACCCCGGGCGGCTCCAGCGGCGGCGACAGTGTCGCCGTGGCCGCCGGGCTGGCGGGTTTCGGCGTCGGCACCGACTACGGCGGTTCGGTGCGCTTTCCCGCCCACTGCACCGGAATCGCCGCGCTGCGGCCGACCCCGGGGCGGATTCCGGCCGAGGGAATGTTGCCACAGCAGTCGTTCCGACCCCCGCCGGTGCGGCGGTCGCTGGTGCAGCGGGAACTGCAGACGATCGGCTTTCTCACCCGAGCGGTCGCCGACCTCGCCGTGCTGCTCCGGGTCACCTCCGGCGAGGGCCCGGCGCCCGCCATGCCGATCCGGTGCGCGTGGTTCGTCGACGACGTTCCGGCGGAGGTCGCCGCGACCGTGCGGGCGGCGGCGAACGCGTTGGCCGGCTTCGGTATCGAGGTCAGCAACCGGATGCCGCCCGGGTTTCTCGACGCGGCCGGGTTGCTGGGCGAAGCCCGTGCGGCGGAAGGACTTCCGGAGATCGCCTGGCTGGCCGAGGGACGTGTGTCCGAACTCGGTCCGGTGGTGGCGGCCGCGCTGGCCGCGCCGATAGTCCCGACGCCGGACCTCCGGCCGAGAATTTCCTTGCTGCGCAAGCGAATCGACGAGTTCCTTGCCGACTGCCCGATCCTGCTGATGCCAGTGGCGGCCGGCCCGGCGTTCCAGATCGTCGACGGTCCGCCACCGCCCCGACCCGACTTCGACCTGTGCACCCGGGCGGTCACCCTGCTCCGGCTGCCCGCGGCCGTCGTCGCCGTCGGCACGTCCGCGCCGGGACTGCCGCTCGGCGTGCAGGTCGCCGGGCGCCCTGGACACGACGAACAGGTGCTCGCCGTCGCCGAACTGCTTGAGCAGTCGTTCGGCCGCTGGCGACCGACAGGAAGCACACCACGATGACAAACGCACTGGACCTGCTGGCGACCCTGGGCGAACTGGACGACTGGACGGCCGCGCACACCACGTGGCGCGCCGAGTCGACACTCAACCTCAACGCCGCGACCAACACGATGAGCGACCGGGCCCGCGCCGCGCTGGCCACCAGTCTGGCCGACAAGGGTATCTCCAGCGGACTGCACAGCCGGCACCATTTCGGCGGCCGGTTCATCGACCAGATCGAGGCGCGGGTCGAGCGGGTGGCGAACGACCTGTTCGGCGCCGCCGCCGTCGACCTGCGGCCGATGAGCGGCAGCCTGGCCAACGCGATCGTGCTCGCCGGCGCCGACCCGAAACGGCCGATCGTCACCGGCGACCGGCGCACCCTCGGCCACCTGTCGTTCTCCGCGTCCGGCTGGGGTGGCCGGCTGGCGGCGGACGTGTTGGCCCTGCCGTTCGCGGCCGACGGCGTCACCGTCGACCTGGCCGAGCTGGCGGTGCTCGTCGCGCGGTACCAGCCGTCCCTGATCGTGCTGGGCAGCCAGGCGATGCTGTTCCCGATCGACCTGCCCGGCGTGCGCGCGGTCGCCGGGGGAACGGGCGTTGTCTACGACGCCGCCCATCCGCTCGGCCTGATCGCCGGCGGGGGGTTCCAGGACCCGTTGCGGGAGGGCGCCGACATCGTCACCGCGTCGACCCAGAAGAGTCTGCCCGGCCCGGTCGGCGGCCTGATCCTGACTCGCACCACGGAGCTGATGGCGCCGCTCTACACGCTGAGCAACGCGTTGCTGTCCAACTACCAGAACAACCGGGTGCTCTCGCTCGGGTACACCCTGCTGGAGATGGCCGCCTTCGGCCGGCAATACGCGGACGCGTGTGTGCGCAACGCGCGGGCGCTGGCCACCGCGCTGGCGGAGCAGGGCCTGATGCCGCTGTTCGCCGAGCGCGGTTTCACCGAGAGCAACCAGCTGCTGCTGCCGTGGGGCGAGAAGTCGGCCGCGGACGCGTTCGCGGCGCGCTGCGAGCAGGCAGACATCATCGTCAGCACGATCCGGCTGCCCTCGGGTACGGACGGCCCGGCCCGCTACGGCAGCCGAATCGGCGTCCAGGACGTGACGCGGTGCGGCATCGACCCGGCCCTGCTGCCCGAGGTGGCCGCGTTGCTGGCGGCCCTCGCCCGGGGCGCGCCGCTGGAACCGGTGGCCGAGCGTGCGACCGCGCTGGCCCGTGAGCTGCGAACTCCCAGGTATACCTTCGAAAACCAGACCTGAACGGTCAGCCGGGCTGGCGTGCTCGGTGCGCATCAGCCGACTGCTGGAACGCGCTCGGCGGCCCGGAACTCCATCCGCAGGCCCCACTTTTCTGCCGAAACAGGTCTCCCGGTCCGGTCAATGGGGATAACCCCACAACCGGGTCGATCAGGACTTGAGGCCGCCCAATGGCCTCTCCGGGGGCGTGGGTCGAAACTAGTGGCAGGCGAGCAGGAGAGGCACGAGAGGCCATGAACAGCGAAATCGAGGACGTCCCGGACACCCAGTCGGCCGCGCGCAGGCCGAATGTCTGCCAATGGTTCTGGTACGCCTGGGGTGGCCGGCTGCCGCAGCACTACCGCGAGTGGGTGCTGCGCGACATCACCACCCGGACCTGGTTGCTGAGGCACATGGTGCGCGCCCTGGTCCAGACATTGACCGCGCTGGTGATCGTGCTGGCAGTGCTGTTGTTCGTGGTGCACGCGGCGCTGTGGATCGCCCTGGCCGCGATCGCGCTCGGCGTGATCGTCAGCGTCTACTACTCGGTCTCCTACGCGTGGGAGAGTGGCGATGTTCGGCTGACCAAGTACGGCTACCCGGGCGGTTACGGCAGCGAGGTGCGCCGGGCCGCCGCCGACGAGCGGGACCAGGAATCAGCGGAGCGGTACAACGCGCAATGGCGGCAGGGCACCGAGTAATCTCGCGCCCATGGACGACGATATCGAGGACAACGCGGACACCGGTCTTCTTGATGTCGAGGACACCCTGGACGACCGCGGCATCGCCGACGCGCAGGACGAGGGCTATTCCCCGCCCGAGAAGCCGTGGGCGGTCGACGACTGGGGCACCACCGAGCGCGAGGAACTGACCCGGGAGAGCTGGGACGGCCGGCTCGCCCGGGAGGTGCCCGACGTGCGCGACTCGGGCACCGATGAGTTGGGCGACTCCAGCGACACCGACGGCGAACTGCTCGACGAGGAGGTCGGCGACGCACGCGCGGGCCGGCTGGTCGAATCGAACGAGGGCGGGCTGACCGACGTGGACGAGGAGCTCTACGCCTCGGACGCCGGCATCGACGGCGGGGCCGCCTCGGCCGAGGAAGCCGCCGTGCACATCGTCGACTCCTCCGACTACTGACCGGGCGCTCAGCTCAGTGTCCGTATCAGGACACGCAGCGACTCGTCCAGTGCCCTCCGCTGCTCGTCGGTGAGTCCGGCGAGCAGCCGGATCTCGTTGGCGGCGTGTTCGGTCATCGCCGCGTCCACGACCTGGTAGCCCCGGTCGGTCAGCTCGACCTGGAAGCTGCGGCGGTCGGCCGGGTCGAGTCGCCGCCGCACCAGCCCGGCCGCCTCCAGCCGGTCCAGCCGGTTGGTCATGCCCGCGCGGGAAAGCATCAACATCGTCGAGAGCGACGACGGGGTCAGCCGGTAGGGCGGCCCGGACCTGCGCAGCGCGGCGAGCACGTCGAACTCCCCGTGCCGCAGGCCGTGCCGCTCGAACACCTGCTCCAGCGCCGGCTGCACGAGCAGCGCGAGCCGACTCAGCCGGCCGAACACACCCACCGCCGACAGGTCGAGGTCGGGCCGCTCCTGCCGCCACTGGTCCACGATCGTGTCCACGACATCGCTCATGCCCCGGAGTTTATTCGACAGCTGATAGTTCGACGCCGTACTATTCATCGCGGAACAAAACTCAGGGGAGGTGGCGAGATGTCCGTGATCACCAGGACGGATCGGGCGGTCGTGGTGCGCGAGGCCGACGCCGAAGTGCTCGGCGCCGCACCCAGCACGGTCCGGCTCTACGCCGACGCGAGCTCGACCGGCGGCGCGCTGAGCAGCCAACGGGTCACCCTCGGCCCCGGTGCCGACGGCGCCTCGCCGCACCACCACACCGGCTCGGCCGAGCTGTTCTTCGTTCTCGACGGCTCGCTCCAGGTACTCGCCGGCGACCAGGTCGTCACCGCGACCGAGGGCGACTTCCTGGTCGTGCCGCCGCTGATGGCGCATGCGTTCGGCGCATTGCCCGGGGTCGGCGCGGACGTGCTGATCGTGATCACGCCCGGCGTCGAGCGGTTCGAGTACTTCCGGCTGCTCGACCGGGTGGCCAGGGGCACCGCGAGTCCGCAGGAGATCCTGGACTCGCAGGAGCGCTTCGACAACCGTTTCCTGGACAGCCCGGTCTGGCGCGCCACCCGCACCGCCCGCTGACCCCGCCGCGAACCTGCCGCCGCGAGGGCGCCCGACTCGTCGCGCACCTAGTTCCGGATCGAAACGATCGCCCGATCGCCGGACGTGAGTGGCGAAAGTCGGTTCTAATGGAACTTGCCACGCGTATCGGTTGAACCGCGTCCCCGCCTGCCGAGTACCCGGTCGAGGGTTAGAACCGTCTTTCCGGTGGGTACAGCAGGGCGGGACACGGTATCTGCCGGCGTCCCGAAAGGGTGGACAAGTTATGGGATCCGACACTGTGCGCTGCGTGTTCTGCGGCTGGGAGCTTCAGGTCAAGGGCGGCAGACTGCCTCGGCACCTGGTGGACGGCAGAGTTTGCCTCGGTTCGAGACAGGTCATCCGCCCCGAGGCGTACGGTCACATCCGCCGGCGCATCCCGTTCTGCGGCACGCCCTGCGTGGCCTGCGGGCAGCCGGTGCAGCTGATGACCATTCACGACGGGGTGCACGCGGCGTGGCCGTGCGGCGACGCCTTTCCGACCCAGCCGGCGCGCTCGCGGGACATCACCGCTGTGCCGGAATCGGCGCCGCATCGCCTTGATGCGGACGATCCACCACCCGAACGTGTGCGGTTTCCCGCGATCGCGCCCGTGCGGCGGCGCACCCCGATCGGCGCCTGACCGCCCGAATCACCTGTTGAGCATGAACTGTTCGACCGGCAGTGCCCGGTCGACGATGCGGACATCGCCGATCCAGCCGTAGCGGATCTGGTTGATCGAGCCGCCGCAATCGTAGCCACCCAGCACCCATGGCAGGTTGAGCTGGGTCAGGCCGATCACCGGCTCCACCGGGTTGTCCACCACTGCCACGTGCCACCATGTGTCGGCCGGCAGTTCGTGGCTCCAGTTGGTCACCTCGCCGGTCTTGTTCAGCGGATACACGCACCACTGCAACTGGCGGCCGTTGGACACACTCAGCGTGGCGATCGGCTCCTGCGGGTCGGTGTTGCCACCGCTCCGGCCGGCCTGGCCGCTCTCGCGCCACCGGCATCCGAAAGGCTGGGTGGACCCCGTTGATCAGCCCGGCGACCGGACAGCGGTCGAGCAGGCTGTTTCGAATTTCCGGAAATAGCGCCGGAAAACGAAGCAGAATTCCGACGGTACCGGAGGAAGCTCAAAAGTTCAGCTGAATTGTCTACCGTGTGCGGATGCTCACCGTGGCCGTGCTCGTGCCGATGTTGGGTGCCGGCCCGCTCATCACCAACCTCACCTCGCTGCTGCTGAAGGCCGGCGGCAATCGCGCCCGGCGGATCACCCGGCGCACCCCGCCGACGCCCATCGGCGGCTGGCGGGCGGGCCGCGCCCGGGCCGCCGCCGTCGGCCGCACGACACACGGTCCGAGTGGCCCGTATCTCGCGCCGGTCAGCGGGGTCGAGTGCGCCTGGTACGCGATTCAGGTGGTCCGCATTCCCGCCCGTGGCCTGCCCAGAACAACCCCGACGAGGACATCCTGCTCGACCTCGTCGCACCGGAGCCGCCCGCGTTCGCCGACGAGTCGGGCGCGGTGTTGATCGACCCGGCGCTGTTGGCCGGGGCCACCGAATCTCGACGATCCGGTCGTCACCCAGCTGACCATGCGCGTGCTTCGCCGCAGTACGGCGGACAGCACGCCCGCGATCGTGCCGCGCGAACTGCTGGCCGACATCCGCCGGTTCGAAACGGTCCGGCTCTGGGCGACCCGGCTGGCCGCGACAAGCCGACCTATGCGCTCGGCGTCGGCGGCCGCAGCGGCGACGCGCTGATGCTGCGACCGTCACCGCACACCGGCCACCCCGTGTCACCGTCGTGAGCTGCGTACTGATCTACTTCCTGATCTGATCACCGCGCGACAAAAGGAAAATCGACGCTCGAATACCGCGGGCATTTCCGCTCGACCGTGAAGAAATCGAGCTCAGCTGATTGGCGACGGATCACCCCGTGGAGACGTCGTCGATCAGGCCCCAGCGCAGCGCCGTGGCCGTGTTGATGTCCTCCTCGGTGAGCATCAGCCACGCGGCGCGCCACCGGCCGATGCGCCGGGGCACGCTGACCGTGCCGCCGCCACCGGGCACCAGCCCCAGGCCGACCGCCGGCAGCGCGAAGCACGTGCCGGGCGCCGCGACGATCCGGCCGGCGAAGGCGGACATGCCCAGCCCGGCGCCGGTGACCGCGTCATGCAGCCACACCGTGACCCGGTCGCGCAGCCGGTCGATCAGCCGCCACGGCGCCTGGTCCAACCGCGCCAGGTAGGCGGCGACCAGGTCGGTGGTGGCCCGTACGTCGTCCAGGTCGCCGCCGCCGCGGAAGTCCGGGCGCAGTTCCACCCTGGCGACTGATTCGTCGGCCTCGGCCGACACCAGCGCCTCGTACAGCGCCGCCCGCAGTCCGTGGTCGGGCTCGGTCGCGTCCACGGCGATCGACAGCGTACCGCCGTTCCGGTGCACCCGGACCGCGGACCGCCCCGCCGCCACTGGCCGCCCCGCCGCCGGCCGCGCCCGGAACTCCGTGCCGCCCAACAACATCGAGTGCGCCGCGGCTTCGGCGGCCAGGCCGCCTGCGGTGTCCAGCCGCTCGGTCTGCCGGAGCAACTGGCCCAGCACGACACACGTCTGCGGTCGGGCGCTGGTGATCGCGCGCAGCCGATCGGCGGCCGCGTCGAGGTCGGTTACCGGGACGAACTGCCGGTGCGGATTGTCGACGTGGTCGGGCACGAGGGTGAAGTTGAGCGCGTGCACCAGCGGCCCGAGCCGGGCCGGGGGCAGTCGGCTGGTCACCCCGACGACCAGGCCCGACGCGCCGGCCAGCCGGTTTGCCGTCCGGTCGATCTCGGCGGCGCTCGCGTGCGCCCAGCCACCAAGTGGCAGCAGGGTCAGCGGGCACAGGGGCCCGCTGGTCGGGCGGACGCCCAGGTTCTGGATCGGACCGTCCACGGCACTCACCGGCCGAGCGTAACCAGGTCGGACACTGTGGCATGTGGACTGACCCGGCCGATGCTTCGACCGGGCGTTGTCATCGGTTGTGCGGTTGCCCCGTCACTTCCGGTCGGCGGCCGGCAGCGCGCACGCGGCCGTCCCGCCGGGCAGCCGGTGCCGGTTGGCGGCGATCAGCCGGTAGGCCAGCGCGGCGAGCTGGCGCACCGGTGGGATGCGCACCAGCGTGCCGGGGATCGACCACAGGCCGCCCTTGGCCCGCAGCACCGCCCCGAACGCCTGCGCGCCGGCGAACCGCCCGTCCGGGCCGATCCACTGCACCGCGGCCTCCACCGCGCCCTGGGACACGCCGTAGTCGGCCAGGTCGACCCGCTGCCAGGGCAGGAACGTGACCGGCGGCCGCAGCCATCGGGTCAGCGCGGTGACGCAACTGGTGCAGAACGCGCAGTCCCCGTCGAAGAGCACGGTCGGACGCATGGCTGACTGGGTGGACACGAGGACCTCCGCGATGAGCTGCCTACCGGCAACGCTACCGTCGGATTCGGACGAAAGGGGCGGTCATGGCGGTCGAGTCGGTCACAACGCTCAGCCCGCGTCCGGTCGTCCGGACCATGCTGACCCAGCAGTGGCGCCAGCTCACCTTCCTGCACTGGCCGGTCGACCCGGAACTGGTCGCCGGCCTGCTGCCGGCCGGTACCCGACCCGACACCCTGGCCGGGGTGAGCTATGTGGGGCTGGTGCCGTTCCAGATGTACCGGATCGGCCTGTTCGGCGCTCCGGGGCTGCCCTACCTCGGCACGTTCGCCGAGACCAACGTGCGGCTGTACTCGGTCGACGGCGACGGCCGGCGCGGGGTCGTGTTCCGCTCGCTGGAGGCCGCCCGGCTGCTGCCGGTCCTGGTCGCCCGGACCGGCGTGCGCCTGCCCTACGTCTGGTCGTCGATGCGCCTGCGTCGCGACGAGGACGTGCTCACCTACACCAGCCGGCGGCGGTGGCCGGGGCCGCGCGGGCTGGCCAGCCGGGTCGGTGTGCGGGTGGGGGCGCCGATCACCGAGCTGACCGAACTCGAAGCCTTCCTGACCGCCCGCTGGGGCCTGCACGTGGCCTGGCACGGCCGCACGCTCTACCTGCCCAACGAGCACCCGCGGTGGCCGCTGCACCGAGCCGAACTGCTCCAGCTCGACGACGGCCTGGTCGCCGCCGCGGGCCTGTCCGCTCCGGCGGCCGCGCCGGTCAGCGTGCTGTACTCGCCGGGAGTCGCGGTGCGGTTCGGTACCCCCTCCGTCGTTCGGCGGTACTGATTCACCCGGCTGTCACCCGGCCGGTGGAGGGCTTCGCATTCTTGAGGGTGTAGAACCATGATCCATGCCGGATGAACGCGTCTCAACCGACTGGGTGCCGGAGACGGTTGACACCACCAGGCCCAACGCCGCCCGAGTTTATGACTGGTATCTCCAGGGTGCGCACAACTTCAGCGTGGACCGTGATTTCGGCCGGCGCGCCGAGGAGTTGCTGCCCGACGTCAAGCGGGTCGCACTGATGAACCGCCAGTTCCTCGGCCGGGCCGTGCGGGAGCTGTCCGATCTGGGCGTCACCCAGTTCCTCGACCTCGGGTCGGGCATTCCGACCGTGGGCAACGTGCACCAGATCGCCCAGCGGATCAACCCCGAAGCGCGGGTGGTCTACGTCGACAACGAGGCGGTCGCGGTCGCGCACAGCCAGCTCATCTTGCAGGACAACGAGAATGCCGACATCGTCGCCGGCGACGTGCGCGACCCGGCGGCCGTTCTCGGCTCGCCGATCGCCCAGCGGCTGCTCGACTTCAGCCAGCCGGTCGGCATCATCATGTGCACGATCCTGCACTTCATCCTGGACAAGGACGACCCGCACGGGATCGTGCGGCGCTACCGGGACGCCTGTTCGACCGGTTCCTATCTGGCCATCTCGCACGGCACCACGGACAACCGGCCCGATCTCCAGGCCTTCGGTGATGCCTACCGGGAGACCGCCAACGCGGTGAACCTGCGGCCACGCGACCAGGTCATGCCGTTCTTCGACGGCTACGAGCTGATCGAGCCGGGCCTGGTGTTCACCCCCGCGTGGCGCCCCGACATTCCGGTCGACCCGGACGAGGCGGCCCGCTCCGGGGTGTACGCCGGCGTCGGCCGCAAGGTGTAGTCCCGCTCAGTCGGCAGCGCCCGGATCAACGGCGGGCCGGGTGGACCACCTGGTCTCCACCCGGCCCACCTTCCAGTAGACGACCGCGATGATCCACACCACGACGAACAGCGCGGCGATGACGAAGCCCGCCTTGTTGATGTCGAAGTCGCCCATGAAGTCCCAGAATCCACCGCGCAGGTGCAGTTCGCTGGACAGCAGGCCGAACACCTCGATCGTGCCGATCAGGAACGCCACCCCGATGGACAATCCGGTGATCACCAGGTTGTAGTAGACCTTGCGGACCGGGCGGGCGAACGCCCAGCCGTAGGCGAAGTTCATGAAGCACCCGTCGAGCGTGTCGAACAGGGTCATCCCGCCGGCGAACAGCAGCGGCAGCGAGAGCACCGCGTACCACGGCAGGCCCTGGGTCGCGGCGGCCGCGGTCGCCGCGAGCAGCAGCACCTCGGTGGCCGTGTCGAAGCCGATGCCGAAGATCATCCCGACGAAGAGCATGTGCCAGGTCTTGGTGATCGAGCGCATGAACCGGCCGAAGAACCGCCACATCATCCCGCGCGACTGCAACTGCCGTTCGAGTTCATCCTCGTCGAACAGGCCTTGGCGCAGTTGCCGGAACACCTTCAGGATGCCGGCCAGCACCACCAGGTTGAGCACCGCGATGAGATACAGGAAGGTCGCCGCGAGCGCGGTGCCGATCACCCCGCCGAGCGTCTCGAAGCCGGAGTTGGGGTCGACCACCGCGCCGAACACCGCTTTCGCCGCGATCGTCAGCCCGACGCCGACCATCATCATGATCATGGAATGGCCGAGGGCGAAGAAGAAACCGGTGGCCAGCGGTCGGCGGCCGTCAGCCATGAGCTTGCGGGTGGTGTTGTCGATGGCCGAGATGTGGTCGGCGTCGAAGGCGTGCCGGGCGCCCAGCGTCCACGCCGTGAACGCGACGCCGATGCCCAGACCGAGCCCGGCGAACTGGAAGTGGTGCGGGGTGATCGCGAACACGAAGATGCCCCAACCGCCGAGGTTGAGCAACAGGACGACCAGTCCCATCCCGCTGAGCCGGCCGCGCTCGCGGTTGCTGAGCCGGGGGCGGCTCGCCTGGGGTGTCGCGGTGGCCATCTCACGTCCTCCTCGGGATGCCTCAGGACAGGGCGTCCTGGACCGAGCCCGGGAGGGGACCGGAACGGATCGTCCTTCCAGCGAGGCCGTGATCCATTGATTCGACCTCAGGCGACCGGACTCGTCCTCCCGAGGAGGCTTCACCGTTGCGGGACAGTGCCGGGTTCACACCGGACTTCGCTGCTGGCCGGATCGTCCCGGCTGCTGCCGGGACTGCCCCAGCCTAGGCAGGTCGGCGTGAAGGATTCAAGCCTGCGTAGGTGAAGAGCCTTTTGTGGTCCTGTCGCGCCAGCGACAAGGGAGGACCAGGAGCGAAGCGACCAGAGCTTTCGGTCGACGCGGTCAGGCCCGACTGGTAGGACCGCGGACATGGCGAACGTGGACGGACACGCCCCGATCGACCCCCAACTGAGCCAGCAGGCCGCCCCGGAGCTGACCCCGGCGCAGCTGAGCCGGTTGCAGGGTTACGGCAGGCCGATGGACGTCGAGGTCGGCGACACGGTGCTGCGCAGCGGGGACGCGGCCTACGACCTGGTGGTGGTCGAGCGGGGCGCGGTGGACATCGTCCGCGCGGCCACCCGGGACGCGCCCGAGGAGGTCATCACCCGGCACGGCGCCGGCCGGTTCGTCGGCGAGTTGAACCTGCTCACCGGCCAGACCACCTACCTGACCGGGCGGGTGGTGGAAGCCGGCCGGGTCTGGCGGATCTCGCCGGAGCGGTTCCGCCGGCTGATGGCCGAGGACCCCGAGTTGTCCGACCTGTTGCTGCGCGCGTTCCTGGCCAGACGCAACCTGTTACGTGGCAGCGAGGCCGCCCGCAGCCTGGAGATCATCGGCAACGGCATGTCCGCCACTTCGCTCGCGCTGCGCACCTACGCCGCCCGCCAACAGTTGCCGCACATGTGGTTCGACAGTGACAGCACGGCCGGCCAGGCGCTGATGACCACGGCCGAGCTGACCACCCAGGACCTGCCGGCCGTGCTCACCCCGGAAACCATGCTGCGCCGGGTCACTCCCGGCGAGCTGGCCGAGCACCTCGGCCTGTCCTACCACCGCTCGGCCGACCAGCCGGTCGACCTGACCGTCATCGGCGGCGGCCCGGCCGGGTTGGCCGCCGCCGTCTACGGATCGTCGGAGGGCCTGGCCACCGTGCTCCTGGACGCCGTCGGCACCGGCGGCCAGGCGGCCGCGAGCTCCCGGATCGAGAACTATCTCGGCTTCCCCTCCGGCATCAGTGGCGGCGAACTGGCCGGCAAGGCGTCGCTGCAGGCGTTGAAGTTCGGTGCGGAGCTGTCCAGCCCGTGCGAGGTCGTCGGGCTGGACACGGCGGGGGACCAGCTGCGGGTCGCGCTCTCCGACGGCACCGACATCGTCAGCCGGGCGGTGATCATTGCCAGCGGCGCGAGCTACCGCAGCCTGCCCATCGACCGGTGGTCGGACTTCGTGGGCGCCGGGATCTATTACGCCGCAACCGAACTGGAGGCGCGAGCGTGCGGAGAGGACCCGGTGACCGTGGTCGGCGGCGCGAACTCCGCCGGGCAGGCCGCGCTCTACCTCGCCGCGCGCGGCAGTCAGGTGACCGTCGCGGTGCGCGGCGCGGATCTCACCGCCGGCATGTCCACCTACCTGGTCGACCGCCTGATCGCCCATCCCGGCATCACGGTGCGGGTGGCCACCGAGGTGATCGGGCTCGACGGCGAGTCCACGCTGGAACAGGTCACGCTGCGCACGCGTGCCGACGGGCCGCACGAGGCACAGCTCTGCCGCGGCCTGTTCTGTTTCATCGGCGCGGCACCGGCGACGAGCTGGCTGACCGGCGTCGCCGTCGACGAGGACGGGTTCGTCCGGACGGACAGCCAGCTGCTGCCGCAGGATCTCGGTCCGGCGTGGACGGCGCTGGGTCGGGCACCGTTGCCGTTCGAGACAAGCGTGCCCGGCGTGTTCGCGGCCGGTGACGTGCGCAGCGGGTCGATGAAGCGGGTGGCCGCGGCCGTCGGCGAAGGAGCCAGTTCGGTCCGGTCGGTGCACCAGGCCATCGGGGCCCGGCACGTCTGAGCCCCTAGCCGGCGGCCGGAAGCACCCACTCACCGGGCGGGGCGAGCTGAAGTACGTGCGAGAGGCCGGCTTCGTCGAAGGCGGTGACGATGTCGTCGGCTCCTTCGCTGAAGTGGGCCCAACTGTCGTAGTGCGCCGGAACCACGACCGGCGCGCTCAGCACCGCGGCGGCGGCGGCCGCCCGCTGGCTGGTCAAAGTGAGCGGGCGACCGCGCTCCTTGCTCGGCACGCGGGCGGCGCCGATGAACAGCACAGCCACGTCCACCGGGCCGATTCGGCGGGCGACCTCGGTGACCACACCGATGGAGGCGTTGTCGCCACTGAGGTACACCGTCGGCAGCCCGGAGCCGGACAGCACAAAACCGGTCACCTCGGTGTTGACGTGACCGTCCTCGTCCCGGGCGCCATCGGCCGGCCCGTGCATCGCCGGTACCGCGCGGATGGTGAAGTCGCCCCGGCCGTCGCCGCGGGGCAGTTGGACCGTCTGCCATTCGGCCAGGCCGGTCGCGGGGGAGCCGAGCCGGGCGGCGGCGCGCGGGCCGGCGAACAGCCGGGGCGCGGCCAGCGCGAACTCGCGGCCGCTGGTGTCCAGGTTGTCCGGGTGGTTGTCGTGGCTGACCAGCACCGCGTCCACCGCGCCGAGTTCGGCGGCGGCGACGGCCGGGCCGCGCAGCTTGGTGAGGTACCCGTGGTCCCCGGGCGGATCGAAGGTCGGGTCCATCACCAGCCTCGAACCGGCGATGTCAATGACCGTCGTTGGTCCACCGAGCACGCCGATCGCGAACTCACGTCGCTGCGCGCTGACTCCATCTGCCATGTGGGCAGCCTAAATCTATGATCGTCGGCCGGCGAGGGCAGTCCGGTCCTGCGGACCTCGGGCCGGCCGTGGTGCGCCGGTCGACATGCTACCCGGATCGGAGTCGGCGACAATCGCGCATCTGTCCGATGTGCGGGCGGCTATTTCGTGACAGGGTACGTCCGCGATCGTGTGTCAACTCGGTGGCCGGGTCAGAGAGGCAGCGATGTCGAACCATTTCACGGGATTGAAACTAGGATTTCCACAAGGTGACGCCAGGCTTGACCTGACTGATCTATATGTCTTCACCGCCCCCGCCGACCCGTCCAGGACGGTGCTCGTTCTCAACTCGAACACCTTCGCGAAGGCGCCGTATTTCTATCCCGGCGCGGTGTACCGCATCAATGTCGACAACAACGGCGACAGCATCACCGATGTGGCGTTCAGTTTTGTCTTCGGGGAACCGGTCGACGGCCGGCAGACGGTCACCGTCGTGCGTTCGCAGGGCGCGCTGTCCCGCCGGCCGGAACCGCTCGGCGAGACGTTGTTCACCGAGGTCGCCGTGTCGCTCGGAGCTGAGCCCGCGGTGGCGTTTTCCGGGCCCTACCAATTGTTCGCGGGCGTGCGCAGCGACCCGTTCATTCTGGATTTCGCCGGCACCATCAAGGATTTCGCCTGGACCGGCGAGGACCTGTTCGCCGACAAGAACGTGTTCGCCATCGTGCTGGAACTTCCGACCAGCGACCTGCGTCCGCGGCCGAACCTCGGCGTCTGGGGTCGGCTCAGCGTGCGCCAGGACGGTGAACTGGTGGCCGTGGACCGGGCCGGCCATCCCGCGGTGGCCGGTTTCTTCATCGGCGAGGGCAACAGCGTCGAGTACAACGCGGTCGAGCCGGAGCACGACATGGACCGCTTCCTCGCCGAGTTCCTTGAGACGCTGGAACACATCGGCGGTTATTCGCCGGACGAGGCCCGGGCGGCCATCGCCGCGGAGGGCCTGCTGCCCGATCTGCTCAGCTTCGATCCGGCGGCCCCGGCCGGCTATCCCAACGGTCGGGCGTTGACCGACCACTCGGCCGCGGTCCGCGCGGCGATGCTGTCCCGGGGCGCGGCCGGCGATGACGGCCTCACCGCGCACACGGATCTGCTGACGGATTTCCCCTATCTCGGGTCGCCGCACGCCGAACCTGGGGCAATTCCGGCATATGGTGCAGACTACGGCTGGTGAGCCCGGTCGATCACCACCTCGTTCGGCCCGTCGATCACCCTGAGGGGAATCTGACATGCCCGAAACACCCGTCGTGTTCATTCACGGCCTGTGGCTGCACTCGACCTCCTGGTCACCGTGGATGGAAGCGTTCCGGGCAGCCGGTTACGCCCCGGTCGCGCCGGGCTGGCCCGGCGATGCCGATACGGTCGAGGAGGCCAGGGCCAATCCGGACAGCGTGGGTGATCACGGCATCGACGACGTGGTCGCGCACTACGCGGCGATCATCAGCACCCTGCCGGCCAAACCGGTCCTGGTCGGCCACTGCTTCGGCGGCATGATCGCGCAGAAGCTGCTCGGTCAGGATCTCGCCGCGGCAACGATCGCGGTCGACGCGGCGCAGATCAAGGGCGTGCTGCCGGTGCCGCTGTCCGCGCTTCGGGCGACCCTGCCGGTCTTCAGGAATCCCGGGAACCTGCACAGATCCGTGTCGCTCACCGCCGAGCAGTTCCGTTACGCGTTCGGCAACGCGATCCCGGCCAAGGAGTCCCAGGAGTTGTTCGACCGCTGGGCGGTGCCCTCGCCGGGCAAGCCGCTGTTCGAGGCGGTCGCGGCCAACTTCAACCCGCACTCGCCGGCCAAGGTCGACACCGCCAACGAGATGCGTGGCCCGTTGCTGCTGATCACCGGCGGCAAGGACCACACCGTTCCGGAGAGCGTCACCCGGGCGACCCTCAAGCAGTACCGCCATTCCGACGCGGTCACCGACATCCTCGAATTTTCCGACCGGGCGCACTCGCTGACCATCGACCACGGCTGGCGCGAGGTCGCCGATGCCGCGTTGACCTGGCTGGCCAAACAGTCGCTCTGACACCGTTCGGCCGCGCCGAGTTCGTCGGCGCGGCCGGCTGTCCGCCCCGGACCCCGGCGGCGCCCGATCGGCCTACTCCAGCGGCGTCGCGTCCGCGAGTTCGGTGATGATCTTCGCCAGCGCGCTGGTCAGGTGCGTCCGCTCGGCGTCGGTAAGCGTTGCGGTGGCACGCTTTTCCAGGTCCGCTTCGAGCAGGTCCAGCCAAGCGGCGAGGACCCGGGCCAGGGGGGCCCGCCGGTCGGCCGGCGGGATCGTGGCGGCCGTCTCCACCGAGTACGCCCGGATCAGGTCGTGCAGCCGGTAGCGCGGCTGGCCGATGTCGTCGGTGCCGGTCAGCCGCACCAGGCTCGCGTCGACCAGCTGGTCCAGCACGCTGTCGGCGCCGGACCGGTCGAGCAGCGGATCGACCACCCAGCCGGGCAACGTGTGCGCGCCGAGCAGGCCGAGCAGGGACAGCGTGTGAGCCGCCTCGGTCGACAGCAGTCGCCGGCTCAGCTCGAAACTGGCCCGCACACCGACCTCCCCGACCCGCAGCTCACTGAGCCGGCCCGACTCGTCGGCCAGCCGCTCGCGCAGCACCCGCAGCGACCACGCGGGCCGCCCGGTGAGCCGCGCACCGGCGATCCGGATGGCCAGCGGCAGACACCCACAGGCGGCCAGGATCGCGGCCGCGTCGTCGGGTTCGGCGGCGACCCGGTCCGTCCCGACGATGCCGCCGAGCAACTCATGGGCTTCGGTCACGGGCAGGGCGTCCAGATCGATGTGCCGGGCACCGGCCAGCTCGGTGAGCAACTGCCGGCTGGTCACCAGCACCGCGCAGCCGCCGGTCGCCGGCAGCAGCGCCCGCACCTGTTCGGCCCGGCCCGCGTCGTCCAGCACGATCAGCACCCGCCGGTCGGCCAGCAGCGACCGGAAGAGTGCGGCGCGTTCCTGTTGGCGCTGCGGCATAACCGCCCCGGCGACGGCGAACACGCGCAACACTTCGGCGAGCAGTTCGGCCGGCTCCCGCGGCGGGTCGGCGGTGCCACCGAGGTCGAGGTAGAGCTGGCCGTCCGGGAAGTTGGCGCGGACCGCGTGCGCCGCGTGCACGGCCAGGCTGGACTTGCCAACGCCCGGCCCGCCGGTGATCACGACAACCGGCGGCGGCCGGTCCGGCGCGTCCGTGGACAGCAGTTCGACCAGCGCCGCCAGCGATTCGGCCCGCCCGGTGAAGTCGCACACGTCAATGGGCAGCTGGTGGACCGGGCGCGGCTGGGCCAGTAGGGCGGGATTGGGTGCGCCGGTCAGGTCGAGCGCGGGATCGGCGCGGGGGATCTGCTCGTGCAGCCGACGCAGCGGGGCGCCCGGATCGACGCCGAGCTCGTCGGCGAGCAGCCGGCTCACGTCGGCGAACACACCCAGCGCCTCGGCCTGTCGACCCTGCCGGTAGAGCGCGAGCATCTGTAGTTCACGCAGCCGCTCGCGGAGCGGATGGTGTCCGGCCAGCTGACTCAGTTCGGCGACGACGGTGTCCTGCTCGCCGCGGGCCAGGGTGAGTTCGGCCAGGTTCTCCGACGCGGTCACCCGCTGCTCGTCCAGCTGGGTCAGCTCGGTCGAGCGGGTGGCCAGCTCGATGCCGTCGAGCAGCGGCCCGCGCCACAACGCCAGCGCGGCCCGCAGTTCGGCCTCGGCGTCCGCCGGAGTGCCCGCCGCGCGAGCGCTGTCGAGGTGCCGGACGAACTGGACACTGTCCAGCTGTTCGGGCGCGATCCGCAGCCGGTAGCCACCGCCGGTGGAGGTGAGCACGTCACCGTCGGGGCCGAAGACCGCGCGCAGCCGGCCGGCGAACTTCTGCACCTGGTTGTCCGCGCTCCTGGGTGCGGCGCCCCCCCAGAGCGACTCGATCAGCTCGGGCCGGCCGACCCATTCGTCGACGCGCAGCAACAGCACCGCCAGCAACCGCTGGTGCCGACCCGGACCGCAGGGCAACTCGGTCCGCCCGCGCCACACCGTGACCGGACCGAGCACACCGAATCGCAGTTCGCCGTCGTCCCGAGCCGACGGCCAGGTGATCCGGTCCCGCATCAGAGCTCCGTTTTCCTCCGCCGATCCCGGCGATCATACCGTGCTGATTCGACCGTCGGGCCAGGCCGAACCGGGTCCACAGAGGATGCGCAAGGGCGGTCCCGATCCGGTGAAGATCGGACAGTGGGCTTGCGGCGGGGTGCGGCGTGCGGTCGGCTTGGTGGGCGCGGAATCGAGCGTGGGAGGCCGACTGTGCGGAGGAAACACCTGGTGGCGGGCGCGGCCGTGGTCGCGCTGCTGGGCAGCCTGCTGACCGCGACCGGCGCGGACGCCGCCGGGCCGTGCAGTCGCACCGCCTATGGAAACGAGTGCGAGCTGAACTTCCCGGGCGGCTGGGTGCACGGGGGTGCCCGGTACGCCGCGCCGCACCCCGGCACGGTCGAAGGCCAGGTCCTCGCCGGCGACGTGTGGTTGGACCGCACGACGAGTCCGGCGTCGGGCCGATGGACCGGTCCGGTCATCAGGCACGCCGGCGTCACGCCCTACATCGCCGCTGGGAGTTACTACTGGCGCGCGTGTACCCGGCAGGCCCGGTACTACTGCACGGTCTGGTTCAAGTAGCGGGCGGACTTTCTTGGTGGACAACGGGTCGTGTCGGCTGGCCGGTATCTGTGGCGGTTGGCGGCGGCCGGTGGTCGTGTCGCCCGTACTTGGCCTCTGCGGTCAGCGCACCTGGGGCGTCGTGGCCTGGGTTTAGAGATGGTCGCTTCGCTCCTGGCCCTCCCGCGCCGCCGGCGCGCCAGGGCCTGGCGCGCCGGGCCTCGTGTGTCAGGGGCTTGTGCAGCCGATGCAGATCCGTGTTGCCGGCCTGGCTTCCAGTCGGCCGGTCGCGATCGGGCCGCCGCAGCGCTCGCACACCCAGTATTCGCCGCTTGCCACGCGTGCGACGGCGCGATCGAGGTCGACCAGGTCGAGTCGGGCCTGGCGGAGCATTCCCTGTACCTGCGCGCGTTCGAAGGCGACCGTCGCACCCTCGGGGTCGTGCTCGTCGTCGTTGGTGGTGAGCGCGGAGGCTTCGACGATTGCCTGCTCCTGCCGGGTCAGGGCGTCGATCAGTCGGGTGGTGTTCGCTCGCTCCGTGCTGATCAGGTCGTTCGCTGCCCGGTCGTTCGCTGCCCCGTCCTCCATGGTTCGGTGTAACGGGATCGGTGGGTTGGTCATTCCGGGCTGCTTGCCGCGTGGGCTGGGTTGATCGTTTCGGCGTTGCCTGGCTGGCCGGTTTGGAGATGGTCGCTTCGCTCCCGGCTCTCCCGCGCCGCTGGCGCGGCAGAGCCCCCCTTGACATCTTCGTGTGGGCGGACAAGATGATTGTGTTCTGTCCTGTTCAGTTTTGTTCTTCTACGGGCACGTCTGTGCAATCTATGTCGAGGAAGCCATGGACCCGGATATGACCGACAAGCCGATCGACTCCGAAACCTCTGGTGGAACAACCCGGCGGCGGGTGCTGGGCGGGGTGGGCGCCGGTATCGGCGCCGCCGCGCTGACCGCAGTACTCAGTCCCGCGGCCCGCGCCGCGGGCGCCCTCACGTCGGCGACCACCGCCGCTCCCAACCGATCGATCGACTTCGACCCGGGGTGGAAGTTCGTCCTGGTCAACGCGAACGGCGTCACCGATCCGACCGGCGCCTACACCGACGCACCCGACCCGGCGTTCGACGATTCGACGTGGCGCACGGTCAACGTGCCGCACGACTGGAGCATCGAGCTGCTGCCGGTGCAGTCGGCCACCACCAGCAGCGGGACCGGTTTCTTCCCGGGCGGACTCGCCTGGTACCGCAAGACTTTCACCCTGCCGAAAACGCTGGCCGGCAAACGCGTTTCGATAGAGTTCGACGGCGTCTACATGAATTCCTACGTCTATCTGAACGGTCAACTGCTGGGAAATCACCCATATGCGTACACGGGTTTCAGCTTCGACCTGACCGGCAGGGCGCACACCGACGGCGTCACGCCCAACGTGATCGCGGTCAGTGTGCAGAACCAGTTACCCAGCAGCCGCTGGTATCCCGGCAGCGGCATCTACCGCAACGTTCGGCTGGTCGTCACCGACCCGGTGCACGTCGCCCGGCACGGCACCTTCGTCAGCACGCCCGGCCTGGCCGGCACGCTCAGCGCGGGCCACGCCACCGTCCAGGTCGACACCGTGGTGGCCAACGACGGCAGCACACCCGCTGCCGCGCGGGTGGTCACCACGGTGACCGACGCGGCCGGCCGCGTCGTCGGCACCGGGACGGTCCCGGTGAGCGTGGCCGCCGGGCAGAGCCAGCCGGCCACGGCCAGCATCCAGGTGTCCCGGCCTACGCTGTGGTCCACCGACAACCCCTACCTCTACCAACTGCGCACGGAGATCGTGCTGGCCGGCCGGGTGGTCGACACGACCAGCACGAGCTTCGGCATCCGCTACACCACGTTCGACCCGGCCGCGGGATTCTCGCTCAACGGCAAGGCGATGAAGCTGCGCGGCGTCGACCTGCACGCGAGCCAGGGGCCGCTGGGCTCGGTGATCAACGTCGACGCGCTGACCCGGCAGATGCAGCTGATGAAGAGCATGGGCGTGAACGCGCTGCGCACCGCGCACAACCCGCCGGCACCGGAGCTGATCGGGGTGTGCGAACGGCTCGGCATCGTGATGATGGTCGAGGCATTCGACTGTTGGCACACCGGCAAAGTGGCCTTCGACTACCACCTCTACTTCGACCAGTGGAGCGAGTCGGACATCATCGAGATGGTCAACGCGGCGAAGAACTCGCCGGCGGTGGTGCTCTGGTCGATCGGCAACGAGACGCCGGACACCGGGCTGGCGGACGGGCCGCCGATCGCCCAGCGGCTGATCGCGGCCGTGCGGTCGGTCGATACCACCCGGCCGGTGGTGATGGGCTCCGACCAGTACCGCGGTGTGCCGTCGACCGGGTCGACCCAGGACCAGATCCTGCTTCAGCTCGACGGCCTCGGCCTCAACTACAACACGGCGATGTCGGTGGACGGCCTGCACGCCAAGTATCCGACCAAGTTCTTCTTCGAGTCGGAGTCCTCGTCCGAGACGGCCACCCGCGCGGTGTACCAGGACCCGCAACTGCTCAACACCGGTGAGAATTACACGCCGGGGAAGCGCGCGACATCCTCCTACGACAACAATCTCGCCTCCTGGACGCTCAGCGGCGAGTACTCGCTGAAGAAGGACCGGGACCGGGTGTTCTTCCAGGGCCAGTTCCTCTGGGCCGGCCAGGACTACATCGGCGAGCCGACGCCCTACGACGTGTTCCCGGTGAAGGCTTCGTTCTTCGGTGCCACGGACACCGCCGGCTTCCCGAAGGACATGTACCACCTGTTCCGCAGCCAGTGGTCGACCACGCCGATGGTGCACATCCTGCCGATGAACTGGACCGACCACACACCCGGCGAGAACGTCTCGGTCTGGGTCTACGCCAACGTGGACACGGTGGAGCTACAGCTCAACGGGAAGTCGCTCGGGGTGCGGAAGTTCGACCACAAGGTCACCGTCGACGGCCGGAAGTACCTGGAGACCACCGAGCCGACCGGGGACGACCGGAACTTCTCGTCGGGCAGCTACACCAGCCCCAACGGCAGCACCGGCAAGCTGCACCTCGGCTGGACCGTGCCGTTCCAGCCGGGCCGACTGGTGGCGATCGCGAGCAGTGGCGGCCGAAAGGTCGCCCGGGACGAGTTGGTGACCGCAGGCCCGGCCCACGCGCTGCGGGTCACGCCGGACAAGCGGGACGTCTCGGCGGCCGACCGGTCGCTGGCCTTCCTGACCGTCGAGGTGGTCGACGCGGCCGGGACGGTGGTTCCCAGCGCCGGCCCGAACATCCACTTCGCGATCAGTGGCCCCGGCCGGCTCGTCGGCGTCGACAACGGGCGGCAGGAGAGCGCCTTCGGTTACCAGGCACCGGACCTGCCGGCGTACAACGGAACCGCCGTGGCGATCGTCGGACCGACCGGTGAACCCGGCAACGTGACCGTCGTGGTGACCGCGCCGGGCCTCGTCTCGGGGCGGGCGACGTTGCGAGCGAGTGGTGGCGGCCGGTGGGGCACGGCGGCGCCCGCGCAGGACCCGGCGCAGGGGAGTGGGGTGCCCGCGGCCACCCCGACCCCGGTGGCGGACGCGAGTTACTCCGGCTCGCCGACCACCGTGCCGGCCGCGATGCTCGACGGCAACCCGGGTACGGGCTGGTCGAACTTCTACACCAAGTCGGCGACGGCGACGCTGAACGCGGTGAGCGTGTCCCGGCCGAGCGACTGGGTCTCGGTCACGCTGCCGGCGGCACGGGCGGTGAGCGGTGTGCTGCTCACGTTCGTGACCAGCACGACGCTGAGCCTGCCCGGCGGGCTCACCGTCGCCTACCGCACCGCGCACGGGTTCGTGCCGGTGCGCGACGCGCACGTCACCTTGGCGACCACGTCCGGCGGGGCGACCACGGTGACGTTCGACTCCGTGGTGACCGACGGGCTCATGGTGACGATGACAAGTCCGACCCCCGGCACGTCCGCGGGCTTCCTGCGGATCGCCGAGTTCACGGTGACGCCGGGCTGATCCGACCGCCCGACCAGGTGTGGCGATGCCGTCACGACGGCA
>DATATV010000110.1:0-29122 GCA_036268615.1 Pseudonocardiaceae bacterium
GTGCCGGCACTCGCAGCCGCGCTGCTGGGATGGATCATCGCGATCGTGCTGGGCGTCTACTTCGCCGGTGACCGACATGCCGGCGGCTTCGACCGGACGCTCACCAGAGAGATCCACTCCCTGGTCGGTATCAGGAGCACGCTGGCCAACGTGCTGGTCGCGCCGACCGACTCACCGGCTGTCTACGGACTGATCATCCTGCTGGTGGCCGTCGGGCTGATCCAGCGGCGCTGGCAGCTGGCCGCGCTCGCGGTGGTCGCGCCGGCGGCCGCGGTGGGGATCTGTGAACTCGTGCTCAAGCCGCTGTTCGACCGGCGCTATCACGACGGCGGGCTGAGCTACCCCAGTGGCCACATGCTCGCCGCGGGCACCGTCTACGCGGTGGCGCTGCTGGCGATCCTGGCCGTCGCACCGCTGGTCGGCCGGGTGCTCGCGCTGGTCGGCGGGGCCGCACTGGCGGTGGTGATGGCGGTCGGCCTGGTGGCGATGAACTACCACTACCCGACCGACGCGGTCGGCGGCTTCTGCCTCGCCATCGGCATCACCCTGCCCTGCGCCGTGCTCGCCGACCTGGTCGCCGGGCGCACCCGGGCACAGTCGATTCCCGCGCCCCGCAACGAAACCGACCCGAGTCTGCTGCCCGAGCCGCGCCCGTCGGTGATCGAGAACTCGTAGCCCTCAGACCTGCCGGGACAGCGCGACCAACCGGGACAACGCACGCAAGTACTTCTTGCGGTAGCCGCCGTCCAACATCTCCGCCGGGAACAGCGTGGACAACGGCTGCCCGGACACCGCCACCGGAATGTCCCGGTCGTAGAGCCGGTCGCCCAGCGACACCAGGCGCAGCGCGACATCCTGGCCACCGGCCGGGTGCACGCCACGCAGGTGCACCGCGGGTACGCCGTCGAGCAGCCGGCCGTACCGGGACGGGTGCACCCGGGCGAGGAAGTCGCACAGCTCGTCGAAGTCGTCGACGGTGGCGCCGGGGATG
Organism: Pseudonocardiaceae bacterium; assembly: GCA_036268615.1. Taxonomy (GTDB): domain Bacteria; phylum Actinomycetota; class Actinomycetes; order Mycobacteriales; family Pseudonocardiaceae; genus DATATV01. The sequence goes on from DATATV010000110.1 coordinate 992, forward strand.
GCCGCCGCGTGCGCGACCAACTCCTCGTCGGTCATCGGCGGCGGCGCGTCGGGCATCCCGCGGTGCCGGTAGTCCGGGCCGTCCACCCGGGCCACGGTGAACCGGCCGGCCAGCGAGTGGATCTCGCGCAGGAAGTCGTCGGCGGCGAACCGACCCTCGCCCAGTTTGTCCGGCAGCGTGTTGGACGTGGCCGCGACGAACACCCCGGCGGCGGTCAGTTCGGTGAGCAGCCGGGTGATCAGCATGGTGTCGCCGGGGTCGTCGAGTTCGAACTCGTCGATCGCCAGCAGCTTGTGTCCGGACAGCCGGCGGACCGCCTCGGCGAAGCCCAGCGCGCCGACCAGGTGGGTCAGCTCGACAAAGGTGCCGTACGCCTTGGGTTCGGGCACCGCGTGCCACAGCGAGGCGAGCAGGTGCGTCTTGCCGACGCCGAACCCGCCGTCGAAGTAGAGCCCCGGCGGCGGACCCGCGCTGCCCCGGTGACCGCCGAACAGCGCGCGCAGCCGGGACCGCGAGCCGGCTCCGGCCGCGGTCACCCGGGCGGCGAACGCCTCACCGGCCCGGACCGCCGCGGCCTGGCTCGGCTCGTCCGGATCGGGCAGATAACTGCTGAACCGCACCTGGTCGAACCGGGGCGGCGGCACCATCGCGGCGATCAGCTCGTCCGGTCCGACCCTCGGGTCCCGATCGGCCAGTCGGGGTGCGGACGCCACCAACGTCATGACCGGAGCATATGGCCGGAGGGCGCTGACCCGGTCAGACCATCCGGCCACCCGGCCGTCCGGGCCGACCGGTCGCCACCTGCTTGGATGTGCCGATGGATCGACTGCTGCCGACCGACACCGCCCAGCCGAGTGTGGCCGACGACACCGAACTCGAACGGCTCTACGCCTATCCCGACGGGCTGGACCGGCCGTGGGTGTCGGTCAACTTCATCAGCAGTGCGGACGGCGCGGTGTCCTCCGACGGCCGCTCCGCCGGCCTGTCCGACGCCAACGACAAGCGGATCTTCCGGCTGGGCCGGCTGCTCGCCGATGTGATCCTGGTCGGCTCGACCACCGCGCTGGTCGAGCGCTACAAGGGTGTGCGCCGCTCGGAGGTGGCGGTCGACCGGCGTACCGCGCTCGGCCTGGCCGAGGTGCCGCCGATCGCCGTGGTGACCCGGCGCTGCTCGATCGACCCGGGTTCGCCGCTGCTCACCGACACCGAGGTGGCGCCGATCGTGCTGACCACCGAGTCCGCGCCCCAGGCCCGGCGCACCGCGGTGGCCGACGCGGGCGCGGACGTGGTGGTCGTCGGCGACCAGGACGTGGATCTCCCGGCCGCGCTGGCCGCGCTGGCCGAGCGCGGGCTGCGCCGGGTGTGCTGTGAGGGCGGGCCTCGGCTGTTCGGTTCGATGATCGCCGCCGATCTGGTCGACCAGCTCTGCCTGAGCATCGCGCCGCTGCTGGTCGCCGGGGACGCCGGCCGGATCAGCGCCGGTCCGCTGCCGGGACAACCCATCCGGATGACTTTGCGCTCCGTACTACACGCGGAAGGTCTGCTCATGCTGCGCTACCTGCGTCAATGACCGGAGAATGATCGGGTGACCGCCGCGGATGCCGCCGCCGAGGACCAGGCTCTGGTCGCTCGTGCGGCCCGCGGCGACCAGCACGCGTTCGACCAGCTCGTCCGCCGGCACACCCCCCGGCTCTACCGGGTGGCGCTGCGCATCGTGCGGGACCCGGCCGAGGCCGAGGACGTGGTGCAGGACGCGTGGATCGCCGCCTGGCGCGCGCTGGCCCGGTTCCGCGGCGACTCGGCGCCGTCCACCTGGCTCTACCGGGTGGTCACCAACACCGCCCTGGCCCACCTGCGTCGCCGCCGGCAGACCCTTCCGCTGGCCGAGGACTTCGAGCAGACCCAGGCCGATCCGCGCGACGACGGGCCGGAGCGCAGCGCGCTGCGCGGGGAGGAGGTCGCGCTCGTGCTGCGTGCGGTGGCCACCCTCGAACCCGCCCAGCGCATCCCGCTGGTGCTGCACGAACTGGAGGGAATGAGCTACGAGGAGGTGGCCGAGATCGTCGGCAGTACGGTGCCGGCCTTGCGATCCCGGCTGCACAGAGCCAGAGTTGCCCTGCTGGGCAAACTCAGGGAGCTGCAATGACCGGCCGGCCGGAAGCAGATGCGAACCGGGTGCTGGCCTGCGGCCGGTCCCCGGTGGAGCTGGCCGCGCTGGTGACCGGGGGCACCGACGCCGACCCGGACCTCGCCGCACACGCCGAGAGCTGCCCCTACTGCCAGGCGGAACTCGCCGAGCAGCAACGACTCTGGCAGGCGGTCCGGCGGGCCGCGCAGGCACCGGTGCCCACCCCGCCGGAGCTGGTCACCCGGGTGCTGGCGGCGGTGCACGGCGTGCGCGGCCGGTCCGGTGGCACCCCGATCGAACTCGACCAGCCCGGCGGCCGGCTGCTGGTCGGCGAGCCCGCGGTGGTGCTGCTGGCCCGACGGTTGGTCACCGACTTCGCCGACCAACGGGGGGACCTGCACGTGCGCGAGGTGGCGATGGTCGACGCGGGGCTACAGGTGCTCGTCTCGGTCCGGTACCGCACCGAGATCGGCGCGGCCATGGCCGCGCTGCGCGAACACCTCCACGCCGGGTTGGCGCTGCACCTGGGTGACGCCGTACCCGCGGTGGACCTGCACGTGGTAGATGTGATCCCACCGTCCTGACGGGGTTCCAATCCTCCATTCGGGTGATATTGCGACAGGCTGGCGAGGGTCCGCGCATCTACCTGGACACACGCTCGAACGTCGATACGAAAGGAGCGCTCAGTCATGGCGCAGACCAGCGACGCAGCCGTCTCGATGCCGGCGAAGCGGGCGGGCACGCCGGGTGGCGCGCCGCCGGCCCGGTTGGCGGATGAGAACTCGCTCGGCAGGACCACGATCGCCTCGACCGTGGTGCAGAAGATCGCCGGCATGGCCGCCCGTGAGATCACCGGGGTGTACAGCCTTGGCGGCGGCATGTCCCGCGCGTTCGGCGCGCTGCGTGAACGCATTCCCGGCGCCGGCACGGTGTCCACCTCCGGGGTCGCCGTCGAGGTCGGCGAGAAGCAGGCCGCGATCGACCTGGACGTGGTGGTCGAGTACGGCGCCGGCATCGTCGAACTGGCCAGGGCGGTGCGCCGCAACGTGGTCACCGCGGTGGAGCGGATGACCGGCCTTGAGGTGATCGAGGTGAACATCGCGGTCAACGACATCCACCTGCCCGACGAGGACGACGAGGGCGAACCGGCCAACACGCGGGTCGAGTAGCACGTCGCCGAGGCAGTACCGAGTTGTCCGGGGAAGGCACCGTGATCAGCACCGATCTGGTCGAACTTGCCGAGGCGATCGCCGACCGGGTGCGCGAGCACCCCGGCGTGGTCCGGCTGGACGCCGGCCGCTACGGCGACGTGGTGTCCACCGGCAGCCGGTCGCGGGTGGTCGGCGTGCGGGTCACCGGCGTCGACGAACCGGTGGAGGTCGGTGTCGTGCTGCGGCTCGACGAACCGATTCCGGTGCTGGTGCGGTCGGTCCGCTGTCTGGTGCGCGATGTCGTCGGCGAGGTCCGGGTCGACGTAGTGGTGTCCGATGTGGACTGATCAGGGCCGGGACGACAACCAGGAATGGTCGAGGGCCGAGTACACGGCCTTCATCCGAGCCAACCACCCGGACGTCGGCGGCGACCGGGAGGTTTTCCAGGCAGGTCTCGCGGAGTTCCGGGCCGCTCGTCGGGGGGCGGCCCGGCCCCGCGAGGCCGACGAACAGCCCGACCGGTTCGACGCGCCGGTGTCGGTGGTGGCCCGGCTACCGCTGGGCCGCCGGGTGCGGACCAGGGTCGGCAGGTGGTACCGCCGCCGCAAGCGGACCAGGGTTGTCTGAATGATCGCCGAAAAGCGTGCTCTGCCAACTGTTTTGCCGTGTTTGCCGAGAGGACAGCGACATCATGAACTGGACCCACACCGGCGTGATCGCCGGCCTTGTGCTCGGCCTGGCGGCCACCCAGGGCTTCGTGGCGTTCCTGATCTGCTTCGTGATCGGGGTCATCGGACTGATCGTCGGCCGGGTCGCCGACGGTGAACTGGACCTCGGCGACGTGTTCGGGCGTGGTCGGGACCGGCGATGACCAGCACGGTGACCAACTCGGTGACCAACTCGGTGACCGGAGCGCCGGCCCAGCCGAGAGTGTTGGCCGAACCGGCCGACCGGGGCCGGCTGGAGATCGACCCGACCGTGGTGCGCAAGGTGGCCGAGCGCGCCGCGGACCTGACCGAGGGCACCGTCCGGGTCCCCCGGCGCGGCCTCGGCTCGTCGCTGCGCGGAGCGACCGCGCGGATCTCCGGTGAGGGCGACCAGGTGGACGTGCGGCTGGACGTGGCGCTGAGCTACCCGGCGCCGGTCCGCGACGCCGTGCGGGAGCTGCGCGAGCAGGTCACCGGTGAGGTCGCCCGGATCACCGGCTACCGGGTCCGCTCGGTGGACGTGACGGTGTCCGCGCTCGTCCCGCAGCGGCACGACCGAGTGGAGTGAGGGACCGTGCGTGTACTGCTTCGCCTGCTCGCCGCGCTGCTCGGGCTGGCCATCGCCGCGGCCGGGCTGCTGACGGCGGTTGAGGTCGGCTGGGCCTGGGGTCGGCCCCGCCACCGCTATCTCCTGTTCGACTGGCCCTACTGGGTCGGTCGGCTACGCACGCTGGACTGGGCAGGCCAGCAGTTGCACGTGGTCGCGTGGAGCGTCGCGGCCGGCGGCTTCGTGCTGGTGCTGATCGCGCTGTTCGCCCGCCGTTCCCCCGTGGTCCGGCTGAACGACCCGAATCCGGACGTGACCGTGGTGACCACGCCCAGGTCGCTGGCCCGGCTGGTGGGCAGCGCGGTCCGGGCCGAGGACGGTGTCGCCGGCACCTCGGTCAGCGCGACCGCCCGGCGGGTCCGGGTGCGGGCACGCAGCCGGCTGAACACCGAGGACCAGCTGCTCGACCGGCTCGTCGAGACCGCGGCGAGCGCGGTCGGCAACCTGCCGCTGCCCCGCAAACCCAAGGTGTCCGTGGTCGTCGACTCCCCGAAGGACCGCTCATGAGCACGCAGTCGCGGGCCGCGCTGGCTCGCTCGGCGCGCGGCGACCGACTGTTCGTCGGCCTGGTCGGTCTGCTCGCGCTGCTGGCCGGGGCGGCGGCGCTGGTCGTCGGCCAGGGCTGGCTGGGCCAGTTCCGCGCCGGCCGGGCGCTGCTCGACCCGATCGCGGTCTCCTGGCTGGCCGGGCACGCCGACCTGGCCAGGGGGCTGGCCATCGGGATCGGCGTGCTGCTGTTGATCTTCGGCCTCTGGCGGTTCGGCCGGGCGCTGCGCACCGAGCGCCGCCCGGACCTGCTGCTGGACACCGCGGAGGGGGCCGGGCTGACGGTCACCGGTGGCGCGCTGGCCGCCGCGGTCGCCGAGGACAGCCAGACGATCGACGGGGTCAGCCGGGCCCGGGTCCGGCCGGTGGGGCGGTCGGGGCGGCCGGCGCTGCGGATCACGCTGTGGCTGACCGAGGGCGCGGACATCCGTGCCGTCTGGGAGGAGCTGAGCACCGGGGTGCTGAGCCGCGCCCGCGAGTCGCTCGGGGTCGACGAGCTGCCCACCGCCGTCCGGTTGGAGCTGGACGCCGCCCAGGCCCAGCGCGTCCGCTGAACTCGCCGTCGGCAAAGTCCGGCGTTTTCGCGATGCCGAGGGCAGGATGTGCGCATGGCCCTGCCCGTACGTCCGCCGGTGAAACCGATGCTGGCCAGCCCGGTGCCGGCCGTGCCGGACTCCGGAAACCTCGTGTTCGAACCGAAGTGGGACGGCTTCCGCTGCCTGGTGTTCCGGGACGGCGACGAGCTGACCCTCCAGTCCCGGTCGGGCAAGCCGCTCAACCGCTACTTCCCGGAGATGGCGGCGGCGCTGCTGGCCGCGCTGCCCGACCGGATCGTGCTGGACGGCGAGTTGGTGGTCGACCGGGACGGCCGGCTGGACTTCGACGCACTGAGCGAGCGCATCCACCCGGCGGCCAGCCGGGTCACCCTGCTGGCCGAGCAGACGCCGGCCCGGTACGTCGCCTTCGACCTGCTCGCGCTCGGCGACGACGACCTGATGAACGAACCGGGCCGCAAGCGCCGGCACGCCCTGGTCGACGCGGTGACCCCGACCGACCGACTGCACGTCACGCCGGTCACCGACGATCCCGCCACCGCGCGGGACTGGTTCACCCTGTTCGAGGGCGCCGGGCTGGACGGCGTGATGGGCAAGCCCGCCGACGGTCCGTACACGCCCAACAAACGCACCATGATCAAGATCAAGCACGCCCGCACGGCCGACTGCGTGGTCGCCGGGCTGCGCTGGCACGCACCGACCGATCCGGGCAGCGCGGTCGGCTCGCTGCTGCTCGGACTGCACGATGATCAGGGCGTGCTGCACCACGTCGGTGTGGTCGGCGCGTTCCCGGCCGCGCGCCGCCGCGAGCTCGCGGTGGAACTGGCGCCGCTGGCCGAGCACGCGGCCGCCGATCATCCCTGGCTGGCCGAAAATCCGCCGGAGGGGCAGCGCCTGCCCGGTGGCATCAACCGGTGGCGGTCGACCGAACAGGAGTGGCTGCCGCTACGGCCGGAACGGGTGGTCGAGGTCGGTTACGAGCACACGGAGGGCGCGGTGCCCTCCCGGTTCCGGCACACCGCGCGGTTCCTGCGCTGGCGCCCGGACCGCGAGGCCGACTCGTGCCGCTACGACCAGCTCGACGAACCCGCCCGCTACGACCTGGCCGCGGTGCTACGGGGTGATGTCCGCGGGCGCTGAGGGCGTGCGCGGGGCGGTGTAGGTCGCTCCCACCGACGCGGCGATGACCAGTGCGATTGCCGCCCACTGGCCCGGCCGCAGATCCTGGTGCAGCACGATCAGCCCGGCGATCGCGGCCACCGCGGGCTCCATGCTCATCAGCACGCCGAACACCCTCGGCGGGATCTTGCGCAGCGCCTCCAACTCGACCGAGTAGGGCACCACCGACGACAGCAGCGCGACGCCCAACCCGGCGAGCAGCGCCATCGGGTGGAACAGCGCGGCGCCGCTCTGCACGATGCCGATCGGCATCGCCAGCACCGCGCCGAAGGTCATCCCGAGCGCCAGCCCGCCCCCACCGCTGGTGCGCGCGCCGAGCGCGGCGCCCATAGGGATGTAGAGGCCCCAGCACAGCGCCGCGAGTAGCGCGAAGACCAGGCCCGACCAGGAGATCACGCCGCCGCCCGCAGTAAGCAGCACCACCCCGCCGCCGGCCAGGATCGCCCACACCGCGTCCAGCCACCGACGAGAGCCGACCAGCGCGACGGTGAGCGGGCCGAGGAATTCCACGGTCACCGCCAGACCGAGCGGCAGCCGGGAGATCGCCTGGTAGAAGGTCAGGTTCATGGCCGCGAGCAGGGCGCCGTAGGCGATCACGGTGACCAGCGCGCGCCGGTCCAGCCGGAACGACGGCCGCCAGATCAGCAGCAGCACCACGGCCGCGAAGCCGAGCCGCAGGCTGACCGCGCCGGTCGCGCCGATGACCGTGAACAGCTCCTTGGCCAGCGCGGCGCCGACCTGCACGCTGACGATCCCGGCCAGCACCAGCGCGGGCGGCGGCACACTGCCCAGCGCACGGCGGGCGGACACCGCCGCGAACGCGCGGGGCAGGACCCGGCGGGGCGTGCGCTCCACATGCGCGGTGACCACGTGAACTCCCTCACTGCTCAACAGCACTACTCGACATCACTGGCTAGTGGATGATGGCCGGTTACCGAGCAGTGTCGCATCCGAGTTTCCAGGGCATGGGACGCGGACCCGCTCACTCGGGTCACACCCTGGGCGTGCGACGCTCACCAGGTTCGATGACGGCGAAAACGAGCGGGAGAAGCCAGGGTGCGGGGTAACCGGGTGGGGATCGGCCTCGCCCTCACCAGCTTTGTGACGCTCGCCCTCACCGCCGCCTGCACGGTCGGCCCGTCCCAACGTCCGTCGCTGGTCATCGAAGGCGCGCAGCCGTCCACAACGACCTCCGCGACCGCCGCACCCGGCAAAGAAGCGTTGCCACCGCTGGAAAAGCCGTCGAACGCGTCGATCGACTGGAGCGACTGCACCGGCCAGACCCGGGCGCGCCTGGGCACTCCGGCGCCGCCCGGTTCACTGACCTTCCAGTGTGCCCGGGTGGTCGGCCCGCTGGACCCGACCCAGCCCGACGGCGGCATCGCCCGGCTGGCCCTGCTCAAGGTGGGTACCGGCCCGACCCCGCTGGTCGTGGTCAACGACCTGACCGGCCTGCCCGGCTCGCTCTACGCCGCCCGGCTGGCCGCGCAACTGCCCGCGTCGTTCCTGAAGACGTACTCGCTGATCGGCCTGGACCGGCGCGGCACCGGCGGTTCGGACGGGGTGCACTGCGTGCCGCAGGTGGACCGGGACGAGATCGTCGGCTACGACCCGGCCAGGACGAACCTCAACGACCTGCTCTCGGCGAGCCTGGACGCCAGCCAGCAGTGCGTGCTGGCGCTGGACAACCGCGCGTCCTCCCTGGACACCGTGCACACCGTCGCCGACCTCGACCTGCTCCGCCAGGAACTGGGCCTGACCCGGCTGAACGCGATCGGCCACGGCGAAGGCTCCCGGGTGCTGACCGTCTACGCCGACAAGTATCCCGCGCAGGTCGGCCGGTTCGTGCTGGACGGTTCGCCCGACCCCTCGCTGAGCAGCACCGACTCGGCGCAGGCCGGCGCGGCGGCGGCCGAGGCGACCTTCAACGCGTTCGCCACCCAGTGTGTGAACGCCGGCAACTGCCCACTGGGCAACGATCCACGGACCGCGCTCACCCAACTGATCGCCCAGCTGCGCACCCAGTCACTGACCACTTCGGACGGTTACCAGCTGACTCCGGGCTCCGCGCTGCAGGCGGTGCTGACCGGCCTGGCGAGTCAGGCCAGCTGGCCGGGCCTGGCCACCGCGATCGCGCAGGCCCGCACCGGTGACGGCACCGGCCTTGAGGCGCTGGTCAGCCCGATCTCGGACTCCTCGCAGTACGACCCGGCCCGACTGGACGCCGATCTGGTCTCCGGTTGCAACGACGAGCAGGGCCGGCCTGCGCCCGGTCAGGTGTCCAGCCTGGTCACCGCGTGGGGCGCGAAGCAGCCGCTGTTCGGCGCGCTGTACGCGCAGGGCCTGCTGTGGTGCGCGCCGTGGCCGGTGCCCGAGCAGCCGCTACCCGCACCCAACGCACCCGGAACCCCGCCGATCCTCGTGCTGAGCACCGCCAACGACCCGGTCACACCGGCCGCCGGCAGTCAGCGCACGGCGGCCGATCTGGCCAACGGGGTGCTCGTGAGCTGGCAGGGTTCCGGGCACGGAGCGCTCGGCCAGTCGAGTTGTGCGACAACAGCGGCGACGAAGTTCCTGATCAACGGTCAGGTACCGCAGAACTTCACCAGTTGCCCCGCATAAGCCTGCCTTTTCGGCTGGTCCGCCGCCCGGTCCAACTATTCACCACTACCGCCAAGCTATTTGCAGCTTCCGCAGCAACCGCAGCTGGGGCCGGTGCAGTTCGAGCAACAGCTGCATCCGCCAGGGGGCGGCGGCGTGTTTTCCGTGGGCGTGTTCATGATTCGCTCCCAAGGGTCGACACCGAATACGACCACTCAAATATGTGCGCATTCGGCAATACCTGACACCGCCAGGCGAGCGAAACCGACCACCACGGTCGGGTGGTCATTCACACATTCGGTTATCGCGCCCGGGACTATTCGGACAGGTCGGCCAACGCCTGGCGGGCGGCGTCGAGTTCGGCCTGCAACTGGGCCACCCGGGCGCGCTGCTGGTCCCGGGCAGCGGTGAGTACGCCCTCGATGGCCTCAGCGACCTCGTCACCCAGCGCCCGCGCGGCGTGCGCGACCGAGGACGCGGAGATCGGGGTCGGCCGGATGGTGCGCTTCTTGCCGGTGACCACCTCGACCGTCCACTCGCCCTCCTCGGTGGAGCTGAGCGTGACGGTGAGCGGACTGGGCTGCTTGCCCCGACCGGCGCGGCTGGCCGTGGGACGGGCCGCCGCCGGCTCGGCGTCCACCGGCGCAGCGGCGCGCTCGACCGGCTTGCGCACCGGCCGTTCGCGCACGACGAGCAGTTCGTCGACGGGGGCCGGGGCCGGTTCGGGCTTGCGGGCGGGCGCGGCCGGCGGCTCGACCTTGCGGCCGCGGGGCGGTTTCTCCATGGTCAACTCGCTGGGTGAGAAGGACAGCACATCCCGCGACCCGGTCGGCTTCACCTGGATGAAGTCGCCCTCCGCGGGCTCGCCGAGAGACATCACCTTGGCCGAGCGGCCGGCATCCACGCCGACCGCCGCCGGGGTGAACCAGACCGCGGGATTCCGGTCGGCGGCCAACTCCGTCCTGATGGTGGCGAGTTGGTCGTCGGACAGCGGGCTCGGACGGGACGGCGACGGCATGGGGACCACTCCTGGGGGACCGGACGGTGGAGACGGCGCAAGCAGGATGATCTTGCCCGGCCACACCGACAGCCCGCACACCGCCCGCACCGCGCCTTGCACCCTAGCCGCGCGGACGCCGCTGTCCAGCCACCGAGTTCACACCGTTAGCTCGGTCCCGGTCAGCGGTCAGTTCTACCGGCGACGCCCCTTGTTGAGTCGGGAGACCGAGGCCGAGCCGGTGATCTGGCAGTCGCACTCGCGCTCGGTGACCGCGTCCGCGGTGACGGTGATCTGGCCGTTCACCCCGGTGGACACCGACTCGCCGCGCGAGGCGAGCGAGCGCCAGACCGTCATCGAGTCGGCGAAGTCGCGCAGGTCGTCGACCTTGCTGGCCTTGATCGAGGCCGAGTTGGCCGACTTGCCGCCCTTGATCGGGGCGGGGGCGGTGGCCGCCTTGATGGTGCCCTCCAGCCAGGCCGCGACCTCGTCCGGGTTCACCATCACCTCGTCCGGCTCGCCGGTCAGACGCTCCTCCCGGGTCGCGGCGTGCGCCAGCGCCACCCGCTCGACGTAGCCGTGCCAGTGCATCCCGAGGGCGGCCCATTGGTCGGCGATGGGCCAGTCGTCCTTGCTCATCCGCCAAGTATGGCCCTGTCGCGCCGGCGACGCGGGAGGGCCAGGAGCGAAGCGACCCGGTGCCCCTCCCCTTCCCTCGCACCCACACCCACCTCGAACGAACACCGCCCGAATTACCCGATACCGTAACTTTTCGCCCGTCCGGACCGATCTTCCTCCCGGCCGGCGAATCCCGGCCAGGGGTAGGGGAGGCTCGGATGACCGGACCGCGGTATCTGAACGGCGAGCAACCGCCACAACCGCCTCGGCGACCTCGGCGGCCGGTGCCGTTGTGGTCCCGATTACTGGGCAGCCTGCTCGTGGCGGTGCTCGCCTTCGTGGTCGTGAAGGTCGTGCTGTGGCCCGCGCCGGACAACAAGTCCGTCCCCCTGCCCGGCCTGACGATGCCGGCCAGCATCGCGAACGACCTGTCCTCAGCGGAAGCCGAACTGTCCTCGGCCGTCGCGATCCTGCCAACTGTCGCGGGCGCCAACGCGGACGGGCCGAACACCGTCGTCTACACGCTCAGCGGGCAGGTCGCGGACAACATCGAGTACGCCGTACCCGGCACGGCCCAGGAGGCGCAGCTCGCCGACCGCACCAGCCTGCCCTGGTCGAAGTCGTTCACTGTCCCCGCCGGCACCACGTACTTCAGCACGAACATCACCGCCCAGAACGCCGGCTCGGGCACCATCGCGTGCTCGATCAGCGTGAACGGGAAGGTGGTCGCCACCCAGTCCGCCAGCGGCGCGCACGTGCCGGTGACGTGCTTCGGCGGCTGAATCGGGGCCGTCTCAGCTCGGTCGCGCCTTGCTCGGCTGCACCCGCTTGGGCTCGCCCTTCATCTTGGGATAGTCCGGCGGATAAGGCATCTCACCGAGACCTCGCTCGCGCTCGTCCCGGTCGTACCACTCCAGCAAGGTCTCCAGGCCGAACGCCTGGTCGTCGATGGCCGCGTGCGAGTCACCGTGTTCGGCCAGCCAGCCCGGCACGGTGAGCACGTCGAAGTCGTCCGGCTCGACCTGGCTCAGCTCGGCCCACTCGACGGGAGCCGACACCGTCGCCCTCGGCGTGCCGCGGACCGACCAGCTCGACGCGATCGTGCGGTCCCGGGCGGCCTGGTTGAAGTCCAGGAAGATCCGTTCGCCGCGCTCCTCCTTCCACCAACTCGTGGTGGCCAGTTCCGGCGCGCGCCGCTCGACCTCGCGGGCCAGTGCGATCACCGCGTGCCGGACCTCGATGAAGTCCCACTCGGCCCGGATGCGCACCAGCACGTGGATGCCGCGCCCGCCGGAGGTCTTCGGGTAGCCGGTCAGACCCGCGTCGGCCAGTGCCTCGCGCAGCACGCCGGCGACCTTCACCGCGTCGGCGAACGTGGTGCCGGGCTGGGGGTCGAGGTCGATCCGCAGTTCGTCCGGATGATCGACCTCCGGCCTGCGCACCGGCCACGGGTGGAAGTCGAAAGTGCCCAGGTTCGCCGCCCAGGCGAGCACCGCGGGCTCGGTCGGGCACACCTCGTCCGCCGTGCGTCCGGACGGGAAGGTGATCGTCGCCGTCTCCACCCAGTCCGGCGCGCCCTTGGGCAAACGCTTGGCATAGAAGGCTTCGCCGGTCACCCCGTCCACGAACCGCTTGAGTGTGGTCGGTCGGTCGCGCAGCACCCTCATCAACGGGTCGGCCACGCTCAGGTAGTACTCGACCACCTGCCGCTTGGTGATGCCACGGTCGGGAAAGTAGACCTTGTCCGGGTTGGATACCCGCACCGTCCGGTCGCCGTTCGGGCCGGGCACGGTGAGTTCGAGCGCAGGGGCCGCCACCCGGCGAGACTACGTCTCCCGGGCGACAACCGCCTGGAACAACGGCTCAAGTCCGTCCAGAAACGCACCCAGCGCCAGCTCGAATGCGCCCTGGTCGATCTCGTCGGCGTGTTCCCGCAACGCCGGCGCGCCGAGCAGGTTCGGGTAGCGGTCCAGGTATAGCTGTAGATCGTCCTCAAAGCCCCGGGAGAACGAGCCCATCGCCGCGCCCACCACGAGATACATGACGGACGCCCCGATCATGGTCGCGTACCTCGGCGGCCAGCCGGCGCCCACCAGGCCGCCGTGCACGGCGTCGGCCACCCGCAGCGACACCGGACGGCGACCGGGGCCGGCCGCGACGAACGGGACGATGTTGGGGTGCTCGGCCATGACCAGGTGGAAGGACCGCGCCCAGGTGCGTAACCCCTCGCGCCAGCCCCTGGGGGCGAAGTCGCCGGTGTCCACCGGTTCCATGATCTCGTTGACCACCGCGTGCAGCAACTCGTCCTTGCCGGCGATGTGGCTGTACAGCGACGCGGCCTGCACGCCGAGTTCGGCGGCGAGCTTGCGCATGGACAGGCCGGACAGGCCGTCGCCGTCGATGATCCGGACCGCGGCCGCGTAAATCCGCGCGCTGGTGAGCACCGGCGTTCTGGGTCGGGCCACCGGACCTCCTTCGGGTTGGCACGCAGCTCACCACGGCAACCACTTGCGGCCAGTCGAACAGCGCGTCTAGGTTACAACCTAACAGTGTTCGGTTCAGGACGCGATGCCGCGACGAGGAGGGTGAGAGAGCAGTGGATTTCACGCTGAGCACCGAGGAAAAAGAAATCCGTGACTGGGTCCGTACCTTCGTCCGGCGCGAGCTGATCCCGCTGGAGGCCGACGTGCTGCGCCGGGAGCGCGCCGGCCAGCCGGGGCTGAGCCACGACGAGCTGCGCGGGTTGCAGAACAAGGCCAAGGAGGCCGGGTTCTGGGGTGTGCAGACGCCAGCCGAGTACGGCGGCATGGGTCTGTCCGGAGTGATGACGGCACTGCTCGAAGCGGAGCTGGGCAAGACCTTCGTGCCCTTTCGGTTCGGCGGCAACGCCGACAACATCCTGTACCACGGCAACGACGAGCAGAAGCAGCGTTACCTGCTGCCGACCATCGCCGGCGACCGGAACTCCTGCTTCGCCATCACCGAGCCGGGCGCCGGTTCGGACGCCCGGGCGATCCGCACCAGCGCGCAGAAAGACGGCGCGGACTGGGTGATCAACGGCGAGAAGACCTTCATCACCGGCGGCAACGAGGCCGACTTCACCATGGTCTTCGCGGTCACCGACAAGGAGAAGGGCGCCAACGGCGGGGTCACCTGCTTCCTGGTCGACCGGGACATGGGCTGGAAGTCCGAGCCGATCGCGACCATGGGCGAGTGGGGCCCGGCGGCACTCGTGTTCGACAACGTGCGGGTGCCCGAGGAGAACATCCTCGGCGAGGTCGGTCGCGGCTTCGAGCTGGCCATGCAGTGGATCGGCCGAGGCCGTTACCTGCTGCCGGCGCGGGCCATCGGCTCGTGCGAGCGGCTGGTCGAGATGGCCATCGAGCAGGCCAAGACGCGGGTCACCTTCGGCGCTCCGCTCGCCGACCGGCAGGCCATCCAGTGGATGATCGCCGACTCCGCGGTGGAGGTCGAGGCGCTGCGCTGGCTGGTGCTGCACGCCGCGTGGCAGGTGGACGCCGGCCTGGACTCCCGGCAGGCGCAGTCGATGGCCAAGCTGTACGGCGGGATCAAGGCCAACGAGATCGTCGACCGGGTCTTGCAGATCCACGGCGGCATGGGCTACACCAGGGAACTGCCGGTCGAGCGGTGGTACCGGGAGTTGCGCCTGCTGCGGATCTACGAGGGCACCGACGAGATCCAGCGCAGGACGATTGCCCGTAACCTGATCAAGGGCCACGCCAGCATCAGCGGCGTGCTCGGCTGAGTGCGGACCTGACCCCGATCAGACGGAGGACCAATGGCTCTGGACCACGGCATCGTCGGCGTGGAACGCGGCCCGTGGACGCGTAGCTGGACCTCGGACGACGCCCTGCTCTATGCGCTGGGCGTCGGCGCCGGTCAGCTCGACCCCACCGCGGAACTCGCGTTCACCACCGAGAACACCCAGGGCGTCGAACAACAGGCGCTGCCCACCTTCGCCATCGTGCTGGCCCAGTTCGGCGGCCCGCAGCTCGTTCTGCCCGGCGTGGACTACACCCAGTTGCTGCACGCCGAGCAGACGCTGACCCTGCACCGGCCGCTGCCGGTGGCCGGCTCGGTGTCACTGGTCAGCACGGTCAGCGACATCTTCGACAAGGGCTCGGGCGCGCTGGTGGTCAACCAGGTGACCGGCACCGACCCGGCCGACGGCACGCCGATGTTCAGCACCCGGTCCTCGGTGTTCGTCCGCGGCGAGGGCGGTTTCGGCGGCGACCGCGGCCCGTCGGGCAAGGCGGTCTTCCCGGACCGGCCGATCGACGCCGAGTTGCGCTTCCCCACCGCGGTCAACCAGGCGCTGATCTACCGGCTGACCGGCGACCGCAACCCGCTGCACGCCGACCCGAAGTTCGCCGCGGCCGGTGGTTTCAACCGGCCGATCCTGCACGGCCTTGCGACCTACGGGATCGTCGTTCGGTTGCTGCTCAACGAGTTCGCCGGCGGACGGGCGGACACATTGGCCAGTGTGGACGGTCGGTTCACCATGCCGGTCACGCCCGGCGACGAGTTGGTGGTCAGCGCGTGGCAGACCGGGAACACGGTGGTGTTCCGGGCCGCGAACACAGCCGGTGACGTGGTGCTCGACCGCGGCACGCTCGCGCTCAACAACTGACCGGTAAGGCGGCTCACACCTTCGGGCGTGAGCCGCCTTACTTAGGCGGACTAAGCAAAACTGTCTAGACTGATTGAGTGTCCACTGACGTGCCGCCCCAGGGCCTCGACGAACTCGCCGACGCGTTGCGGCCGCTGGTGTTCCAGCTCTACTACGTGACCCGGCGGCACGGACCGCAGATCGAGCTGACCATCACCCAGGCATCGGTGCTGCGCCACCTCGTGTCGGCCGGCCACCCGATGCGGATGACCGAACTGGCCGAGGCCGAGGGCGTGCAGCTGCCGTCGATGACCAACGTGGTCACCCGGATGCAGCGACTCGACCTCGTCAAACGCGCTCCCGACCCGGTCGACGGCCGGGCCACTCAGGTGCACCTCACCCCGGCCGGCGAGCAGTTCCTCCAGCGGATCGTCCAGCTGCGCAACGAGTTCCTCAGCCACCGACTGTCCACACTGGACGCGGATGACCGCGCGGCGATCGCGGACGCGCTGCCGGCGCTGCGCCGGCTGGTCGGCAAGGAAGGCAGCAGTTGGTCGGCGGCTCCCCGAGCAGGAACCGACTAGGGCCGTGTTTGGAAGGACCTTCTCCGCGCAGCCCGAAAGGGCCTTCCAAACACGGCCCCTGGAGTCAGCGGGAATCCGCCAGCCACGCCAGCAGACTGCCCCGTGACCAGCAGCGGCCGACGGCTTCGGTCCGCAGGGTCGACTGGTCGAGCACCGCCAGACCGATGATGCTGTGGCCGGACGCGCGGCGATCGCCCAGCGTCGGTATCGCCGGCGCGACTCCGACGCCCTCCGCCGACACCCACGCCACCGCCCGGCCGGCCGCCGCTTCGTCGAGGCGGTGCAGGAAGCGCAGCCGGCTCTCCAGCGGGAACCGCGCCAGCGCCCACGTCGTGATGACAACCGGCAGGGCGGCCGCGGGCACCCGGGCGATGGCGTCGGGCAACAGTTCGACGGCGTCCCCGCACAGCAGCAGCGGAGGGACCGCCGCCGCCAACGCCAACTCCGCGTCGAGCCGCGCGATCGCCTCCGGCTGATCCGGCCACCAGCAGGCACGCAACCAGCGGGCGTCAGCCGCGTCGGTCACGTCGACCGGATCGAGGTCGACTCCGATGCGGGCGACGACCTCGGGCATCGCCCGCAGCGGGACCGGCCGGTCGCCCACGACCGAACACCGGAACCGCACCGGAGATGACGCATCGCCAAGCGACTGTCCGTTGCTGTACGCGATGCCGACGCGGTCCACGGTGAGGTTGAGCCCGGCCGAACAGCCCACGTCGATCAGCCCGACCGCCGTCGCGCCCACCCGGTGCGCCGCCTCGGTGATGGCCGGGTACAGCACGGCGCAGCGTCCGGTCTCGTCGGTCCGCGGCTGCCGGCGCACAGCGATGGCCGCGACCGACTCGGTCAGTCGCAGCAGCGTGTCGATCGCCGCGCCGGCGGCAGCGTCGCCGTCCGCGCTGGCATAGGCCGCGGCAAGCGCCGGAGCGCGGCCGGCGAGGACGAGGTCGTGCAGCGCCGCGAGGATCACCGTGGGGTGCCGTTTGCGTGCCGGCACCGTCTCGATGGCGCGCAGCGCCTCGGCGGACGCACTCAGGGCAAGGGCGACCCGTTCGTACAGCGGCGACGTTCCGGCGGCGTCGACCGCACCGAAGTGTTGGTACACCTGAGCGAGCGTGCGGCGGCTACCCGCGGTCGGTGCTGGCATCCCGACGACTCTAGCCACCGGCACGAGCGCTAGGCCGGGGACATCACTTCGTACAGGTTGCCCGCCGGGTCCTGGAAGAACAGGCCGCGCGGACAGAGCGGATGGTCGATCCGACCGTTGTCCGGCTCGGTGGGGTGACTGCCGAACGGCACACCGGCGGCCCGAATCCGCGCGTGAATGCCGTCGAAGGTCGCCGGGTCGACGTCGAAGGCGAGATGGTGGCCGGCCGGGTCGGGCACGATCAGGAAGTCCAGTGTCAGGCCGTCATTCACCCGGACGGGGGCGAAGTGGCCGAACCGCCCGGCCGGCGGCAGGCAGTCCAGACCCATGATGTCGGCGAAGAACCTGGCGGCCTCGGTGTTGTCCACCGCGGGCAGGATCGTGTGGTTCAGCGTGACCGTCATGCCGCGCTCCCCCCGGCCGCCACCGTGCCGTGCAGCAGGATGTCCACCAGTTCGGCCGCGGTGAAATCGACGCCCTCCCCCGCCCGACTGGACAGGCTGAACAGCAGGCCGAGCAGGGCCGCGGCGATCTTCTCCGGCGGAAAACGCAGCTCGGCGCGGTCGGGTTCGAGCAGCTCGACCACACCGTCGCCGATCGTGGCCATCGAGTGCTCCCGGCTGCCCGGCTCCGGCGCGTCGCGCGGCCGCCGGTGCCCGGAGCTGTAGAGCGCGCCGGCCACCGCGCCCATCCGGGCGAGATGGCCGCGCAACGCGTCCATCGCCTCGACCAACCGCTCGGTCAACGGCTGGTCCAGTGAGATGGACGCCAGCTCGCGCAGGACATGGTCGGCCCGGACCGCCTCGGCCATGCACGCGTCGAGCACCTCGTCCTTGTCGGTGAACGCCCGGAAGATGGTGGCCTCGCCGATGCCGGCGGCTCTGGCGATCTGGCTGGTGGTCACCGCGGCGCCGCGCTCGGCCACCAGCGGCAGTGCCGCCGCCACGATCATCGCTCTGCGCTGCTCGGGGCTCATGCCAGGGGCACGGCGCCGAGTCGGGGTGTCGGTCATGCCGGCCACTCTACGGAGTGTGCACTCACACCGTCAACGATGGAGTGAGGACGCACTCCGATACGGACGGCCGCGCGGGCGTACGCAGATCTGTTCGGGTGCCGACACGGGTCCGAATTCGCGCGGGGATGTTGTTGCGGGACAACAGGTCCAGGATCGTGGGTGCAACGGTCGGTTCATCCAGGACCACGGTTCACCCGACGCCGCCCTGCCCTTCCTCCAGGGTGGCCAGCATCTGGTCGCGTACCCGGTCCAGGTGTACGGCCATGATCCGGGCCGCCTCGGCGCTGTCCCGCGCGCCGATCGCCGCCACCAGCAGATCGTGATCGTCCATCGAGGCCCGTTCGTGCCCCGGATCGATCGCGTGCCGGCTGCGCAGCAGGATCACCTGCTGCTGCACCAACCGCACCTGGTCGGCGATCAGCGGACTGGCCGCCGCGGCCACGATCGCCCGGTGGAACGCGAGATCCACGTGGTAGGCGGCGCGTCGGTCGCTCTCGAAACCCAACCGGGTGTCGTGCATGACCAGCCGCAGCCTGCTGAGGTCGGCGTCGGTCCGCCGGGTCGCGGCCAGCCCGGCGGCGGCGCATTCCAGCGCGGCCCGCAGCTCGAACAGCGCGCGCGTCTCCTGGGCGTCGGCCCGCCGCACCCGGGTGCCCCGGTGCGGTTCGTAGACCAGCAGGCCCTCACTGATCAGGTGTCGGACCGCCTCGCGCAGCGGTCCCCGGCTGATCCGCATCCGCTGGGCCAGGTCGACCTCGTTGACCCGCGCACCGGGCGCGATCTCGCCGGTGAGCACCAGCCCGCGCAGCACGTCGACCGCCTGGCCGGCCAGACTCTGCCGCTGCGGAATGCCTGTCATCTGCGTCTCCCTGGCTCGACAAGCAGGTCAACGGCCCGCAAACTGTCAACAGTTTTCAGTTTGCCGGATTGTAGGTCCGATCGGGCCGGTGCAGAAGGAGTACACGGGTGGCGCACGAGGTCGTGGCGGAGGTTTGGCGGGGCGGTGTGGTCGAGTCGGTCCACCACGGCTCGGTGATCGCCCTGGACGCTACCGGCGGGACCGCGTTCAGCGTCGGCCAGCCCGACCGGCTCACTTTCCCGCGCTCCTCGATCAAGCCGGTGCAGGCGCTGGCGATGCTGCGCGCCGGCCTCGACCTGGACGGCGAACTGCTCGCGCTGGCCTGTGCCAGCCACTCCGGCGAGGACTTCCACGTCGAGGGCGTGCGGCGCATCCTGGCCGGTGCCGGGCTGACCGAGACGCAGCTACAGTGCACCGCAGACCGCCCGATCGGCCCGCGGGCCCACGACGCACACATCGCCGCCGGCCTCGCGCCCAGCCCGCTGTACATGAACTGCTCGGGCAAACATGCCGCGATGCTGGCCACCTGCGTGCACAACGGCTGGCCGGTGGACACCTACCGCGACCCGGCCCACCCGCTCCAGCAGGCAGTCGCGGCAACCATCGCCGAACTGGCCGGCGAGCCCATCGCCGCGACCACGGTGGACGGCTGCGGCGCGCCGCTGTTCGGCATCAGCCTGACCGGCCTGGCCCGCGCCTTCCGCGCGCTCGCCACCGCCCCGGCCGACCAGCCGGAACACCGGATCGGCACGGCGATGAGCACGCATCCGGACTGGGTGGGCGGCACCGGCCGGGACGTGACCGCGCTGATGCGGTTGGTGCCCGGCGCGGTGGCCAAGGACGGCGCCGAGGGCGTGTACGCGATCGCGCTGCCCGATCGGCGGGCGGTCGCGGTGAAGATCGGCGACGGCTCCGGCCGGGCCCGCGCGGTCGTCCTGGTCGCGGCGCTGCGCAGGCTGGGCGTCGAGGACGATCTGACCTCGCTGGCCGAGGTTCCGGTGCTCGGTCACGGCGAGCCGGTGGGCGCGGTCCGCGCTGCCGACTTGGTCACCACAGCGAGCTGACCGGCCCCGATCAGCCATCCGGTGGGTTACCGTGGACGGGTGGACGGCCGCGATGAGGACGACGGGCCGGGATCGGTCGAGTACGAACTGATCGGTCTGGACCCCAACGACCCGGAGACCAGGGCATTCGCCGAGCATCTTGAGCGCATGCGCACCAACCACTCGAACTACACGGTCGAGGGGTATCTCAGCGGTGTCGGTGATTTCGCCAACTCGGCGAACCGGGCCAACGGACACCGCAGGCTGACCGCGGTCATTCTGGTCGGCCTGTTGCTGCTGGGTGCCATCTGGGCGATCTGGCAGACCCTCGGCACGGTGCTCTCGACCTTCACCCTCTGAGCCCGCTGCGGCGACCGGCTCGCGTAAGAGCGCGGTAATGCCCGGTCGGGCTACCGTGGAGACATGAAGCGTGGTTCGGATGCCGGCGAGCAGGACACCGCCCCCAAGGTCGTGAAGACCGATGGCGAGTGGCGCGAGCAGCTCGACGGGAACGAGTACGCGGTGCTCCGTCAGGCAGCCACCGAGCCGGCCTGGACCGGCGAGTACACCGACACCAAGACCGTCGGCGTCTACCGCTGCCGCGCGTGCGACGCGGAACTGTTCCGCAGTGACACCAAGTTCGAGTCGCACTGCGGTTGGCCCTCGTTCTTCTCCCCGCTGGCCGGCGACTCGGTCATCCTGCGCAAGGACCGCAGCCACTTCATGGTGCGCACCGAGGTGATCTGCGCCAACTGCCACAGCCACCTCGGCCACGTGTTCGAGGGCGAGGGTTACAACACGCCCACCGACCAGCGCTACTGCATCAACTCGATCTCGCTGACCCTGGTCCCGAACGAATCGGCGGGCTGACTCTCACCACCACGCGGCCGGGTCGGAGCCCGGCCGGTGCGGCCCGTGCGCCCAGTGCGGCTCGGCACCCGGCAGGCTGCCCGGCACGCCGACGTGCCGGACCAGGCCGACCTGGCTGTCGGTTTCGGTCAGCAGGTCGGCCACGTCCTCGGCCCCGGGGTCGATCACCTGACCGGTGTGCCGGCCGAGGTCGTCCAGCCAGGCCGCGGTGCGGGCCAGTGCGACCCGGACCTGCCACGACCCGCCCTCGACCAGTGACCGGCGCAGCGCGGTGAGCACACCGAATGCGGCCAGCCAGCCGGTGCCGTGGTCCAGCGCCTGGGCCGGCAGCGGCCGGGGCTCGTCCGAGCCGATCACCCGGGCGCCGTCGTCGGCGATACCGCTGGCCATCTGCACCAGGCTGTCGAAGCCCCGACGCTGTCGCCACGGCCCGACGTGCCCGTAGGCGGACAGGCTGAGCACGACGATCCCGGGCCGCATCGCCGCCAGTTCCTCCGGGCCGAAACCCAGCCCGGCCAGCGCGCCCGGCCGGTAGGACTGGATCAGCACATCGGCGTCCCGGACGAGCGCGCGCAGCGTCTCCTTGCCCTCGTCGGTGCGCAGGTCGACGTAACACGTGCGCTTGCCGAAACCGTTGTCCACCACCAATGGCGCCACTGTCGGCAGGTGTGCGGCGCCCACGTGCAGCACGTCCGCGCCGTGCGCGGCGAGCACCCGACCGCAGACCGGACCGGCGATCACGTGCGTCAGGTCGAGCACCCGGATGCCGGCCAGCGGCCGGTCGGCCGGCCCGAGCGTGCGCGGCCCCTCGGTGTCGCCGACCTGGACCAGGTCGGCCAGCGGGATCAGTCGGGCCGCGCGGCCGGCCGGGTGGCTGTGCCAGTCGGTGAGCGAACGCATCGCAGCGGCCACCCCACCCGCGCCGAGCACCGCCTCCTCGACCTCCTGCGCCGGCCGGTTGGCGATGGTCGCCGTGATCGCCTCGCGGTCCTCGGCCACGCCCAGGGCCTTGGCCGCGGCCAGCGCGTGGTGCGGGTAGTTGCAGTGCAGCTTGACCCAGCCGTCCACGGCCAGGTAGTCGCCGGACAGCGGCCCCCAGAACTCACCCGGCGACTGACCGTCGACGGTCAGATAACGCTCGCTGCGGAAGGAGACGGCGGCGTGCCGGGCGTCGACCGTCACCGGCCCGGGTTGGCCGCCCCGGGCCCGCCACAACTCGCCGGCGGCGAGGGTGGTGGCACCGATACAGGCCGCGGCCAACGCGCCGACCCGGAAGCGGCCGGACAGTTGCGGATCATCGCCGACGACACGAACCGCGCCTGACTCGGCCAGTTCTCCGGTCACCTCGCGGTACAGGTGGGCGAACGCCTTGCCGGCCGTGATCATGATGCAGAACCTAACTGGGGAACCGCCCCGATCACAGTGTCGAACGGCACAATACCTGGAAAGCGGCCGGTGTCACGGCAGGTTGGCGACCAGCTCCGCGGCCGGCACCTTGGTACCGGTGTAGAACGGCACCTCCTCGCGCACGTGCCGGCGGGTCTCGCTGCCGCGCAGGTGGCGCATGAGGTCGACGATCCGGTGCAGCTCGTCGGCCTCGAAGGCGAGCATCCACTCGTAGTCGCCGAGAGCGAACGAGGACACCGTGTTGGCACGCACGTCCGGGTAGTCGCGGGCCATCGTGCCGTGCTCGGCGAGCAGTTTGCGGCGCTCGTCTTCGGGCAGCAGGTACCACTCGTAGGACCGCACGAACGGATACACGCAGACGTACTTGCGCGCCTCCTCGTCGGCCAGGAAGGCCGGCACGTGGCTGCGGTTGAACTCGGCCGGCCGGTGCAGTGCCACCTGGCTCCAGACCGGCGCGGCGACCCGCCCGACGGTGGTCCGCCGGAAGCCGCTGTAGGCCGCCTGCAACTGCTCGATTTCCTCGGCGTGCCACCAGATCATGAAGTCCGCGTCGGCACGCAGGCCGGCCACGTCGTAGACGCCACGCACCACGACACCCTTGGCGGCCAACGCGTCCAGGTACTCCTGGGCCTCCGCGGCGGCCGAGCCGCGATCGTCGGGCAGCCGGCCCGGGTCGACCCGGAAGACCGACCACATGGTGTACCGGATGGTGTTGTTCAGCTCGTTGTAGTCGAGGCGTGCCATGCCTTCATCGTCTCACCCGACCCGTCGCCCCGGTCTGTGGTACTCACGGCGGTGAGGAACCGAACACATCCTGGAGGGTGAAGATGGCTCGATCGATGTCCCGCTCGGAGTGGCAGCAGTTCGTCCTGACCGGGACGCGGACCGGCAAGCTCGCGGTGACCAGGAGCAACGGCGCGCCACACGTGACGCCGGTCTGGTTCGTCCTGGACGCGGCGGGCGAGCAGGACTTCGTGATCTTCAACACCGGCAAGGACTCGGTGAAGGGCAAGGCCCTCGCCCGCGACCCGCGGTTCGGCCTTGCCGTCGACGACCAGGCGCCGCCGTTCTCGTTCGCGTTGCTGGAGGCCGAGGCCGAACTGATCGACGACCAGGACCAGAAGCTGGCCTGGGCGACCCGGATCGGCGCCCGGTACATGGGCGCGGACCAGGGCGAGGACTTCGGCAAGCGCAACGCGGTGCCCGAGGAGTACCTGGTGCGCGGCCGGATCACCCGGGTCACCGCCTTGGCGGACCTGACCGCCTGACGCGGAATCCCGGTCACCTCAACCGGCAAACCGGCCGAATCCCGCGGGTCGGTTCGTCGCCCGCAACGCGGCGGCGAGCTGGCTGGCCGCCGCGTCCGCGCCGGCCACACACGCCGGCAGCCCGACCCCGTTGAGCGCCGCGCCGGCCACCGCCAACCCGGGCACCTTCGCCACCGCGGTCTCGATCTCGGCCACCAGGTCCAGATGGCCGACGCCGTACTGCGGCAGCCCGCCACCCCATCGGGTCACGAGCGTGTCCACCGGCGCCGCCGTCACCCCGGTCAGCTCGGCCAGGTCGGCCCGGACCGCGGCGACGAGGTCCGCGTCGTCGCGCTGCAACGTGCGCACCTCCCCCGCCCGGCCGACCGAGCCGCGCACCAGCAGGTGGTCGGTGCCGCCGAGGTGGGCCCACTTGCGGCTGGAGAAGGTGAATCCCTTCGCGGTGAACGGAACGCCGTCGTCATGCCGCTCGGTCGAGCCGATCAGCACGCCGGAGTTGTCCGGCAGCGGCGCGGCCGCCGGCAGCGCCAGCGCGACCACGGCCATCGACGCGAGCTCGATCCGGGCGAACGCGGCGGACGCAGCCGGCGCGACCTCGGCCAGCAGCCGACTCGCGGCCGGCGCCGGCACGGCGAGCAGGACCGCGTCCACGTCCAGGAACTCCGGCGCGGGCACCGGACCGATCACGAGTCGCCAGCCGGTGGCCGTCCGGTGCAGCTCACGCACCGGCCGGCCGAACCGCAGGGTGGCGCCCGAGGCGTCGGCGAGCGCGGTCGGCAACGTGCCGAGGCCGCCCCGCAGCGTGCCGAACACCGGCGCCCGCACGCCCCCCGGCGCGGGCGGCGGCACCAGGCCGGCCGCCGCGGCGACCAGCGAACCCGCGCCGGCGTCGAGCTTCGCGGCCAGCGCCGGCATCGTCGCGCGCAGGCCGAGGCTGTCCGCGTGCCCGGCGTAGACCCCACCCAGCAGCGGGTCGACCAGACGGTCGGGCACCTCGGGGCCGAGCCGGTCGCGCAGCAACTCCCCCACCGAGACGTCCGCACCGGCCAACCGGACCGGCGGCAGCTCGGCCTCGGCGGCGACCCGGCGGGTGCCCTCCGCCGACAGCACCCCGGCGACCGCCTCGGCCGACACCGGCACGCCCAGCACGGTGCCGGTCGGGATGGGCCGGGTCCGGCCACCGGCTCGGATCGTCGCGCTCGCCGGGGTGGGATGGGTCAGCTCGGCACCGAGGCCGAGTTCGGTGATCAGCTTGCCGGCCTCCGGGCGGCGGACCAGGAACGCCTCCGCGCCGACGTCGTAGGGCTGCCCGGCCAGCTCGACCGTGCGCAGCTTGCCGCCCGCCCGGTCGGCCAGCTCGATCACGGTGATGTCCAGGTCAGGACCCACCAGCTGGCGCAGTCGGTAGGCCGCCGCCAACCCGGAGACGCCCCCGCCGATGACCGCCACCCGTGCCATCGGCTCAGTCCTCCACCGGGATGGAGTGCACCAGCTCGGTGAGTCGGCTCAACACGTCCGGATCGGTCCTGGGCAGCACGCCGTGCCCGAGGTTGACGATGTGCCCACCGGCCGCCGCGCCCTCGGCCACTACCCGTCGGGTCTCCCGCTCCACCACCGACCAGTCGGCCAGCAACACGGTCGGGTCGAGGTTGCCCTGCACCACCGGGGCGGGGCCGTCCGGCACCGCCGCGGTCAACCGGTCCACCGCCGTGTCCAGCGGGACCCGCCAGTCAATGCCGACCACGTCCGGACCGGCCTGCCGCAGCACGCCGAGCAGTTCGCCGGTGCCCACGCCGAAGTGGATGCGCGGCACGCCCGTGTCGGCCAGGCCGGCGAACACCTTGCGCGAGTGCGGCAGCACGAACTCGCGGTAGTCCCGCTCGGACAGCGTGCCGGCCCACGAGTCGAACAGCTGGATCGCGTCCACGCCCGCGTCGATCTGCGCACGCAGGAAAGTGAGGGCGATGTCGGCGAGTTTGTCGGCGAGCGCGT
Source organism: Pseudonocardiaceae bacterium (assembly GCA_036268615.1). Lineage (GTDB taxonomy): Bacteria > Actinomycetota > Actinomycetes > Mycobacteriales > Pseudonocardiaceae > DATATV01. Next base: position 26,895 of record DATATV010000110.1, read on the forward strand.
GCCAGGTGTCGGGTTCGCCGTACATCAGCGCTTTGGTGTTGCCGTGGTCCTTACTCGGGCCGCCTTCGACCAGATAGGACGCGAGCGTGAACGGCGCACCCGCAAAACCGATCAACGGGGTGTCACCCAGTTCAGCGATCAGTAGACGGACAGTGTCCGCGACCGGCCCGACCTGTTCGGCGTGCAACCTGGGCAGCGCGGCCACGTCGGCGGCGGTGCGGATCGGCGCATCCATCACCGGCCCGCGATCCTTGACGATCTCGACGCCGACACCGGCCGCGTACAGCGGCACCACGATGTCGCTGAACAGGATGGCCGCGTCCACCTGGTGGCGGCGCACCGGCTGCAGGGTGATCTCCGCGGCCACTTCCGGCGTCAGACACGTCTGCAGCATCGACAGATCGGCGTGCTGCGCCCTGAGCTGCCAGTACTCCGGCAGCGATCGGCCGGCCTGGCGCATGAACCACACCGGGTGGGTGGCCGGCCGCTCACCGCGGGCCGCGGCGAGCAGGGGGGCGGAGGGAAGGTCACGGCGGCCCGGAGCGGACACAGGCGGCTGGACAGGCGCGATGTCGGTCGGATTGCTCATCTCACGCACCATGTTCCCACGCGGCGGTGCACCGCTCGGCCGGCCCATCACGCATACCGTCCGTATATCCGCACGGCGTGGCGACCGCTCACCACGACCGGGTGGCTCTACAGTCACCTCACGTGACCACGCGTGCGGGGTCATCCACTGTGGGACGAAACCGCCGGGCACGGGCTCGACGCGCAAGCGAGGAGGGCCCACGTGACCGGCTCACCGGACGAACCCGAGCTCTTCCGGCAGGCGGTCGCTGCGCTGTCGGCGATGAAGCCGCGTCCCGAGATCGAACTGAGCGACGTCCGACCGCCCCAGCGCCTCGCACCGTACGCCTTCGCGTTGTCGGCCGAAGTGAACGGTCCGGCTGACGAACTGGCCACCGGACGGCTCGTGCTGCTGCACGACCCCGAGGGCGAGCCCGCGTGGGGCGGGGTGCTCCGGGTTGTCGTCTACATCCGGGCCGAGGTCGACGCGGAACTCGCCACCGACCCGCTGCTGCGTGAGGTGAGCTGGTCGTGGTTGACGGACGCTCTTCGCGAAACGGGCGCCGGCTACGCCGCTTTGGGCGGAACTGTGACGCAAACCTCATCAGCACGGTTTGGTGACATCTCTGGACCGGCCCGTAGCGACGATTTGGAGCTTCGCGCTTCGTGGACTGCCGTTGATGCCGGATTGACGGCGCACGGCGACGCCTTCTGCGAACTGATGGCGAGCACGGTCGGTCTGCCGCCCGTCGGAGTGACCTTGTTCGGCCAGCGACGCGGCTGACGAGGGACGACGAGATCACCGCAGGGTCCCTGCTCATCCTGCGTCCATTCGGACGCACCGCTACCTACGACTGAGTAGCCAGCCGTGTGCTTTTCGCGATTAATCCAGGTAGCGACTGGTCCGATATTTCGAACGTTAGGCCAGTTGGCGGTCCCCAAACATGAGATGTCGTCATGAAGGGTCTTCGCGTTAGCGACTCGGTCGATTGTCGCCCGATCGTGCGACAAATCTGGCGAAGAGTTACGACTCGATCGGGACAGATACCCGATTGATCGTCCCGCTGACCCGCTTGGGCGGCTACGCTGCCCATGTCGACACCACTTTCGGTCGATCAGTGGCGCGGCTGATCGGACGAAAGGCCCAGTGTTGGTCGGGGGGCACAACCGACTCCAGGGAGGTAGTGAAGTGGCTGCCGTCGGCTTAGGTTCAGCCGCTCGAACCACGCCAGCCGGTGTTCTGCCGGCGAACATGGTCCCGCACCCGCGGGAGGAACTGTTCTCGGTGCTGGTGGTCGATGACCACCCGCTACTGAGGGAGGCGATAGCCGCCCGGCTCACCCAGATGGGCGCGGGCACGGTCCATGAGGCCGCATCGGTGGCGGAAGCCAGGGCGAGAGCCCTTGCAACCGGCCCGTGTGACCTCGCGATTCTCGATCTCGGGCTACCCGACGGTAGTGGTATCGACCTGGTCACGGAGTTCCGTGCCCATGGTTGGCCACGCATCGTGGTACTCGCGTCCTCCGACGACCCCTATGCGGTCCGGTCGGCCTTCCAGGCAGGCGCACAGGCCTACCTGCTGAAGTCCGCATCGCCGATGGTGGTCACCGACGGGGTACGTCGAGTGCTCGACGGCGGGGTGTACGCCGACCCGAGTGTGG
>DATATV010000111.1:0-4303 GCA_036268615.1 Pseudonocardiaceae bacterium
CACGCCAGAAGACGGGGAGGCGGACGGAGACGCGGACTCGACGACCGGTCGGGCCCGGAGGCTCAGCACCATCCGCACGGTGACGACGACAAGCAGGCCGGCGCCGAGCATGTGCAGGCCGACGACGATGCGCGGCAGGCCGGTGGCGTACTGAACCCAGCCCAGCAGACCCTGCACGACCTGAACCGCGAGCACCAGTGCGACCGTCCGCCGGATCAAGCTCGAGGTGCGCAGCCAGAGCGCCACCGTGCCGGCCACGATTAGTGCGACCAACCAACCGTGCACCAGGCTGAGCAAGCGCGGGTCCAACCCCGTGCGCCGCGCCTGGGCGTCGCCGGCGTGCGGGCCGCTCCCGGTGACGATCGTGCCCAGGTACATCACGGCCCCGGTCAGCCCGAGCACGCCCACCGCGAGCCGGCGTTCGCCGGGACCGACCAGGGCAACCGGTGGTCCGTCGCCCTCGTCGAGCCGTTTGCGCAGCAGCGTCGCCAGCGCGATGAGGTCCATCGAGATCAGCAGATGGAGCATGACGACCCACGGGTTGAGGTCGGTCAGTACCGTGATCCCGCCGAGGACCGCCTGCGCGGGGATCCCGATGAACAACCACAACGCCAGTCGGCGAACGTCCCGGCGCATCGGTCGGGCCCGGTACGCGGCGATCAGCGTGCCCACGGCCACCGCCGTCAGCACGTAGGTGAGCATGCGGTTGCCGAACTCGATCGCGGAGTGGTAGTCCAGCCGGGCAGTGGGCACCAACGAATCGGTGGTGCACCGCGGCCAGGTGGGGCAACCCAGACCCGAGTCGGTCAGGCGGACGGCCCCGCCCGTCACGACGATCGCGATGTTGACCACGATCGAGGCGGTCGCCCACCGCCGCAGGGTCGGCTGGGTCGGCGAGCTCATGGCGGAATGGTAGGCGGCGTCCGCCGCGTCACTCCCAGCGGAAGCAGCGTGCCGCCGCGGCGATGCTGAGCACCGCCCAGACCGCCAGCGCAAGCAGGTCGCGCCAGGGTGTGTGGCCGCCGGACAGCGCCGCCCGCAAGCCCCCGGACAACGCCGCCGTAGGGGTGCCGTGCAGCACGTGGGCGGCACCGCCGAAGCGGCTGAGCGGGAAGATCACCCCGCCGCAGACCAGCAGCAGCAGGTAAATCAGGTTGGCCGCGGCCAGCGTGGCTTCCGCGCGCAGGGTCCCGGCCATCAACAGTCCCAGCCCGCTGAACGCCGCGGTGCCCGCCACCAGCAACAGCAGCGCGGTTGCTGCTCCACCCCGGGGTGACCAGCCCAGCGCAATCGCCACCCCGGTCAGCAACCCGATCTGCATCGCCTCGACGAGCAACACGCTCAGCGTCTTGCCGGCCAGCAGGGCCCATCGGGGCATCGGGGACACCGCCAACCGCTTGAGCACGCCGTACCGGCGTTCGAAGCCGGTCGCGATGGCCTGCCCGGTGAACGCCGTCGACATCACGGCCAGGGCCAGGATGCCCGGGGCGAGGAAGTCGATGCGCTCGCCCGGGCCGGTGTCGACCACGTGGACGGTGGAGAACAGCACCAGCAGAAGCGTCGGGATGATCACCGTCAGCAGCAACTGCTCGCCGTTGCGCAGCAACATCCGGGTCTCCAGGGATGCCTGCGCCAGCACCATCCGCCAGGCCGGCGCCGCCCCGGGGGCGGGGGAGAGGCTCAAGGCTCACTCCGAGCGGTCAACTCCAGGAACACGTCCTCGAGCGTGCGCCGTCCAGTGCTGAGCATCTCCGGCATCACGTTTTGCCTCGCACACCAGGCCGTGACCGCGGCCAACGCGGCCGGCCCGACATCGCCCTCGACCCGGTACAGGCCCGGCTGGGGCTCGCCGGCGGTGCACCCGGTGGGCAGTACGAGCTGCAGGTCGGTCAACGACAGGTCGGCGGGCGCGCGGAAGCTCAGCGCCCCGGTCGGACCCCGCGTCAGTTCGGCCGGGGTGCCCGAGGCGACCAACCGACCGGCGTCCACGATGTGCACCAGGTCGGCCAGCGCCTCCGCCTCGTCCATCAGGTGGGTGGCCAGCACCACGGTCACCCCGTCGGCCCGCAGTTGGCGGATCAACTGCCAGGTGTTGCGGCGGGCGTGCGGGTCCAGGCCCGCGGTCGGCTCGTCCAGGAACACCAGTTCGGGTCGCCCGACCACGGCCAGCGCAAGCGCGAGCAGTTGCCGCTGGCCGCCGGACAACCGCCGGTAGGTGGTGCGGCCGGTGTCGGCCAACCCGACCTCGCGGAGCAGTTCGTCCGGGTCGATCGGATGGGCGTGCAGGCGCGCCACGTGGCGAAGCATCTCCGCGGCGTTCGCCCCGGGATAGACCCCGCCGCTCTGCAGCATCACGCCGAGCCGCGGTCGCAGGTCGTGGGCATCGCGGCGGGGGTCGCGCCCGAGCACGCGAACCTCGCCGGCGTCGGCGACGCGCAGCCCGCAGCAGATCTCGACCGTGGTCGTCTTCCCGGCGCCGTTCGGCCCGAGCAGCGCGGTCACCGGTCCCCGTGGCACGGTGAGATCGAGGCCGGCCAGGGCGGTGCGTGATCCGTAGCGCTTGACCAGGCCCCGGATCTCCACTGCCGCAGTGCTCATGCTCGCTGGTGCTCGCTCGTGTTGTCCGGACCGGGTTGGGGCACGGGGGCAGTTTAGGGAGGGCCGATATGCCGCTGCCGTGCCGGCTCGTCCGCATCCTCGGCATCCGCCATGACCGAATCGCGGTAAAGTTAGGTGAGGCTTGCCTCACTAGAAAGTCTGTGATGTAGTTCTCGGTTGCCTGATTTGGCGCTGCGGTGGAATTAGGTCACACTGGTGTTGTGAAAAACGATCTGGGCTGTTCCGGCTCGACGATCGACGTCGTCGAGCGCGGAACTCGCGACCGGGTCGCCCGTTCGATCCTGGAGAACGGCCCGTCCACGGCCGTCGCGCTGGCCGAGCGACTGGAACTAACGCCGGCCGCTGTGCGGCGGCACCTGGACGCCCTGCTCGGCGAGGGCGCGATCGTCTCGATCACGCCGCGACAGCGGGGCCAGCGGGGCCGTGGCCGGCCGGCCAGGGCATTCGCGATCACCGAGTTCGGGCGCGACTCGTTCCACCAGGCCTACGACGACCTCGCCGCCGGCGCGTTGCGCTTCCTGGCCGAGACCGCCGGTGCCGAGGCGATCTCGGCGTTCGCGGCCCGCCGGGTGGCCGACCTGGAGGACCGTTACCGCGACCGCGTCAACGCGGTGCCGCAGCCGGATCGACCGGCCGCGTTGGCCGACGCGCTGTCGGCCGACGGCTACGCTGCCAGCGCGCGTCCGGCGCCGGGTGGTATCGGCGAACAGGTCTGTCAGCACCACTGTCCGGTCGCGCACGTGGCCGAACAGTTCCCCCAGTTGTGCGAGGCGGAGACGGCGGCCTTCGCGCGTTTACTGGGCACCCACGTCCAACGACTCGCCACCATCGCCCGTGGTGATGGCGTCTGCACCACGTACGTCCCCGGAAGGACCTCGTCATGACCAGCACCGTTCCCACCGCACTCGAGGGCATCGGCCGCTACGACTTCGGTTGGGCCGACGCGAACGACGCCGGGGCCGGCGCGCGCCGCGGCATCAACGAGGACGTCGTCCGCAACATCTCCGCGCTCAAGAACGAGCCCGAGTGGATGCTGGAGCAGCGACTCAAGGGCCTCAAGCTCTTCTTCAAGAAGCCCATGCCGAACTGGGGTTCGGACCTGTCCGGCATCGATTTCGACAACATCAAGTACTTCGTGCGCTCGACGGAGAAGCAGGCCACCACCTGGGACGAGCTGCCCGCGGAGATCAAGAACACCTACGACCGCCTGGGCATCCCCGAGGCGGAGAAACAGCGGTTGGTCTCCGGCGTGGCCGCGCAGTACGAGTCCGAGGTCGTCTACCACCAGATCCGCGAGGATCTGGAGCAGCAGGGCGTGCTCTTCCTCGACACCGACACCGGCCTGCGCGAGCACGAGGACACGTTCCGGGAGTACTTCGGCAGCGTGATCCCGGCCGGCGACAACAAGTTCTCCGCGCTGAACACCGCGGTGTGGTCCGGTGGCTCGTTCATCTACGTGCCGAAGGGCGTGCGGGTCGACATCCCGCTGCAGGCCTACTTCCGCATCAACACCGAGAACATGGGCCAGTTCGAGCGGACGTTGATCATCGTCGACGAAGGCGCCTACGTGCACTACGTCGAGGGCTGCACCGCGCCGATCTACTCCTCGGACTCGCTGCACTCGGCCGTGGTCGAGATCATCGTGAAACCGAACGCCCGCTGTCGCTACACCACCATCCAGAAC
>DATATV010000112.1:0-2580 GCA_036268615.1 Pseudonocardiaceae bacterium
CAGGCCGAGCACGTTCGGCCCGTCTGACCCTCGCCCGGACGCGCCTGTCGCGCCCCACGCCGCGGTTCACCGAGGCAGTCTCAAGCCGACCGGCCCGACTCCTGCACTGGCGGGCCGGTCGGTTTCATGCCCTGCGGGCGCCCTCGGGATCTGGAAAAATCCGGTGGCATGACCACCGTCTACGAGGCCGCCGGCGGCGCTGAAGGCATGCACCGACTGGCTGCGGCCTGGCACGCCCGGGTCCTGGCCGACGAGGTCGTCGAGCACGCGTTCAGCCACGGCTACCACCCGCAGCACACGGAGCGGTTGGCTGCCTACTGGACCGAGGCCCTCGGCGGCCCGCCCGCCTACAGCACCGCCCACGGCGACGAAACCGCAGTCGTGCGCATGCACAGCGGCAACGGCCCCCACGAGGAGATGAACACCCGCGCGATCGCCTGCTTCGATCAGGCGCTCGTCGACACCGGCCTGGCCGAGGACGACCGGCTGCGCACCGTGCTGCACGAGTACTTCACCTGGGCGACCACCACCACGATGTACCGCTACCACCGCAGCGCGCACGAGGTGCCGACCGGTCTGCGCATCCCCCGCTGGTCCTGGGATGGCCTGGTCGCCGAGGAATGGCGACCGCGCTAGGCCTGCTGATGCCGTCGGATCAGAACAAGTTCTCCAACAGGAGAGTGAGTCCGGCCGCGGCGAACAACTCCATGTTGCGTTCGCGGTCGGCCGACCCGGTCAGCAGATTTCGGGCTTCGGTCCGGCCGGCCGGGCCGTGGACGGCGACCCAGGCGTGGCCGGCCGGGTCGCCGTACGGGTTCCCGGTCGGCCCCGACGCGCCGGTCTCCCCGATGCCCCAGTCCGCGTCCAGTTTCGCGGCGGCCGAGTCCGCCAGCCAACGGGCGAAGGGCTCGCTGGCTCCCCGGGTGCCGGCAGTCGGCGGCCGCACACCGGCCAGCAGTTCGTTCGCCCCCTCGACGGTGTAGATCACCAAGCCGCCCCGGTAGTACGCCGAGGCCCCGGCGACCGTGAGCAACGCGGCCGAGATCAGTCCGCCGGCCGCGGATTCCGCGACCGCGAGCGTCTGGCCGCGGGACCTCAACCGCTCCGCGATCGCCACGGCCGGCTCGGTCAACTCGGCAGGCAACATGTAATTCCCGATGGGCTGTACCGGTTGATAGAGCTAGGTCGATACCGGATCATCCGAACGTACACGCAACCCCAAGCGGGTAGGACGCGTCTTATCAGCGACAAGTCCGAAAACTGGCTGCAGGATCGGGGACCGGGATGATCGTCCGACGTCGCTCGCCGGTCGAGCCGGATGTGCTGCACGCGCTGAAGGCCGTCGGTGGCCTCTGGCCGGCCGAAGTCCGCGGCCTGCCGTACGCCCGGGTGATGCTTGACGTGCTTGGCCTGATCGGCGGCATCGTCGGGACCGTCGCGCTCGCGGCCGCGGTGCCGAGCACCGCCGGGGACCGCACCTCGTTGGTCATCGTCCTGGTCTTCACGGCTCTGGTGTCAGTTCTCGGGGTGGTCGATCTGGTCGCACTCCTGCGGCCGCGTCGGCCTCAACCCGCCCCCGCGCAACGCCTGTACGTCGTCCGCTGAGGATGGTCCGCCCTGCGGGTACTGGGCCGGCAGGGCGGCTGCCGCGAGCGCCGAGGCTGCGACGACGGCTGCGCTGAGCGCGAGGGCCGGGCGGTAGCCGCCGTGCAGCAGCGGTGCCACCGTCACCGGACCCAGGATCTGCCCGACGCTGTAACCGGTCGTCAGGACCGCGACAGCGCCCGTCGTGCCCAGTTGGTTCCCGATCGCCAGTGTCGTCACGACGATCCCGAGGAAGGTCCCGCCGTACAGGGCCGCGGAGAGCAGGGCCGCCGGGGCGCCGTCGAACAACACCGGCAGCAGGATCGCGACCACCTGCAGCGACCGCCGCGACCAGCGCCGAGCCAGCCCCGCCCACAGCACGGCCGAGGGAATCGCCGCGATCCCCACGACCACCCACGCGCCGGTGCCCACCCAAGCCGCTGCGTGCTGGTCGACCGCGGCCACCAGGAACGTGCCGGCGACGATGTACCCGAACCCCTCCAGCGAATAACTCGCGACCAGGACGGCGAAACCACGCCTCGGCCGTCCCGCAGCGTCGAGCGAGGCCGAGGGCGAAGCCGCAGGCGCACCGGGCATCGGCAGCGTCCACGACACGGCTGCGCCGAGGAGGACCAGGACCGCGGAGCACCACCACGCCTGTTGCCAGTTGCCGTTCTCCCGCAGGACCAGCAGGAGCACCCCGGACAGGGCGATTCCTGCCCCCACCCCGCCGAACCCCCAGCCGACCAGGTGGTGCCGGTGCTCGCGCAGACCCGCCAGCAACGCGCCGGCGGCGCTGATGAACACCAGCCCGCTGGTCACCCCGGCCACGCACCGCAACTCCGCCCAGACCGGCACGGCGGTCGAGGTCGGCATGAGCGCCAGTGACCCGGCCAGCACCAGCATCGAGGCCCGGAAGGCCGCCACGGAACGGGTCAGCCGCGGCACCAGGATCATGATCACCGCACCGACGAGGTAGCCGACGTAGTTCGCCGT
>DATATV010000113.1:0-1793 GCA_036268615.1 Pseudonocardiaceae bacterium
CCCCGTCCCACCAGTTCGCCAGCCACAGGAACACGTTCTGACCATACCCGCCCACCCCAGCAGCCCACCCGGCGCCGTCGCGAACAGCATTCCGGGCACCACCACGGGCCTGCGCGCCGAGCCGCTGTCCGCGCTGCCCGGCCAAGCCGCGCAGACCTACCGGCTGATCCTCGCCGGCGGTCCGTTCCCGTATCCCAAGAACGACGGCGTGGTGTACCAGAACCGCTCCCGCGCGCTGCCGGCCGAGCCGTCGGGCTACTACCACGAGTACACGGTGCCCACCCCCGGCAGCACGGACCGAGGCGCCCGCCGGCTGATCACCGGAGCCGCCCACCAGCTCTACTACACCGGCAACCACTATTCGACTTTTGTTGTCGTGCAACCGAACCAGTGACCGCCATGGACAACCTGGACCTCGTCGACGACCCGGACCTGGCAGCCGAGCAGGCCACCGCCCGAGGCGCCTACCCACACCGGATCGACGGCAGCGCGATCCGCACCGCCCTGGACGCCCTGGACGCCATCGCCGCCGCACTGTCCTTTCCGGACTACTTCGGCCGGAACCTGGACGCCCTCTACGACAGCCTGACGGACCTGTCCTGGCTGCCGCCGGGCGAACACGTACTGATCTGGTCGAACCCGGAAACCCTGCGCGACACCGACCCGACCGGCTACCGGGACATCCGCGCGACGCTGTCCGACGCCGTCCCGGCGACGACTGACCGCACCCACCAACTCCGGGTTCAGATTACCGCCGCCGCCTGAACCCGGCCGCCAAACTCGGCGACTTGTCCACACCCCACCAAGTTGTCCACAGCCCCAGGAAACTCGCCCCAGCACTCCATCACGCACCCGATAGGCTTGAGCCAGGGGCCGCCCCCTGGGAGGGCGGGGGCTGTCCGGCGGGTGATTTTTGGTCGTGGCGTTGGGGTTTCTGGTTTCGGTGGCGGTGGTTTCTGGCGGGTGGGGTGTCGGGCGATCGTGGCGGCACCCGTCGGAACGGATGCCGCTACCCGAACCAGCTCGGCTCAGCCCTCAGGAACCCACGACGGCTTGCGCTTCGCCATGAACGCCTTGATGCCTTCCTGCCCCTCGGCACTGGCAAAAAACTCCGCCGACAACTCCAGCATGTCGGCGAAGCTGTCGCCGATGTCGGTCGGCCGCGGACGGCACAACATCTGCTTCGTCGCGGACAGCGCGTTCGGCGCGCCGAGCACGAGCATGTCCGTATACCGAGTCACCTCGGCGGCCAGCGAGTCCGCCGGCACGCTCGCGTTGAGCAGGCCGATGTGGACGGCTCGGTCGGCGTCGAACGTCTCGCCGGTAAGAAAAAGCTCGTGTGCGGCCCTCGGCAGCAGCCTGGGCAGCACGGTCACCGAGATCACTGCGGGCACCACGCCGATCCGGACCTCGGTGAACGCGAACGTCGCCGTGTCCGCCGCCACCGCTAGGTCGCACGCCGCCACGATGCCGACGCCGCCCGCCCGGGCCGGCCCGGCCAGTTTCGCGACGACCGGCTTCGGGCTGGTCCAGATCCGCTCCAGGATCGCCGGGAACTCATTGACCCCCTGGCTGCCCGCGGCCGCCCCGCCGGCCTCCTTCAGGTCCATCCCCGAGCAGAACACCGGGCCGGTGTGGTCGAGCACCACCACCCGCACCGCCGGGTCGCCGATCGCCGTACCGAGGTGGCCGGACAGCTCGCCGCGCAGCTGGGTGGACAGCGCGTTGCGGTTGTGCGGTGAGTCCAGCGTGATGGTCGCCACTCCGCGCTCCACCTGGTAGTGGACCAGTTC
>DATATV010000114.1:0-2219 GCA_036268615.1 Pseudonocardiaceae bacterium
CGGGAGGGCAGCGGCCCTCCCGACTCCCGATCGGGAAACGTGTTACTTCAGCGGGATCGAGCCGACCGGGACCTCCTTGATCCCGCCACTCTGCCCGGTCTTCACGTTGACCAGGACCGCGAACTCGTGGGCCTTGTTCGAGTCCACCAGGATCACCTCGTACCAGGGTGAATCGGTGCTGTCGACCCGCAGCACGATGTTCGCGGTGACGCTGTAGTCGGAGGCGACGGTCTTCTCCGCGAGCTGCGTCGCGACCGTGTCCAGCGAGCTACCCTGCGCGGCCAGCGCGACCGACGCCGGCTGCTGCTGTGCAGGGGCGCTGGCCGTGGTGCTGGCCGTGGCGACACCCGCGACGACGGCGACGGCTGCCGCGGCCGTACCGAGCCCGGCGAATACCAGGATCTTCCGCACGTTGTTCCCTCTCCAGTGGGCAGTGTTGAGCGCGTTCGGTGAACGCGTAGCCGTGAGTCTCGGGAAAACAGCGGTAAGGCCGGGCTGTCGCGGGATTATGGTTGGGTTAAGGAGAGAACTCGCACCCGGCCGAACAAGAAGTCGGGTTGATTCACCCGCCCGGAGCCGAGCCGAATTCCAGTTCGACCCGAACCCCGCTCGCCGACCCGTCCACCCGGAACCGCCCGCCCGCGCCCTGTGCGGTCCGCCGCGCGATATCCAGCCCCAACCCGGTGGACCCGCCACCGCTGACGCCCCGCCGCGGAACCCCGGCATTCCCCAGCCCGGGCCCTCGATCGGCAACCCGCAGAACAGCCCCACCAGTAACGGATTCCAACGTCACGCCGAACGCGGTCCCAGCCGGCGTATGAGTGAACACATTCCCCAACAATGCATCCACACAGGCGCGCAATTCCGCGGCCCCGACACGAACCAGGAGCGGCGAACCGGCCAACCGAACAGTCAGCCGACGCCCCTCGTCCTCGGCCAGCGGCGCCCAGAACTCAACCTGCTCACGCACGACAACAGCCGCATCGCAGCTCTGCGGAGCGGCGGGCGCGCCCCGCCGACGAGAGTCCTGGATCAGCTCGGTCACCGCCCGTTCCATGCCCTCCACCCGAGCGGCGACTCGCTGAATCTGCTCAGCGCCCGCACCCTCGCTGGACATCAGATCAACTTCCATCCGCAGTGCGGTCAACGGCGTGCGCAGCCGATGCGACAGATCCGCGACCTCCTCCCGGGCCTGGTCGACCAACTCCTGAATCCGCCCGGCCAACTGATTGAGCGCGGCCGACACGTCCCGCACCTCAGCCGGCCCGGCCGACTCGGCCCGGGCGTCCAGGCCGCCGGCCGCCAGTCGCCGCGAGACCTCGGCGACCGACCCGATCGAGCGGACCATGCTGCGCGCCAACCGATCCGCGAGCAGCACCGCGAGCAGCAACAGGGCAAGTGCGAGCAGCGCCAACGTCAGCCAGGCCCGCCCGACGCCCTGGGCCAGCTGCGCGTTGCTGACGAAGGTGCGCACCACCGCCGTGCCGCCGGCCGCGCCCGCGACGGCCAGCGCGATCTCCCGGCCGTCGGCGGTGGTCACGGTGACGCTCCGGCCGTGTTCGGCGAGTTGGACCGCGACGGTCCGGCCGGCCGGCGCGCCCAGTCGGCTGCCGTCGGGCAGGAACACCGTGACCGGTGCGGCGTCGGTCGCGTCGAGCTGATCGACGGCCGCCCGCAGCGCGCCCGGGTCCGCTGTGCCGACCAGCACCACGAGGGTCTCCGCGCTGGTGGTGGCCGCGTCGGTGGCGCGCTCGGCGACGAACCGCTGCACGATCAGACCCAGCGGGATCACGAACACCACCAGCACGATGCCGACGGTGGCGGTGACCAGCAGCGTCAGCCGCTTTCTCATGACCACGCCGGGGCAGGCGGGTCCTCGGCAGGTGCGGCCAGCCGGACGCCGACGCCACGGATGCTGTGCAGGTAGCGCGGTTGCTGGGCGGTCTCACCGAGCTTGCGGCGCAGCCAGGACAGGTGCACGTCGACGGTCTTGTCGGTGCGGCTGTAGGGCAGCTGCCAGACCGCGGAGAGCAGTTCGCTGCGGGTGACGACGGTGCCGGCGCGGACCGCGAGGTAGTGCAGCACGTCGAACTCGCGCGGGCTCAGCTCCAGCGTGCGGCCCTCCAGGGTGGTCACCCGGGAGCGCCGGTCGATGCGCAGGCCGCCGACCTCGATCGCCGCCTCCGCCTCGGGTTTGGCCGTGCGGCGCAGTACCGCGT
>DATATV010000115.1:0-10206 GCA_036268615.1 Pseudonocardiaceae bacterium
GTACGTCGAGCAGGACGGCGGTCGGATCTCGTTCGCGGAGTGGGCGCGCGCGTCGGCGGGCCTGGCCGGCGCGCTGGCCGCGCGCGGGATCGGGCGGGGTGATGTGGTCGCGTTGATGCTGCCGTCCTCGATCGACTACGCGATCTGTTACGCGGCCATCGCTCGGCTCGGTGCGATCACCACCGGACTGAACACCCGGCTCGGCCCGCGTGAGATCGCCGGTGTCCTCGATCAGGCGCAGCCCGCGCTGGTGATCGGCGATGGTGGCGCTGCCGGCCTGGGCTTTCCGGTGCTGGACCGGGCCGAGCTGGCTGGCTCCTATGACGGCCGGCCGGTCCACCGACCTGAGGTGTCGCCGGCCGATCCGGTGGTGGTGGTCTGGACGAGCGGAACGACCGGCTTGCCGAAGGGCGCCTGGTTCGACGCCCGCAACCTGGCCGCGTCGGCGGCCGCTGCCGGTGTGATGAGTGCGCCCTACGACCGCAGGCTGGTGGCCACCCCGTTCGCGCACGCGGGGTACATGGCCAAGCTGTGGGACCAACTCGTCTGGGGTATCACCATGGTGATCTCGGCGGTGCCGTGGTCGGCCTCGGCGATGGCCAGGGTGCTGCGGGAGGAGCGGATCACCGTCGGTGGGGGAGTGCCCACCCAGTGGGCGAAACTGCTTGACGAGCCGGACCTCGGCGCCCTGCCCGACCTCCGGGTGGGCATCGCGGCCACTGCTCCCGCGCCGCCCGAACTGGTGCGACGCACGGCCGCTCGGCTGGGCGTGCCGCTGGTCGTCCGCTATGCGATGACCGAGTCACCGACGATCTGCGGCACCGAGCCCGAGGATCCACCGGAGATCCAGTTTCGCACGGTCGGTCGACCGCAGGCAGGCGTCGAGGTGCGGGTCACCGATGAGGACGGGGTACCGGTTCCGGTCGGGGTGGTCGGCCGGGTGCGGGTCCGCGGTGGGTGTGTGATGCGCGGCTACTGGCGGCAGCCCGAACTCACCGCCGAGGTGCTGACGCCGGACGGGTGGCTGCTGAGCGGTGACTTCGGTCGGATCACCGCTGAGGGAAACCTGGTGCTCGCCGGCCGGGCCTCGGATCTCTATATCCGGGGCGGCTACAACGTCTATCCGGTCGAGGTGGAGAACGTGTTGTCCGAGCACCCTGGAGTCTCCAAGGTTGCCGTGGTCGGGACTTCCGCACCGGTGATCGGGGAGATCGGGGTGGCTTTTGTGGTGCCGGTGGAGGTCGGGCGGCCGCCCGGGCGGGATGAGCTTCGGGCTTGGACGAAGGGGCGGTTGGCCGACTACAAGGCGCCGGATCAGGTTCGGATCGTTGCTGAGCTGCCGTTGACGGCGATGTTGAAGGTCGACCGGGAGTCGCTGCGGATGCTGGCGGCCGAGCCTCTCCACGCGGATTAGGTTCGCGGCGCGAACTCTGGTTGCCGCCGGGTGCGGACCCGTTGCCTAGAACTCGATCTTGATCGCTTCGTTCGGGTTGCCGCTACTCGTGTCGGGGAGGGACTGGCAGCCCAGGATGTAGCCCTCCGCCACCTCGTCCTCGCCCAGTACCTCGTTGCGCAGCATGGTGACCTGGCCCTTGAGCAAGGTTGCCTGGCAGGAGCCGCATTCGCCGTCGCGGCAGGAGTACGGTGCGTTGATTCCCTTGCTCAGCAGGAAGTCCACCAGGGGTGTGGTGGTCGGCCAGTCCAGTCGATGAGTCCGGCCACCGACCTCCACCTCGACCGGGACCGTGTCGCCGGCCGGAGCCGCAGCCGACAGGGCGGGCTCGGGAAGCTCGGCGAACGGGTCGCCGGACAGGGAGGTGAAGACCTCCACGTGCACGCTCGACCGGGGCATCCCGGCCGCCGCCAGTGCGTCGGTGACCGCGGCCATGAACGGGGCCGGGCCGCAGATGAAACTCTGGTGGCCGGCGAAAGGTGCGGCCAGCGCCTGCAACTGGCCGCTGGTGGGTAGCCCCTGCACCGACTCCAGCCAGTGGATCACGCTGAGTCGGCGAGGGTACCGAGCGGCCAGCGCGCTCAGGCGGCCGCGGAAGATTATCGAGGACTCGCTCCGGTTGGCGTATACGAGCACGATGCGGCCCGTTCCCTTGGCCAGCGCGGACTTCACGATCGAGATCACCGGGGTGATGCCGCTGCCGGCGGCGAACAGCAGGAAGTCGGAGTCGAGATCCTTGGGCGTGAACACGCCGCTGGGCGGTAGTACCTCGATCTCGCGGCCGGCGCGCGCGTTGTCGCACAGCCAGTTGGAACCGTAGCCCTCCGCGGTGCGCTTCACGGTCACCGCGAGCGGTTCGTCATCGTGGGGTGAACTGGCCAGCGAGTAGCAGCGGGCGACCGAGCCGGTCCGGTCGCTGGGCAACCGCAGGGTGAGGAACTGGCCGGGCCGGTAGGCGAACAGTTCTCGGTCGGCGTGCGACACCTCGAACTCGATCGATCTGGCTTCCGGCGTCTCCTCGATCACCCGCGCGATACGCAGCACGCGGGAACGGCCGGTCGGGGCGGCCTCGGTCATCGTCGACGTCCTCTCTCCCCACCACGCTGCCCGTAGTGCACCGCTTGTCAGAAATCAGGGCAAGCCAAAGTGGACCGATGCTCAGTCCGGTGGAGAACAGCACCACTACTCGCGCTTCTAGGGTACATGGTGTCAGAAACGCGGAAGTCATGACAACATGCCACAGCCCACAGTGGGTAGGGGGCGACCGGGAGCGGCTACTTGCCGGGCACGGAGTTGAACATCCCGCGTTCCATCACCGCGGCGATCAGTTCGGCGTTCTGCTCGACCGGCCGGTCCGGGTAGCTCTCGCCGGCGGCCTCGGGCAGTCGCTCCAGCACCGCGGCCTGGATCATCGAGGCCACGTCCGGGTCGAGCGGATAGGGGTTGGGCACCCTGGCCAGCACGGTCAGTGCGGCTGCGTGCATCTCCCTGGTGGTCTGATGCACCACACCGAGCAGCCGCGCGTCCTGCGACGTGCCCTCCAGCCAGGCGCGCATCACCCCGAGGTAGCGGGCGTGGTAGGGCAGATAGTCGGCCAGCCAGGCGCGCAACTGGCTCGAACCGTCCCTGGTCGGCTCGATCGCGGCGAACCGGTCGACCAGTTCACGCAGGTCCTCGGCGCACTCGCGGGTCAGTTGGAGCAGCAGGTCGAGCTTCTCGTCGAAGTACTTGTAGAACGTGCCCCGGGCGAACCCGGCCTCGGCCACCACGTCGTCGACGCCGGTGCCGTGATAGCCGCGGTCGGCGAACAGTTTCGCGCCCGCGTCGATCAGCTGCCGTACGGTGGCCTGTGCCCTGGGCCGCAGTCCGGCCAGTCGGTCCGGGATCTCGGCGGTCGGCTCGTGCTTGGCCGTCCGTCGGCCACCGCCCTTCGCCGGGCGTCGGGCCGGCCGTTCGACGATGTCGAAGGCCTCCAGCGGGGTTTCCGGGAAGAGCATCAGTTGCAGGAAGACCGCCAGGCCGTCGAGCAGTTGGTCGGAGTTGAGTGCCGGCGGGGTGTAACCCATGTGCCGGAAGTAGTTGAACCGGTGCACCACGCTGGTCATCGCCAGGGCCGCGTCCAGCGGTTCGAGGCCGGCGACCCCGGAGGACTCCAGCCGGCCCGCGATCCGTGCGTCGTAGGCGCGGGAGAAGCTGGCCACCAACGGTCGGACGCTGGTGCCCGGGGTGTCCACACTGGCCCATTGGACGAACATCGTCGCGTACTTGTCGTACACGTAGGCCCACTCGCCCAGCCACCAGTGCAGATTGTCGAAACCGAGCTTGGTCGGGCCGAGTGGGCCGATCCGCCGGACCACCCGCATCAGCGCGGTGCCGCATTCGTCGAGCAGTTCGACGAAGATCTGTTCCTTGCTCTCGAAGTACTGGTAGAGCGTCGAGCGTGAGGTGCCGGCTGCCTTCGCGATGCTGTCCACCGAGGTCGCGTGGAAGCCCTGCGATTCGAACAGCCGAAGGGTCTCTTCGACGATCTTCTGACGGGTACGCGCCCCGCGTTGACCCACCACAAGGCTGGCGGGCCCGTAGCCCTCGCGTCGGAGGGTCTCGTTTTCTGACTGTGTGGCCATGGGGTTTCAGGATATCGCTATGCCGGCAGCAGGAAGTCCGCGGACGCGCCGATGGCCGTCCCGCCGGCCTGTCGAGTGGCGGTCAACTCGACCGTGACCAGCCAACCGTCCTCCTGCGCACACACCGCGGTCACCTCTCCTGAGCAGGTCAGCACGTCGCCCGGCCACACTTGTTCGGAAAACCGGGCCCGGAACCGGCGCACGTTCGGCGCGCCCAGCCAGTCCACCGCATAGGCGGCCAGCAGCGCCGCGGAATGCATACCCTGGGAGAACACCGACGGATAACCGGCCGAGCGGGCGAGTGCGTCGTCGTAGTGCATCGGATTGAAATCGCCGGACGCGCCCGCGTAGCGGACGAACATCCGGGTGGTCAGTGGGGGAGTGTCCCGGGGCGCAGCCGTGGTTCCCACTGCGATCGGAGCCGTGCTGGTGTCGGTCATCCGGCGCCGCCGGCGCGCGGCGCGGTTTCGATGAGCGTCGAACGTCCCTCTGCGACCAGAGTGCCGTCCTCGGCCCGGTATTCGGTGACCACCACGGCGAAGCGCATCGTGCCGCCTCGTTTGCCGGGCTTCTCATAACGGTCCTCGATCCGGTCGCACGCGGTCAGCACCTGACCGGCCCGGGGCGGCGGCCCGTGGAAGACGTATTCCTGCTCGCCGTGCAACAACCGCTTCCGGTCGAATCCCACGTCCACCCGGGCGCCCTCCGGTGCCCAGAGTGCGCTGCTGGCCAGGAAGGTCGGCGGCACGACGGCGGCCGGTCCCCGGTAGGCCGGGTCGGTCGACTGCATCGCCGCGGCGAACTCCTGGATCTTTCCCCGCTCGACGACCACCGCGAACTCGGTGCCGCGAGCGCCCACCGGCGCGTTCATCGCTGCTGTCTCCCCTTCCCACGGTCCGTGGCGGTACTAGACGTCAGAACAGTGTGATCCATGTTGGTTCGTTCGTCGAGTGGGGCGGATGGAGAGGACGTTTTAACTGCCTGTTGACCGGGTTGCACATTGGTGACACTACTGTCAGAATGGCGAAGTCGGAAGACTCAGCGAAGGAGCCGGGCGTGCACAGCTACCAACACGTCTTCATCGGCGGTGGTTGGCGCAGAAGTGCCGGGGACGGCACCGTCGAAGTGCGCTCACCGGCCACCGAGGAGCTGGTCGGCACCGTCGCGGCGGCCACCCCGGCCGACGTGGACGTCGCCGTCGCGGCCGCCCGTCACGCGTTCGACCACGGCCCCTGGCCACGCACCGGCCCGGAGGAACGGGCCGACACGCTGGCGCGGTTGGGCAAGGCACTCAAGTCCCGGTCGGCCGAGTTGACCACGCTGATCTCGGCCGAGGTCGGCTCGCCCCGCAGCTGGGCCCGCGGCGGCCAGATCGCCACCGCGCTGGGCGTGCTGCGCGCCTACGGCAGGGCGTCCGCCGCGTACCCGTGGACCGAGACCAGGCCCGGGGTCTTCGGCAACGAGGTCCGGGTGCGCAGGCTGCCGGTCGGCGTGGTCGGTGCCATCTCCCCGTGGAACGCGCCGTTGTTCACCGCGGCCCTGAAGATCGCGCCCGCGCTCGCGGCCGGCTGCACCGTCGTGCTCAAGCCGTCGCCGGAGGCGCCGTTGTCGGCGATGGTGCTGGCCGAAGTGGCGGCCGAGATCGGGCTGCCCGACGGCGTGCTCAGCGTGTTGCCGGCCGGAGCGGAGGTCGGCGAGCACCTGGTCGCCCATCCCGGCGTCGACAAGATCAGCTTCACCGGCTCGACCGCCGTCGGCCGGCGGATCGGCGCGCTGTGCGGCCACGACATGCGTCGGGTCACCCTCGAACTGGGCGGCAAGTCCGCCGCCGTGCTGCTGGACGACGTGCGGCTGGACGAGGCCACGGTCGGGCAGCTGGTCGCCGGGGCGATGGACAACAGCGGTCAGGTCTGTATGGCGCTGAGTCGCATCCTGGTGCCCCGCACGCGCCATACCGAGGTGGTCGAGGCGCTGAGCACGGCCGTCGCCGCGCTGCGCGTCGGCGATCCGGCCGAACCGGACACCGAGCTCGGCCCGGTCATCTCCCGGCAGTCGCGGGACCGCATCGAGGGGCACGTGCGCAAGGCCGTGGCCGAGGGTGCGCGGATCGCCACCGGTGGCGGCCGACCGGCCGGCCTGGACCGTGGCTGGTTCCTCGAACCGACTGTGCTGTCCGATGTGGACAACCGGATGGCGATAGCCAGGACCGAGATCTTCGGTCCGGTGGCCACTGTCATTCCCTACGACTCGGTCGACGAGGCGGTGGCCATCGCCAACGACTCCGACTACGGGCTGGCCGGCGCGGTGTGGACCGCGGACCCGGCCCGAGGCGAGGCCGTCGCCGCCCGGCTGCGGGCCGGCTCGGTGGCGGTGAACTCCTCGGCGCCGATGGACCTGGGCAGCCCGTTCGGTGGGGTGGGCGCGTCCGGTGTCGGTCGCGAGGGCGGTCCCGAGGGCATCACCGCCTTCGTCGAACCCCAGTCGATCATCCTGCCCGTCCACTGATCAGGAGGACCATTCGTGGAGACGCTTGCGGCGGTGCTCTGGCAGCGCCATGGGCAGTGGTCGGTCGAGCCGGTCGAGCTCGACCCGCCGGGTCCGCAGGAGGTACTGGTCGAACTGCACGCCTCCGGCATGTGCCATTCCGACGAGCACATCGTCACCGGCGACATGCCGTTCCGGCTGCCGTGCATCGGCGGCCACGAGGGCGCCGGCGTGGTCAAGCAGGTCGGCGCGCAGGTGACCTCGGTGGAGCCCGGGGATCATGTGGTGTTCAGCTTCATGCCCTCCTGCGGTCGTTGCCCGTCCTGCTCGACCGGACACCAGAGCCTGTGCGACCTCGGCGCCCGGCTGTACTCGGGTCGGCAGATCGCCGACGGCACCGCCCGCCACCACGCGCGCGGCGAGGACCTGTCCACCGCCTGTCTGGTCGGTTCGTTCGCCCACCACACCGTCTCGCACGAGGCCAGCCTGGTGAAGATCGATCCGGCCGTGCCACTGGACCGGGCCTGCCTGCTGGGCTGCGGATTCGTCACCGGCTGGGGATCGGCGGTCTACGCGGCCGAGGTCCGGCCCGGGGACACGGTGGCCGTGGCCGGTGTCGGCGGGATCGGCGCGGCCGCGATCCAGGGCGCGAAGCTGGCCGGGGCCCGGGTGATCGTGGCCATCGACCCGGCCACCGAGAAGAAGGAGCACGCCCTGGCCATGGGTGCCACCCACGTGGCCTCGTCCTGGGAGGAGGCGCCGGGCGTGGTCACGGACGCGACCTGGCACCGCGGCGTCGACAAGTTCATTTCCACCATGGGAGTCGGCTCGGGCGCGCTGGTCGCGCAGGCACTGGCGATGACCGCCAAGCGCGGTCGCCTGGTGGTCACCAACATCCACCCGATGGCCGAGAACTCGATCAACGTCAACCTGATGGACCTGACGCTGAACGAGAAGCAGATCGTCGGCACCCTGTACGGCTCCGCCAATCCACGGGCCGACATCCCCAAACTGCTCGAAATGTGGAGTTCCGGACAGATCGACCTGGACGGGATCGTCTCCCGGACCTATCCGCTGGAAGGCATCAACGACGGCTACGCGGACATGCGCACCGGTCGCTTCCTGCGCGGTGTGCTGCGCTACCCGGCCGCCGGCTGAGCCGGCCACGACGAGGAGATCCCACCAGATGACCACACTTGAGAGCCCACCCTGGTACGTGTTGGACAACCTGTCCTGGTGGACCCGCCCGGTCGCCGAACGGGACTCGCTGTTCGCCCGGCTGCGCGCGGAGAACCCGCGGCCCTTCGTGCCCGAGCTGGACCTCAACGGCACGCCGAGGGGCGGCGGCTTCTGGGCGTTGACCCGGCTGGACGACGTGGCCGAGGTCAGCCGGCGGCCGGACGACTTCTGTTCCGGCCAGGGCACCAACATCTTCGACCAGCCGGCCCGGTTGCGGGAGTACCGCGGGTCGATCATCGACAAGGACAACCCCGAACACGCCCGGCACCGCCGGATCGTGTCCCGCGGGTTCACCGCGAAGACCCTGAACGCGCTGCGCGAGGACATCGCCCGCACCTCCCGGGAGATCATCGGCGCGGTCGCCGGGCAGGGCGGGTGCGACTTCGTCACCGACGTGGCCACCCTGCTGCCGCTGCGCATTGTGAACAACATGATGGGCATCCCGCGCAGCCAGGAGCAGTTCATCTTCGAGCAGACCAACATCGTGCTGGGCGCCAGCGACGCCGAGTACGTGCCCGACCAGACCCCGCGCGGGGTGGCCAAGGCGGTGTACAGCGCCGGCGAGGGCATGGCCGAGCTGCTTCGCGAACTGGCCACGGACCGCACGAAGAACCCGCAGGACGACCTGATCACCGCCCTGGTCGCGGCCCGGGACGGGGAGAACCTGACCCCGCAGGAACTGGCCTCGTTCTTCATCCTGCTGGTCGGCGCCGGCAACGAGACCACTCGCAACGCCATCTCGCACGGCCTGCTCGCGCTCACCCAGAACCCCGGGCAGCGCGCACTCTGGCAGGGCGACGTGGCCACGCACACCCCGCGGGCGGTGGAGGAACTGGTGCGCTGGGCCTCGCCGGTGCTGCACATGCGCCGCACGGTCACCCGGGACGGCGTCCGGCTGGGCGAGCAGTACTTCGCCGAGGGCGAGAAAGTTGTGCTGTGGTACCGCTCGGCCAATCAGGACGAGCGGTACTTCACCGATCCGACCGCCTTCGACATCACCCGCGAGCCCAACCCGCACGTGTCCTTCGGCTCGCCCGGCCCGCACCACTGCCTCGGTGCGAACCTGGCCCGGCTGGAGCTCTCGGTCGCCTTCCAGACGTTGTTCGAGCTGTTGCCCGACATCCATGCGGTGGGCGAGCCGGACCTGTTGCGATCCAACTTCCTGCACGGCATCAAGCATCTGCGCGCCGAGTTCACCCCGGCGCCGGTGGGGAGCGCGGCATGAGCGTGGACAACGCGGTGGAAGCCGCGATCCTGCACTCCGACACCGCCGGGGTTCGCCGGATCACCCTCAACCGACCTGCCTCGGCCAACGCGGTGCGCCCGCAGGACCGCGACGAGCTCATCGAACTGCTCAACGACGCGGACGCCGACCACGACATCCGGGTGGTGGTGCTGGCCGCCAACGGCCGGCACTTCTGCTCCGGCGCCGACGTGACCGTGCTGGCCCGCGGCCAGGCAGCCGGCGGCAAGCGAGTCACCGACGGGATGCGCAAGATCATGACCGGCGCGCAGCGGTTGATCGCCGCCGTGCTGGACTGCGGCAAGCCGGTGATCGCGGCCGTGCAGGGGCCGGCCGCGGGCATCGGCGCGCACCTCGCGCTCGCCGCCGACCTGGTGCTGGCCGCCGAGGAGGCGAGCTTCATCGAGTCGTTCGTGCGTCGGGGACTCGTCGTGGACGGCGGCGGCGCCTACCTGCTGCCGCGCCGGATCGGTATGCAGAAGGCCAAGGAACTGGCCTTCTTCGGCGACAAGATCCCGGCCGCGGAGGCGTTCGCACTCGGCCTGGTGAACCGGGTGGTGCCGGCCGCCGAACTCGCAGCCACGGTGGACGAGTTCACCGATCGTCTGGTCAACGCGCCCACCAGCGCCATCGCGTTGACCAAGCGGCTGCTCAACGCCTCGCTGGACGCCGACCGCGCTTCGGCCTTCCTGGCCGAGGGCATGGCCCAGGAGATTCAGTCCTACGCCGAGGACTCCACCGAGGGCATCCGCTCGTTCGTCGAGCACCGGCAACCAGAATACCGCGGTTGGTGAGAGGAGTGCGAAGCCATGCCGGCCAACACAGATAGTCCAGATCTGCCCACAGTGGACGATGACAGCAAACCCTACTGGGACGCCTACCGCGAGGGCCGCTTCCTGATCGCGAGGTGCGGCTCCTGCGAGCGGGTGCACCACTACCCGCGGCCGATCTGTCCGTTCTGCTGGAGCGAGGATGTCGGGCCGGTACCCGCGTCCGGGCAGGCCACGCTCTACACCTACTCGACCGTCCACGTGAACGACCTGCCGCCCTTCCGGGACCGGCTGCCCTACGTGGCGGCGATGGTCGAACTGGCCGAGGGACCGAGGGTGATGACCACCGTCGTCGGCTGTGAACCGGCCGACCTGCGCGTCGGCATGGCGCTC
>DATATV010000116.1:0-71610 GCA_036268615.1 Pseudonocardiaceae bacterium
GGTCCGGCGCGCGCCTCCCGCGCGCCGGACCCGCCCTTCTGCTGTCTCGCTGCCCTGGAACAACCGAACCGACCACAGCCGCTGCGGACTGCTTACCGCTGAGGTCCTACGCGTTGCCCTTGGACCAGGTCGACCACGGCACACCCCAGTCGCCGTAGGTGTCGGTGAGCGCCAGCGGCGGGCCGCCGGAGTTGGTCACCTCGACCACGTCACCGATGCCGAACTTGCCGAAGAACCACTGCGCATTGGCCTCGCTGAGGTTGATACAGCCGTGCGAGACGTTGCTGTGGCCCTGGCTGCCGACGGTGTCCGGGTTCTCGTGCACGAACTCGCCGTCGTTGGAGATCCGCTCGGCGTAGTACTCGGTCTCGTTGTAGGCCAGTGGGCTGGGCGGGCAGACGCCGTAGGTGCACGAGTTCATCTGCACGGTCTGCTGCCGGTCGGAGATCACGTGCACGCCGACGTGGGTTGGGGTGGAGCCCTTGCCCATGCTGATCGGCATCGTGTTGATCAGCGAGCCGTTGTCGTAGATCTTCATCTGCACCGAGTTGCCGTCGGCCTTGGCGACGAGCGCGTCGTGCACCTTGTAGGTGACGGTGCGGTCCTCGGAGCCGTAGATCCCGTTGCCGAAGTCCAGCCCGTAGACCTTCGCGCTCACCGTGATCGTCTGGTTGGGGGTCCAGTAGTTCTCCGGGCGGTAGTGCACCTCGGAACTGGAGACCCAGTACCAGGCGCCCTTGTCACCGGCGCTGGAGGTGACCGTCAGGTGCGACTGGACCAGCGCCTTGTCGGCCACCTTCTTGACGAACTGGAAGACGATCGGCTGGCCGACGCCGATCCCGGTGCTGGTCACCGCACCCGGCGCCGGCACCATGTTCGGGTTGGCCTGGCCGGCCGGCGTGAGGGTCTTGATCGTGCTGCTCTGCTGGGCGGTCTTGCCCGAGCTGTCCTGGCCGACCGCGTCCACCTGGTAGGAGGCGCCGTAGGCGAGCGGCTCGTTGGAGGTCCAGGTGGTGCCGTCCGAGGACGTGGTCCCGCTGACCTTGGCGCCGGTCGACGCGTTGGCCACGGTGACCGACTTGATCGTGCCCTGGGTCGCGTTCACCACGATCGGCGTGGTCACGTCGATGGTGTCGGTGCTGGCGGGGGTGATCGCGAGAACGACCTTTGCCGGCGCCTCGGTGGTGGTCTGACCAGCGCCGGCACCGGCACCGCTGCCGCCGACTCCGGTGGCGCTGCCTGTGGTGGCGCTCGATGAGCACGCGGCCAGCGCAAGTGCCGACACCACGACTCCGATGACCCCGATCGCCGCCCGACGGTGTCGGTGGCTCCTTCTCGCGTCCCGCATCTGCCCCTCTTGGCTGTCCAGGTTCACGGCGACCTCATCACCGCCCGATAAACGTAAGGACGCCCGGCCGACGAAAACGTTGTATGCGTGTCATGAGATGACACTGAGATCACACGGTTGCCCGATGGTCACCCGATGCCCCGGACGACTCGGACCAATAGCATTAGTTGCCATGGGCGAACTTCCCGAGCTGAGCGGCCATCACGCGGCCGTGGCGGCGCTGTCGGCAGAATACCGTGCGCTTCCGGCCGGCTCCCCGGTGAGGTTGGCAAAACCCACCTCCAACCTGTTCCGGTTCCGCGAGCCGACCGGGGTGCCCGGGCTGGGTGTGAGTGCCTTCGGATCGGTGCTGCACGTCGACCCGGAGGCCAAGACCGCCGAGGTCGGCGGCATGACGACCTACGAGGACCTGGTTGCCGCGACGCTGCCGCACGGGCTGATGCCGCTGGTGGTTCCGCAGCTGAAGACCATCACGCTGGGTGGTGCGGTGGCCGGGCTGGGCATCGAGGCGACTTCGTTCCGTAACGGTCTGCCGCACGAGTCCATGATCGAAGCGGAGATCATCACCGGTGACGGCCGGATCATCGTGGCCCGACAGGACAATGAGCACGCGGAGTTGTTTCGCGGTTTTCCCAACTCGTACGGCACGCTCGGTTACACACTGCGACTGCGTATCGAATTGGAAACGGTTTCTCCCTACGTCCGATTGCGGCACATCCGGTTCGCCGACGCGGCCGCGGCAGCTGCCGCGTTGGTCGAGATCTACCAGCACCGCAGCTACGACGGACAGCCGGTCGATTTCGTGGACGGCACGGTGTTCGCTCCGGATGATCAGGACGCCGGCGCGAAACTCGGACCGGAGCGGACATTCCTCACTCTCGGTGATTTTGTCGACGAGGCGCCCTATACCAGCGACTACACCGGAATGGGGATCTTCTACCGGTCCATTCCCGAGCGGCAGACCGACTACCTGACCATTCACGACTTCCTGTGGCGCTGGGACACCGACTGGTTCTGGTGCTCCCGGGCGTTCGGCGTGCAGAACCCGAAGGTCCGCCGGTTCTGGCCGGACAAGTACAAGCGGTCGGACGTCTACCGCCGGATGGTCGCCCTGGACCGCCGGCACCGGGTCTCCGACCGGGTGCTCTCACTGCGCGGCCAGCCGGCTCAGGAGCCGGTGATCCAGGACGTGGAGATCCCGGTCGACCGGCTCGCCGAGTTCATGGACTTCTTCCACCAGGAGATCGGGATCAGTCCGGTCTGGCTGTGCCCGCTCGCGCTGCGCGGTGACCGACAGTGGCCGCTGTACCCGCTGGAGCCCGAACTGCTCTACGTCAACGTAGGTTTCTGGTCGACGGTGGACCTGGGACCGGGGGAAGCTGATGGCACGCACAACCGGCGGATCGAGCAGATGGTGACGGAGTTGGGCGGCCACAAGTCGCTGTACTCGACATCGTTCTACACCGCGGAGGAGTTCGCCCGGCTGTACAACGGCGACGCCTATCGCCCGCTCAAGAAGGAATACGACCCGGACGGGCGACTGCCCGACCTGTACGCCAAAGCAGTACGCAACCGGTGACCGGGATCGACCGGATGCACCAGGGCAGAGACGGGCGTTCGCCCGTAGTGGAAGGAGCGACAGCATGGGCTTGACCAGCACGCTGACCATGCCGGTGGCGGAAGTACTGGCCAGGTTGGTCGGTACCGAGACGCCGATCGAGTTCACCGCGTTCGACGGAAGCAAGGCGGGCCAGGCCGGCTCGCCGGTCAGGTTGGACGTGCGGTCCCCGCTCGCGCTGTCCTATCTCGCCTCGGCACCCGGCGAGCTCGGCCTGGCCAGGGCGTACGTCAGCGGCACGCTGGACGTGATCGGTGACATGTACACCGCGCTGGCCACGGTGCCCGACATCGTGCTCGGCGACGTGCCCTCCGACCTGCGTCGGGCCGCCGCGCTCAGACTGCTCGCCGCGCGGCTGTGGTGGCCGGTGCAGCCGCCACCCCAGGAACACCGGCAGCACGGCCGTCGGCACTCCAAGCGACGCGACAGCGAGGCCATCCAGCACCACTACGACGTGTCGAACACCTTCTACGAGTGGGTGCTCGGCCCGTCGATGGCCTACACCTGTGCGGTCTACCCGACCGACACGGCGACCCTGGAAGAGGCCCAGTACGCCAAGTTCGACCTGGTCGCCCGCAAGGTCGGGCTGCGGCCCGGGATGCGGCTGCTGGACGTGGGCTGCGGCTGGGGCGGCATGGTGATGCACGCGGCCAAGCACTACGGCGTGAAGGCGCTGGGGGTGACGCTGTCCAAGAGCCAGGCCGAGTGGGCGCAGGCGGCGATCCAGAAGGCCGGGTTGTCCGACGTGGCCGAGGTACGCCACTCCGACTACCGGGATGTGCCCGAGTCCGACTTCGACGCGGTGAGTTCCATCGGTCTGACCGAGCACATCGGCGACGCGAACCTGCCCGGGTACTTCAAGTTCCTCTACGACAAGCTGCGCCCGGCCGGCCGGCTGCTCAACCACTGCATCACCCGGCCGGACAACTCGCACCAGGTGCGCACCGGCGCGTTCATCGACCGGTACGTCTTCCCCGACGGTGAGCTGGAGAGCCCCGGCCGACTGGTTTCGCTGATGCACGACACCGGTTTCGAGGTGCGGCACGAGGAGAACCTGCGCGAGCACTACGCCAAGACGCTCACCGCCTGGTGCGCCAACCTGGAGGACCACTGGACCGAGGCGATGGCCGAGGTCGGCGGTGGCATCGCTCGGGTGTGGCGGCTGTACATGGCCGCGTCACGGCTGGGGTTCGAGCGCAACTTCATTCAGCTGCACCAGATCCTGGGTGTGAAGCTGGATGACGGTACCCGGTCGGGGATGCCGCTGCGGCCGGACTGGGAAGGCTGAGCAAAGCGCTCGACCGACGTTAGTGGTGGTGCGTCAAGGTTTGGCCCGCCAGGGCAATCGCCGAAGGCGACGCGACCTTGGCGCACCACCACAAGCAGCTGGGCTCAGTGGTCCCGATCGTTCAACCGGGACAGCATCCGGTTGTAGGCGTCCAACGCGGCGTCGTCGTCATCGATGTCCGACTCGTCGTCCGGGTCGACGCTGTCGACACCCAGGTTGACCATGCTCGACCGCCGGGCCGACTCCAGCCACTTCCCGGTGTCGTTCTGTCGTTCCGTGTCGGCCATCCAGCGCTTCACCAGCAGCACGATGATCAGGAACATCAGCCCGTCCCCGATGACCCACATGATCCCGCCACCGGTGTGGATGTCGGTGATCAGGCTGGGGCCCCAGGTCCGGTGGTCGGCCGCGTACGCCGGGAAGGGCTCCCGCGCGGTCAGCATCAGCACCACGCCGACGACGGTGTCCACCGTCATCCCGATCATCAGCAGGAAGACCCGCAGCGGGTAGGAGAGCACCCGGCGCAGCGGCTCGTCGCCCAGCAGCGGCACCAGGAACAGGTAGCCGCTGATCAGGTAGAGCGCGACCTCGACGTTGTGCAGCCACATGTGGGTGAGCATCAGCTGCATGAACCCGGTCAGGTGGGTGCCGATCAGTACGATCGCGTACAGCGCCAGGCCCAGTGGCGGGAAGGTCAGCACCGACACCGTGCGGGTGCCCAGCGCGCCGCCGGCCAGCATCGACGTGCGGTCCTCGCCGGTGGTCAACAGGGCCAGCGGGCGGCCCAGCATGAACAGCACGGGGACGACCATGATCAGCAGCAGGTGCTCGATCATGTGCAGGTAGAACAGCTCGTCGGAGTAGACGTCGATGCTGCTGGACAGGGTCAGCACGGCCACCACGAGCGAGCCGAGGAAGGCGATCGTGCGGCCGGCCGGCCAGTGCTGGCCGGCCTTGGGCAGTACCCGGTGGGCCCGGTGCAGGTAGGCGAGCGCGGCCAGCACCGCGAGCACGTCCACGGCGCCGGCGACCTGCCAGGTGCTCAGCGCGGTGTGCGCGGTCAGCGGCGGCAGCGCGCCGCCCATGTTCATCTCCAACGCGGGCATGTCCATCGCCTGCTCACGCTACCTCTGGGCGGATGCCGCGGTCCGCACAGGATGGGCTGGTAGCGGGTGGCAGGCGGTCCTCCGGCGGCCGTCCGGTGGTCTGCACCGGGACGGCCGCACGGAGGGTCATCCTGGCTCAACCGGCCCGATGCCTCGGTCGGGTGGTCCGGTCAGAGCCATTCAATGTGATAGTCGACAACTCTCGCGCCGAGCAGCAGGGAACCGTCGCATTCGGCGATCGACGGCCGCTGGTGGGCAATTCCCGGAAATCCGGTGACCCACCACGAGTTGAGTCCACCGGCACACTCGGCAACCACCTGGAATTCGCCGACGCCGGAAAAACAGAATGCGGACAAGGATTGCCCGTAGAGGATGTCATGGACGGAGAAATCGCAGGCAGGATAGTGCGGCTGGGCGGTGGTGGCACTGGCCGAACCGGCGCCGACGGCGACCAGGGCCGGTACGGCGGCGGCGGTCAGGGCGACCGCGAAACGTGTGAACACGATTCCTCCTCGACAGCTCGCGAATGGCTTATGTGCCATTTGCGATTTTCAAGTTACGCGGTCGTTGAATGCGTGCCAACTAACCTCCCGAGTGATTGTGGAACAACGCACGGTGATGGTTGTTGTCCTTAACCACTCCAAGGTGTACGGCGCTAAGCGCCCGCTCTTCTTTCCGGTTGTCTTGGTCACCTTGGGGCCGGTTTGCCTTGCCGGGGCCTGCGGCCTGTGGTTGAGTGCGATTGCCTAACAACGTTCGGTTCACAGAGGGGTGGGCACGACCGTGGTTGATCGACCGGCCGACGAGCAGCTCCGGCCGACCGAGGCGGTGGTGGTCCGGTCGACGGACGCACCGGTCACGGTCGAGACGATCCAGTTGCGCGCGCCCGGAGCGGGTGAGGTCCGGGTCCGGATCGAGGCCGCCAGCCTGTGCCACTCGGATCTCTCGCTGGCCACCGGCGTGCTCGCCCAACCGCTGCCCGCCGTGCTCGGCCACGAGGCGGCCGGCACCGTGGTCGAGGTCGGACCGCAGGTGACCACGCTGGCCGAGGGCGACCGGGTGCTGCTGCTGTGGAACCCGCCCTGCCGGGCGTGCTGGTTCTGCGAACACGACCAGCCGCACCTGTGTGTGCACGCGTCCGACCGGGCCCGCCAGCCCTACGCCTACGACGAGGCCGGCACCCCGCTTTATCCCGGCCTGTCCACCGCTGCCTTCGCCCAACAGACCGTCCTCGCGGCGAGCGCGTGTTACCTGCTGCCCGCCGACGTGCCGCTGGACCTGGTCGCGCTGCTGGGCTGCGCGGTGACCACCGGGGTCGGCGCGGTCCGGCACACCGCGCAGGTGCGGCCCGGCGAGTCGGTCGCCGTGGTGGGCCTCGGCGGGGTCGGCCTGGCCGCGGTGCAGGGGGCCCGGATCGCCGGGGCGGAGCGGATCATCGCCGTCGACCCGGCGCAGGCCAAGCTTGACCTGGCCCGCAAGCTCGGTGCGACGGACACCCTGGCGGCGGGCCCGAACCTGCCGGCCGAGGTGCGCGGACTGACCGACGGCCGCGGCGCGGACCACGTGTTCGACTGCGTCGGCCTGGCCTCGACCATCCGGCAGAGCTGGAAGGCCACCCGGCGCGGCGGCGCGGTGACCCTGGTCGGCATCGGCGGCAGGACCGAGGTGGTCGAGTTCTCCTCGATCGAGCTGTTCAGCTTCGCCCGGCGGATTCTGCCGTGCGTCAACGGTTCCCTCGACGCCGATCGGGACCTGCCGGAGTACTTCGAGCAGGTCCGGTCGGGCGAACTCGATCTCGCCTCGCTGGTCAGCCGGGAGATCGACCTCACCGGTGTGGCGGCCGGGTTCGAGGACCTTGCCGGTGGGCGTGTAGCCCGGGTGCTGGTGCGCCCGAACAACTGATCAGGAGGCAAAGTGACCGAGGTGACCCAGCGGGTGGCCATCGTGACCGGTGCCGCGCGCGGTATCGGCGCGGCCACGGCGAAGCGACTCGCCGAGGACGGCTTCGCCGTCGGTGTGGTCGATCTGAAGGCGGATCTCGGCGCCGAGACGGTCGAGGCGATCACCTCGGCCGGCGGCCGAGCGCTGGCCGTCGGTGCGGACGTCAGCGACTCCGACCAGGTGGCGGCCGCGGTCGGTGAGATCGCGGAAACCCTTGGTGGGCCTACGGTTCTGGTCAACAACGCCGGGGTGACCAGGGACAACCTGCTGTTCAAGATGACCGAGCAGGACTGGGACCTGGTGCTCAACGTGCACCTGCGGGGCGCGTTCCTGATGTCCAGGGCGGCGCAGAAGTACATGATCGAGGCCAAGTGGGGCCGGATCGTGAACCTCTCGTCGACCTCGGCGCTGGGCAACCGCGGCCAGGTCAACTACTCGGCGGCCAAGGCGGGCATGCAGGGCTTCACCAAGACGCTCGCCATCGAACTGGGCAAGTTCGGCGTCACCGCGAACTCCATCGCGCCCGGCTTCATCGTCACCGAGATGACCAAGGCGACCGCCGAGCGCGTCGGCGTCTCGTTCGAGGACTTCCAGAAGGGCGCCGCCGCGCAGATCCCGGTGGCCAGGGTCGGCCGGCCGGAGGACATCGCGCACACGGTGTCGTTCCTGGTCAGCGAGGGCGCGTCGTTCGTGTCCGGCCAGGTCATCTACGTCGCGGGCGGCCCGAGGGCCTGACCCAGGCACCACCGTGGCGGTGTCCGGCTCGCTCCGGACACCGCCACGGCCGGGTGTTCACATCAGCGGCGGGACGACCGCCTCGATCAGGTGCGGGCCGGGCTCGGCCAGGGCCTTGGCGAACTGCTCGGCCAGTTCCTCCGCGGTGGTGGCCCGGCCGGCCGGCACGCCCATCCCGGTGGCCAGCGCGACGAAGTCCAGATCGGGCCGGGACAGGTCCAGCAGTTCGGCCGCCTTGGGGCCGCCGGCCTGCGCGCCCACCCGCTGCAACTCCATCCGCAGGATCGCGTAGGCGTGGTTGTTGAGCACCACCGTCGTGACGTTCAGGCCCTCCCGGGCGTGCGTCCACAGTGCGGACAGCGTGTACATCGCGCTGCCGTCGGCCTCCAGGCAGATCACCGGCCGGTCCGGGCAGGCCACCGCCGCCCCGGTGGCCACCGGCAGGCCGTAGCCGATGGCCCCGCCGGTCAGCGTGAGCACGTCGTGCGCCGGCGCCCCGGCCGTCGCCGCGGGCAGCAGCACGCCCGAGGTGTTCGCCTCGTCGGCGATGATCGCCTCGGCCGGCAGCAGTGCGCCGATCACGTCCACCCAGTTCTGCGCGGTCAGCGCACCCGAGGGCAGCGCGGGCCGGCTCTCCGGCGCGGGCACCGGTTCGACCCCGGCGGCGACCAGGTCGGCCAGCCGGGTCAGCGCGTCCAGCACGTCGGTCCCGGTGCCGGCGGCCAGCGGGTGCACGGTCGCCCCCTCGGGCACCAGGTCGCTCGGCTTGTCCGGGTAGGCGAAGAAGGACACCGGCGAGCGCGCCCCGGCCAACACCAGTCGGGTGACGCCGGTGAGCTGGTAGGTCACCTGCTCGGCGAGATAACCCAGCCGCTCCACCGTCGGCACGCCCGCACCCCGCCGCAGCCGGGCCGGGAAGGTCTCGGCCAACAGCGTCACCCCGGTGGCCTGCGCGATCCGGCTGGCCGCGGCAAGGCCGTCGGGGCCAAGGGCCGCACCGCCCAGCAGCAGCACCGTCCGCTCGTCCGAGCGCAGCACGCCGGCCACCGATTCGATCGTCGAATCCGCCACCTCGGCGCGCGCGACCGGCCGCACCGGCCCGGCGACCTTGCCCCCGTCCGACCAGGACACGTCCGCCGGCAGGATGAGCGTGGCCACCCCGTCCTGGCTGGCGGCGACCGCCTCGGCCGCGTCCTGGCCCACCTGGGCGGTCTCGGTCGACCGGCGGACCCAGGCCGACACCGTGCCGGCGAGCGCGTCGATGTCCGATTCCAGTGGGGCGTCGTACTTCTTGTGATAGGTCGCGTGGTCCCCGACGACGTTCACCATCGGCGTGTGCGCCCGGCGCGCGTTGTGCAGGTTGGCCAGCCCGTTGCCCAGGCCCGGACCCAGGTGCAGCAGCGTCGCCGCCGGCCTGCCGGCCATCCGCGCGTAGCCGTCGGCCGCGCCGGTCACCACGCCCTCGAACAGGGCGAGCACACCGCGCATCTCCGGCACCGAGTCCAGCGCGGCGACGAAGTGCATCTCCGAGGTGCCCGGGTTGCCGAAGCAGACATCCACCCCGCTGTCGACCAGCGTGCGGATCAGCGACTGGGCGCCGTTCATCTCCATCTGCGGTGCTCTCCGTCCGGATAACGAGAAAGAAGGTGGTTCAGTCGAGCAGGACGTCCGGGTTGAGGATGCCCGCCGGGTCGAAAGCCTGCTTGAGCCGGCGCAGCAGGGCCAGCTTCACCGGGTCCTCCAGCGCGAGGAAGTGCGGCTTCTTCTCCCGGCCGATGCCGTGCTCGCCGGAGATCGCGCCGCCCAGCCCGAGCGCGGTCGCGTAGATGTCGTGCACCAGCGCGTGCCGGATCTCCGGATCGGCCTGGAACACCGCGAGGTGCACGTTGCCGTCGCCGGCGTGTCCGCAGCCGGCCAGCCCGGACCCGCGTTCCTGCGCCAGTTTCCTTGCGGTGTCGAAGAACTCGGGCATCGCGCCGCGGGGCACGACCGCGTCCAGGATCTCGTTCGCGCCGGCGTTCTTCGCCGTCCAGAACGCGTTCTCCCTGGCCTGGATGAGCTTGTGCGCGGCCTGGCCGTCCAGCACGTAGGCGTCCATCGCGCCGAACTGCTCGACCAGCAGGCCACCGATCTTCTCGATGTCCTCGTTGAGCCGGTCGGCCTCGGCGTTCTCCAGCGACACCACCAGATACGCGAGCGCCTTCTCCCGCACGTCGTCGGGGATGCCGAGGCTCAGCCCGTAGGTGTGGATGCTGGCGGCCATCGTCCAGATGTCGATGTACTCCAGGATGGTCGGCGCCACCCCGCTGGCCAGCACCTTGGGCACCGTGCGGATGACCTCGTCCAGGTCGGCGAACGGCGCCAGCACGGTCGCCGAGTGCGGCAGCCGGGGGTGCAGCTTCAGGGTCGCCTCGGTGACCAGCGCGAGCGTGCCCTCCGAGCCGACGATCAGCTGGGTGAGGTCGTAACCGCTGCTGCTCTTGGCGATCGCGCCGCCGGTCCGGATGATCTCCCCGGTGGGCAGCACCGCCTGCAGGCCCAGCACGTTGTTGCGGGTCACGCCGTAGCGCACCGCGCGCATCCCGCCCGCGTTGGTGGCCACCGTGCCACCCACACTCGCGGACAGCTCGCCCGGATAAACCGGATAGCTCAAGCCATGCGGGGCCAGCTGTTCGTCCAGTTCGGACAGTGTGACGCCGGCCTGCACGACCGCGACATGGTTGACCGTGTCGATGTCGAGCACCGAGTTGAACCGCTCGAAGGACAGCACGATGCCGTGCTCACTGGGCGCGCACGCCCCGCACATGCCGCTGCCCGAGCCGCGCGCGGTGACCGGCACGCCGTGCTCGCCGGCCACCCGCAGCACGGCCGCGACCTCGTCCGCGCTCGCCGGCCGGACCAGGTGGGCCGGGGCCTGCGCGGGGTTGGACAGCGACTCGTCGTGCCAGTAGTCCTCGGTCACCGCCGAGCCGGACTGCACATGCCCGGCGCCGACCGCCGAGCGCAGGTCCGCACCAAGATCACCGGCGGCCATCCGCGCCTCCCCGTCGAGTGCCGTGTCGAACCGTGTCGAACCCCGGTCCGGGACCGTTCCGTCCGGGCCGGACAACTGACTGATATCACACCAGACAGGGACCGGCCCGAAATAGCCGACCGTGCGCCAAGCCGGCGAGGTTATCTTGTCCCCCGCGGACAACAAAGGGACAACGAGGGAGCGAGGCAGTGATGACCGAGCCGCCGCCCGGCAGGCCACCGCTGCTGCGGGCCGGCCTGGCCGAACTGGCCGCCGACCCGGACCTGCTGGACGTCGTCGTGGACGCGGCCAGGGCCACCTCGACGCTGGTCGCCGGGCTGCCTCGGGAGGAGACCGTCCGGCACGTGCTCGCGCTGATCAGCGCGGCGTTCGGCGCCCTGGCCGGTGACCGGCCGCTGTCCCTGGCCGAGTTGGACACCGCCGCCCGGCTGGGCGCCGACCGGGCCGCCCAGGGCGTGCCGCTGACCGCACTGCTGGACGGGTTCCAGGCCGGCCGGGCCGCGGCGGTGCGGCTCGCGGTGGCCAGGGCGCGCGCCGCCGGGGTGAGCGCGGACGCGCTGGTGGACCTGTTCGTGGAGTTGGACGGACTGGTCACCGCGTTGGAGCACCAATTGACACACGCCCACCACGCGACCGAACTGGACCGGGTGCGCACCGCGCGGGAGCAGCGAGTGCTGCTGCTGCGCCGGTTGCTGCTCGGTGGCAGTGGTGGTGGCGGTGGCGAACCGGGTGGCGAACCGGGTGGCGAACCGGCGGTCGCCCTCGGTCTCGACCCGGCCGCCCGACACCGCTGCCTGGTCAGCGCCGAACACGAGCCGAGTGCGGCCCACCGGCTGGAGTCCCGGCTGACCGGCGCGGTCGGCGGCGTCTACGGGCTGCTCAGCGGGTACCTGGTCGGCGTCTGCCGGCCGCCGCTGCCGCCGCTGCCCGCGGGCGGCCCGCTGCTCGTGCTCGGTCCGGCGGTGGCCGTGGCCGACCTGCCGGACTCCTACCGGATGTGTTGCGCAGCAAGGGATGCCGGCCTGCGGGCGGGGACAACCGGGGTGGTCGCGCTGGCCGATCTCGCGGTGGACAGCGCGCTGGCCGCGGTGCCCGGCCTTGGCCGGGTGCTCACCGACGCCCTGCTGTCCGCGCTGCGCCCGGCCAATCCGTTCCACCGGGAACTCGCCGCCACCGCACTGGCCCACCTCGATCATGGCGGCCGACTGGAGGCCACCGCGGCCGCGGTGCACGTCCACCCCAACACGGTGAAGTACCGATTGCGCCGAATGCGCGAACTGACCGGATTCGGCAGTGACCACAATGATGGCGACGATCCCGGCGGCGAGCCGCCGAGCGCGGTGCGACACAGCGTGCACTGGTGGTGGGCGCTGCGTACCTGGCAGCGCGGCACGTTCGAGGACCCGAACGAGATTCGCTAGAACCCCTTGGTACGGAACGTGATCGTTCGCGCGCGGGCGGTCAGGTGGTGAGCATGGCCAGCGCGACGCTGGTCAGTTCGGCGCAGATCGTCTCCACCGGTGCCTGCCGGTTCTCGATGGTCCACTGGTAGACGAGTTCAGTGACGGCGCCCACAAAAGCGACCGCCCTGTGATGGAAGTCGCGCTCGATGCCGTCGCCGCGGCTCACCGCGAACGCCGCCTCTGCCTCGACCAGTGTGCTCAGTCGTTTACGCCAGGTGAGCCGATGCTGCTCGACCTCGGCACTTACCCCGACGACCTCTACATAGGCGATGCGGGCCCAGCGGGGATCGGCCGAGGTCGAGCCGACGTAGGCCCGGATGCCCATCGCCACCCGCTCTGCGGTGCTCGCCTCACCCGCTTCGGCGATGGCGGCGAGCACCGCGTCGAAGGCTCGCTGAGATATTTGCTCGTGCAACTCGATCAGCAGCGACTCGCGGCTGGTGAACTCCTCGTAGAAGTTGCGGGTGGAGACGTTCGCCCTGGTACAGACGCGTTCGATCGAGGTCGCGTGGAATCCGTCGACACCGAAGAGTTCGGTGGCCGCGGCGAGTAGTCGTGCCCGTCGCTCGGCTCGCCGCTCGCTCGCGGAGCGGCCGCCGTAGTCCCGGCCGAGCGCCGAACGTGCCGAGCTCGCCATCGGCGTCTGGCCAGTCATGGAGCGCATTTTGGCATGAGAAGTGTGGCGAAACATTGGGGACACATGTGAACAAGATTCTTAACGGTCCCATTTGTCCGCTATGTCCTTGCCCGTGTTCGGATAGGACTTGCGGCAGACGTAAGGTTTACGCGGTTTGGCACACAGTTGAATCACAATCACGCCACGGACGGCCGGCCGGGCTAGCCTTTCCGGCGGCGACGACCGAGGCTGTCCCACAATCGCGGGCTGGTGTGACCCGCGAGCAGCACGCATGTCACCACACCGGGGAGAGGGGCCAATTCGCATGGCAGCGCCGCTGGACGTGTCCGGCTCGTCCGTGCAGGCACAGCCCGAGGCTGCCGCCGTCGGGATGGGCAAGGCGATCCAGGGCCGTTCGCTCGGCCAGATCGCCTGGCTGCGGTTGAAGCGGGACAAGTGGGCACTGGTTGGTGGGATCGTCATCCTCCTGTTGGTGCTCGCCGCGATCGCGTCGGTCTTCCTGAACGCCGCCGGCATCATCCAGCCGAACGTGTATCACTCGAACCTGATCAACGCGACCTACGGGCGTCCCAACAGCGGGTTCGGCGGCATCAGCCTGGCCCACCCGCTGGGCGTCGACCCCGGCAACGGTCGCGACCTGCTCGCCCGGGTCCTGGTCGGCTCGCAGTTCTCCCTGCTGATCGCCGCGGGCTCGACGCTGGTGTCGGTGATCATCGGCGTGGTCCTTGGTCTGGTGGCCGGGTTCTTCGGCGGCTGGGCGGACACGGTGATCAGCTGGCTGATGAACGTGTTCCTGGCCTTCCCGCTGCTGCTCTTCGCGATCGCGCTGACCGGTGTGGTGCAGCAGTCGGCCTTCGGCCTGACCGGCAACACCCTGCACGTGTCCGTGCTGATCTTCGTGATCGGCTTCTTCAACTGGCCCTATATCAGCCGGATCGTGCGCGGCCAGACGTTGTCCTTGCGGGAGCGCGAGTTCATCGACGCGGCGCGCAGCCAGGGCGCCCGTGGCGGATACATCCTTCGCCACGAGTTGCTGCCCAACCTGCTGGCCCCGATCCTGGTCTACACGACCCTGTTGATCCCGACGAACATTCTCTTCGAGTCGGCGCTGTCGTTCCTCGGCGTCGGTCTGCACCCGCCCACTCCGACCTGGGGTGGCATGCTCTCGGACGCGGTGAGCAACGGGTACTACTCGACCGACCCGGAGTACGTGCTCGTGTCCGGACTGGCGATCTTCATCACCGTCATGGCGTTCAACCTGCTGGGCGACGGCCTGCGGGACGCCCTTGACCCGCGCGGCGGCCGGTAGTACCGACCGGACCGGTTTTCGTATTCATCAGAACGAGGAGGCGTGTCACGCGCATGAAGAGAAAGATCCTTGCCGGTGCCGCAGTAGCGGCTGCCGTCCTGAGTGTCCTGACTGCCTGTGGCAGCGGGTCCGGCAGTAGCGGCGCCTCCTCTGCGTTCAACGCGGGTGTCGCCGGGGTCGTGAACGCGTCGAACGCGACCGGTGGCACGCTGAACTACGCGCTGAGCAGCGCGGGTGACTCCATCGACCCGGGCAACACCTACTACGCCTTCAGCTGGAACTTCTCCCGGCTGTACGCGAGCCCGTTGCTCTCCTACAAGCCGGCTCCCGGTGCGGCCGGCAAGGACCTGGTCCCCAGCCTGGCCACCGGTCTTGGCACGGTCAGCGACAACGGTCTGACGTGGACGTACCACATCAAGTCGGGGATGAAGTTCTCCGACGGTGAGGCGATCACCACCGCCGACGTCAAGTACGCGATCGAGCGGAGCACCTTCGCCAAGGACGTGCTGCCCAACGGTCCGAGCTACTTCAAGACCTACCTCGTCGGCGGCGACACCTACCAGGGGCCGTACAAGGACAAGGACCCCAACGGCCTGGCGTCGATCCAGACCCCGGACGCGACCACCATCGTGTTCCACCTGACCCAGCCGTTCTACGACTTCAACTACCTGGTGGCCGACCCCCAGACGGCGCCGGTGCCGGCGGACAAGGACACCGGGTCCAACTACCAGAGCACGCTGGTCTCCTCGGGCCCGTACATGCTCAAGCCCGGCTCGTTCAGCCCGAGCTCCGGCTACACGCTGGTCAAGAACCCTGACTGGAAGCAGTCGGACAACCCGTATGACAAGCAGCTGGTCAACCAGATCAACGTCAGCTTCAACGTCAACGCCGACCAGATCGACAGCCGGCTGATCAGCGGGCAGGTGGACGTCGACATGGCGGGCACCGGCGTGCAGACCGCGGCCCGGAACAAGATCCTGAGCAACCCGGCGGACAAGAAGGACTCGGACGCCGCGCCCTCGGGCTTCCTCTGGTACTACCCGATCGACACGCAGGTCATTCCGAACGTGGACTGCCGCAAGGCGATCGAGTACGCGGCGAACAAGACGCTGTTCCAGAACGCCTACGGTGGGCAGGCGGCCGGCGGTTCCATCGCCAGCACGGTGCTGCCGCAGAGCGTCATCGGCTACCAGGCGTTCGACGACTACGAGGCGACCACCCAGCCGGGCGGTGACATTGCCAAGGCCAAGCAGGAACTGGCTGCCTGTGGCAAGCCCAACGGGTTCTCGTTCAACATCGCGGCTCGTAGCGACCGGCCCAAGGAGGTCGCGTCCGCGCAGGCACTGCAGCAGGCACTGTCCCAGGTCGGCATCAAGACCGACATCCTGCAGTACCCGGCCAGCACGTACACCAACACCGAGCTGGGTTCGCCGAGCTTCATGACCCAGAACAACATCGGCATGGGTACCTACGGCTGGGCCGCGGACTGGCCGGAGGGCTTCGGCTTCCTGTACTCGATCGCGGATGGTGCGGCGATCCAGCCGGCCGGTAACGCCAACATCTCCATGGTGAACGACCCGCAGATCAACCAGCTGCTGACGACCGCAGGCTCGACCGCGGACACCACGACGCGGAACGGCATCTACGCCCAGATCGACAAGCTGATGATGGGTCAGGCGGATGTGCTGCCCGAGCTGTACGCCACCTCGCTGCTGTACCGGCCGTCGAACCTGAGCAACGTCTACGTGACGCAGGCGTTCGGCATGTACGACTACACGCAGCTGGGCTTGTCCTCCTCCTGAGTAAGCAGACCGGAAGCAGGTGAAGGCACCGGTGGCCGGCGGTAATCCCGCCGGCCACCGCCGCCGTCCACGGTGATCACGTTCATCATTCGTCGGCTGATCTCGGCCGTCCTCATGCTGATCGTCGTCAGCATCGCGACGTTCGGCATCTTCTTTGTCGTACCGAGACTGGCCGGTCAGACCACCGACCAGCTCGCCGCCAACTTCGTCGGCAAGACGCCGAGTCCGTCGGCGCTGCACGCGATCGAGGGTCGGCTGGGCTTCAACCTGCCGCTGTACGAGCAGTACTGGCACTTCGTCAAGGCGATCTTCGCCGGTGAGGACTACAGCACCGGCACCGCGATCGTGCACTGCTCGGCACCCTGCTTCGGCTACTCCTTCAAGAACCAGTTGCAGGTGTGGCCGCAGATGATGCACGTGCTGCCGGTGACCCTGTCGCTGGCCATCGGTGCGGCCATCATCTGGCTGGTCGCCGGTGTCGGGATCGGCGTGCTGTCCGCGCTGCGCCGGGGCTCGCTGTTCGACCGCGCGGCGATGACCGTCGCACTGGCCGGCGTGTCGCTGCCGGTGTTCTTCACCGCGCTGCTGACGCTGGCGTGGTTCCAGTCCGACATCCCGATCTTCCCCAACGCCGGCACCTACATACCGCTGCTGTCCAACCCGGCGCAGTGGGCCTGGGCGCTGGTGCTGCCGTGGGTGACGCTGGCCTTCCTCTATGCCGCCCTGTACGCGCGGCTGACCCGGGCCGGCATGTTGGACACCATGGGTGAGGACTTCA
Source organism: Pseudonocardiaceae bacterium (assembly GCA_036268615.1). GTDB lineage: Bacteria > Actinomycetota > Actinomycetes > Mycobacteriales > Pseudonocardiaceae > DATATV01. The sequence continues at coordinate 17,060 of DATATV010000116.1, forward strand.
TCCGCACGGCACGGGCCAAGGGCCTGCCCGAGAGCCGGGTGGTGTTCAAACACGGCCTGCGCGCCACGTTGAGTCCGATCGTCACCATCTTCGGCCTGGACCTCGGCCTGCTGCTGGGCGGCGCGGTGCTCACCGAGACCGCGTTCTCGCTGCCCGGTCTCGGCCACTTCGCCTACCTGGCCATCGAGAACAACGACCTGCCCGAGATCCTGGGTGTCACCATGCTGGCCGGTTTCTTCGTGGTCATCGCGAACCTGGTGGTGGACGTGCTCTACGCCGTTGTCGACCCGAGGGTGCGGTTGTCATGAGCAAGGAAACAGGGATCGACCGCCCCCGGGTGGGCCAGGAGGGTTTTGTGGACATCGCACCGGAGCCGTCGTCGTCGTTCCTGGAACTACGCGACCTGCGCGTGCACTTCCCGACCGACGACGGTCTGGTCAAGTCCGTCGACGGGCTGTCGTTCAAGCTGGAACGCGGCAAGACCCTCGGCATCGTCGGTGAGTCCGGTTCGGGCAAGAGCGTGACCAGCCTCGGCATCCTGGGCCTGCACAAGTCGGCCAACGTCTCCGGCGAGATCTGGCTGGACGGCGAGCAGCTGGTCGGCGCGTCCGAGGACCACGTGCGCCTGCTGCGGGGCAAGAAGATGGCGATGATCTTCCAGGACCCGCTGTCGGCCATGCATCCCTATTACACGGTCGGCAACCAGATCATCGAGGCGTACCGGATTCACAACAAGGTCAGCAAGTCGGTGGCCCGCAAGCACGCCATCGACATGCTCGACCGGGTCGGCATCCCGCAGCCGCAGTCCCGGGTGGACGACTACCCGCACCAGTTCTCCGGTGGTATGCGCCAGCGCGCGATGATCGCGATGGCGCTGTCCTGCGACCCGGAGCTGCTGATCGCCGACGAGCCGACCACCGCGCTGGACGTGACCGTGCAGGCGCAGATCCTCGACCTGATCCGGGATCTCCAGCAGGAGTTCAACTCCGCGGTCATCATCATCACCCACGACCTCGGCGTCGTCGCCGAACTGGCCGACGACATCCTGGTGATGTACGCGGGCCGGGTGGCCGAGTACGGCCACGCTTCGGACATCTTCCGCGATCCGCAGCACCCCTACACCTGGGGTCTGCTCGGGTCCATGCCACGGCTGGACCGCGACCGCGCCGATCGCCTGATGCCGATCAAGGGCACCCCGCCCAGTCTGATCAACGTGCCGTCCGGCTGCGCGTTCCACCCCCGGTGCAACTACGCGGACCTGACCGGCGGCGCCAGCCAGAGCATCGTGCCCGAACTGGTCGACGTGGGCCCCGGTCATCAGGCCGCCTGCCACCTGTCGGCCGAGGATCGACGGCGCATCTGGGACACCGAGATCAGCCCGAACCTGTGACCGACGGACGCGAGAAGATGACTGAACAAACCGAAACCGCCACAACGGATACGGCGACCGAGCAGGACACCATCCTTGAGGTGTCGAGCCTGCGCAAGTACTTCCCGGTCCGTCGTGGTGTGTTGCAGCGCAAGACCGGTGCGGTGAAAGCCGTCGACGGGCTGGACTTCACGGTCAACCGCGGCGAAACCCTCTCCCTGGTGGGCGAGTCCGGTTGCGGCAAGACCACCACCGGCCGCCTGCTCACCCGGTTGCTCGAACCGACTGACGGCCGGATTCTGTTCGAGGGCAAGGACATCACCCATCAGTCGATGGGTCAGCTCCGCCCGCTGCGCCGTGACGTGCAGATGATCTTCCAGGACCCGTACTCCTCGCTGAACCCTCGGCACACCGTCGGCACGATCGTCGGTGCGCCGTACAAGCTGCAGAACGTGAAGACCGAGCACGGCATCAAGCAGGCCGTGCAGGACCTGCTGCAACTGGTCGGGTTGAGCCCGGAGCACTACAACCGCTACCCGCACGAGTTCTCCGGCGGCCAGCGGCAGCGCATCGGCATCGCCCGCACGCTCGCGTTGCGGCCCAAGCTGATCGTGGCCGACGAGCCGGTGTCCGCGCTGGACGTGTCCATCCAGGCGCAGGTGGTCAACCTGCTGGAGGACCTGCAGAACGAACTCGGCCTGACCTACGTGATGATCGCGCACGACCTGTCCGTCGTGCGGCACGTGTCCGACCGGGTCGCGGTGATGTACCTCGGCAAGATCGTCGAACTGTCCGACGCGTCCAGCCTGTACACCGCGCCGCACCACCCGTACACGGTGGCGCTGCTGTCCGCGGTGCCGATTCCCGACCCGGACCGGCGCAACGCGCGTGAGCGCATCCGGCTGAGCGGGGACGTGCCCAGCCCGCTCAACCCGCCGACCGGCTGCCGGTTCAGCACCCGGTGCTGGAAGGCGCAGGACGTGTGTCGCACCGAGGAGCCCCCACTGGCCGAGCTGTCGCCCGGACGGCGGGTGGCCTGCTTCTTCCCGGAGAACTCGACCGGCGCGACAGGTGACGCTCCGACCATGGGATGATCCCTGGCCGTGCGTTACTACGCCGATCTGCACATCCACTCGAAATACAGCCGTGCGTGCAGTCGGGACTGCGACCTGGAACATCTGTCCTGGTGGGCCCGGCGCAAGGGGATCACCCTGCTGGGCACCGGGGACTTCACCCATCCGGCGTGGGCGGAGCAGATCCGGACCAACCTGGTGCCGGCCGAGCCGGGACTGTTCCGGCTGCGGCCGGACCTGGAGCGGGAGGTCCTGCGCACGCTGCCGCCGAGCTGCCGCGACCGCGAGGTCCGGTTCGTGCTCCAGGTGGAGATTTCCACCATCTACAAGCGCGGCGACCGCACCCGTAAGGTGCACCACCTGTGCTTCGTACCGGATCTGGCCGCCGCTGACGAGTTCACCCGGCGGTTGGCCAAGATCGGCAACCTGCACTCCGACGGCCGGCCGATCCTCGGCCTGGACTCCCGGGACCTGCTGGAGATCACCCTGGAGTCGGCGCCCGGCGCGTTCCTGATCCCGGCGCACGTGTGGACACCGTGGTTCGCCGCACTGGGTTCGAAGTCCGGTTTCGACGCGATCGACGACTGCTACGTCGACCTGGCCGAGCACGTGTTCGCGGTGGAGACCGGGCTGTCCAGCGACCCGTCGATGAACTGGCGGGTGTCCGGCCTGGACCGGTTCCACCTGATCAGCAACTCCGACGCGCACTCCCCGCCGATGCTCGGCCGCAACGCCACCACGCTGGCGGGCGAGCTCGGGTTCGCCCAGCTGCGCCGGGCGCTGGAGACCGGCGAGGGCTACGTCGGCACCGTCGACATGTTCCCGGACGAGGGCAAGTACCACCTCGACGGCCACCGCAAGTGCGGGGTGCGGCTGGAGCCTGCGCAGAGCCGGGCGCTGGCCGACATCTGCCCGGAGTGCGGCAAGCCGCTCACCGTCGGCGTGCTGCACCGGATCGAGTCGCTCGCCGACCACGGCCCCGAGCACCGGCCGGCCACGGCGGGCGAGTTCCGCAACATCATCCCGCTGCCGGAGATCGTCGGCGAGATCCTCGGTGTCGGCCCGAAGAGCAAGTCCGTCGGCAGGGTGCTCGACGACGTGGTGGCCACCCTCGGCGCCGAGCTGGACATCCTGCTGCGGCTGCCGCTGGACGAGATCGCCACCGCGGGTCACCCGCTGCTGGTGGAGGCGATCGACCGGCTGCGCACCGGCCGGGTGCGCCGGGAGGGCGGCTACGACGGGGAGTACGGCGTCATCTCGGTGTTCGGGCCGGGCGAGCTGCGCGCGCCGACCACCGCCGCCCCCGGCCTGTTCGAGCTGGACCTGCCCGCGCCGGCCCCGGTACCCGCGCCACGAACCGTCGGCGCCGCACCGAAAGCGGCGCCGGTCGAGACGAAGCCCGTTGCGCCGCAACGGTTAGCCGACTCGCTGTTGGACGCGCTGGACCCCGACCAGCGGGCCGCCGCCGAGGTGACCGAGGGCCCGCTGCTGATCGTCGCCGGCCCGGGTACCGGCAAGACCCGCACGCTGACCCACCGGCTGGCCGCGCTGATCACCGAGCGGGACGTGCCGGCGCGGGACTGCCTCGCGGTGACCTTCACCCGGCGGGCGTGTGAAGAGCTGCGCGAGCGACTGGTCAACCTGGTCGGCGCCGAGCAGGCCGGGCTGATCACGGTGGCCACGTTCCACCAACTCGGCCTGACCATCCTGCGGGACCGCCCCGAGTTGGCCGGTCTGGCCGAGGGATTCACCGTCGCCGACGAGCCGGCCCGGCTGGCGGTGCTGCGCGAACTGCTCGGCGAGCGGCCCAACCGGGAGCTGCGCAAGCTCGCGGAGGGCATCGGCGAGGTGAAGCGGTCGGCCGCCGCGCGGATCGCCGCCGGGGAGTCGGAACCCGCGGTCACCGACGCCGAACTGGTCGAGCTCGCCGGTCGTTACGACAAGGCCCTGCACGGCCGCGACCTGGTCGACTTCGACGACCTGATCGCGCTGCCGGTGAGGCTGCTGGCCGGTTCCGCCGAGCTGGTCGAGCACTATCGGGCCCGGTTCCGCTGGATCTGCGTCGACGAGTACCAGGACGTGGACGAGTTGCAGTACCGGCTGTTGCGGCAACTCTGCCCGCCGACCGGCAACCTGTGCGCGATCGGCGATCCGGACCAGGCCATCTATGCCTTCCGTGGCGCCGATGTCGGTTTCTTTCTGCGCTTCCAAGAAGACTTCCCCGGTGCCGTCCGGGTTTCGCTGACCCGCAACTACCGGTCCAGCCCGGTGATCGTGGCTGCTGCGGTGGCCGCGATCGCGCCGAGCACGCTCGTGCCCGACCGGGAACTACGGGCGCTGCGCGCGCCGGTGGACGGGGTGGACGAAGCCGAGCGGATCACCGTGTTCCAGGCGGCCAGCGAGCCGGCCGAGGCCGAGTTCGTCGTCCGCACCATCGAGGAACTTCTTGGCGGGTCGAGCTTCCACGCGCACGACTCCGGCCGGGTCGACTCCGACGGGGTGCGCGGCGGCCTGTCCTTCGATGACATCGCCATCCTCTACCGGGCCGGCTCGCAGGCCCGGCCGATCATGGAAGTCCTTGCCCGGGAAGGACTTCCCTACCAGAAGCGGTCGCATGACCGGCTCACCGACCACCCAGGCGTGCGGGCGGTGCTGGCCCGGCTGGTGATCACCGAGGGATCGACGGCCACCCTGCTCCGGAACGCCGCCCAGCGCGCGATCGACGAGCAGTCGGTGGACGTGCTGGACGACGTGTCGCCGGCCGAGCTGATCCGCGAGGCGCTGGAACTGCTCGGCCCGCTGGCCGCCCGGCACGCCGGTGAGCCGCCGGCGTTCTTGGCCGAGCTGTCGCTGGGCAGCGAGGTGGACACGTGGGACCCACGGGCGAACCGGATCTCGCTGCTCACCCTGCACGCGGCCAAGGGGTTGGAGTTCCCGGTGGTGTTCATCGTCGGCTGCGCGGACGGCATGCTGCCGCTGCGCTGGCCGGGCGGCGACCCGGGGGCGGCCGAGGCCGAGGAGCGGCGGTTGTTCTTCGTCGGCGTCAGCCGCGCGCAGTCGCACCTGTACCTGAGCCACCCGGCCCGGCGCGGGACCGGCGACCAGGCCAAGGACCTGCGCCCGTCGCCGTTCCTGGCCGCGCTGGGCGAGGATCTGCTGCACCGGCACACCGACGCCCGCGCCGAGCGGGCCGCCCGCCGCAGCCACCAGCTGCGGCTGCTGTAGCCGGCCGGCCCGTCAGGGCTCGGCGCGGTACTGGTCGTGCCGGGCGAACAGCTCGGTCCACTCGTCGTAGCTCAACGTGCGGCCGGCCGCGCCGATCTCGGCGAGCTCGTCGAAGTAGCGCTCGCGGGGCGCGCCCGGTGCGAACAGGATGAGCATCGAGGCGGGATCGGCGGAGTCGTTGCGGAACGCGTGCACGCCGCCGCGCGGCACGTACAGGAAGTCCCCGGCGGTGGCCTCGACCCAGTCCGTGCCGCCGAACAGCCGGACGGTCCCGGCGAGCACGTAGAAGGACTCGGAGAAGGTTCGGTGGAAGTGCGCGGCCGGACCACCGGACCCGGCCGGCATGTCCCAGCGGAACAGGCCGAACTCGCCCTCGGTCGCGCTGCCGGGCGCGACAAAACTGGCCAGCGTGCCCGAGTTCAGCCGGACCGACCGGGTGTCCTCGGCCGGGTGATAGGTCGCGCTGACCCGGCCTGCCTCCGCCGGATACGACATGTGCCCTCCCCAGGTCCACTTCCCCGTGACCGCGAATTATGTCGCAGTTCGCGGCTGAAGGTGCGTCGTCAGGAAGTCGAGGATCGCCGCCCACGCCGCCTGCTGGGCAGCCGCGGTGTCCCGTGCGGTGCCGCCGAGATCGAGCAGAACGCCGGGGCCGGGAACGACGGTGTCGGTGGTCGGCCGGAACGGGGGCAGGCAGATGCCGTGCCCGGCCGCCGGATACCGGAGGTGGCGGTGGTCGAACGGATGCCGGTGGGCGGTGAGGCGGTGCAGGGCGATGTCGCTGAGCGTTTCGCCGGGGCAGCTGCGGTCGTCACCGGCGGAGATCAGCAGGACGGCGCCGTGAATGCGCTCGACCGGGATCGTCGCCGCCGCGACCCGGTCGGCATCCCGCAGGCCCTGTTCGAACGAGCCGCGCATGGCGACGGGTTCGCCGGCCTCGACCTGGCGCTGTAGCTCCGGGGTGACCGGGTCGGCGACGAACGGGAGCGGCCGGCCGCGCCAGGTCCACGGCGCAACCTCGGTGGTCATGATGTGCAGGAAGTTCCCGTCGCTGACGTCGCCGTCGATGCCCTGGGTGATGACACCGCTGCCGGCCACGCTCACCACGGCGCGAACCTCGGGGAACATCGAGCCGACGAGCAGCGCTGCCTGGCCGCCGAACGAACCGCCGATGACCGCGGGCCGGTCGCCGCGCACGTCCCGGTGTTCGGCCAGGAACCGCAGGGCGGTCCCGAAGTACTCCACCGGAATGTTCACCAGCTCGGCCGGAACGCCGGCCGTGCCGAAGTAGGCCAGGGCGAACACGGCGAAACCGTGGCCGGCCAGCAGAGCGGCGTCGTCCTCGTGCAGGCCGCCTTCGGAACCGCCCAGCAGCACCACGCCCGGATGCGGTCCGCCTTCGGGCACGAACAGGATGCCGACCAGACCGTGCTCGCGGACCTGCGTCCTGGTCACGCCGATCGGCAGGTTCAGCCGATCGACGTGCTGGGTGGCGACGGGTCGACCGTCGTGTTCGGCGGTCAGCAGCAGGGGTGTCGGCGGGAGGTGCGGTGCTGGCCGATCGGCGGTCGTGCCGTCTCGGGTCATCGACCAGATCAGCCCCATCGGATCGACTCCGGGGTAACAGCCCTCGACCGGGGCGTGCCGGGTCAGGTCGAGCGGACCGTCTGCGGGCGTGGTGAACGCGGCCCACGACGACCACCCGTCGCCGTGCCGGTCGGTGCCGCGGGCGCGGAGGACGACCGGCGTGTGTGGGGCGAGGTCGAACAGCCGGATGCGCAGCGCCGTGTCCAGCGTCGGGCGGTCGGGGGACACCTGGAGGCGTGGACCGCTCGGTCCGGTCGGAGGGGTCATGGGCGTGAACCCTGGACGGGCGCGGGCCGCCGTGTCCAAGCCGGAGTGGGCGATATCACATCAGCGGGCCCCACCGACGTCGATGGCGGTGTCCGCCAGCGGACACCGCCATCGAGTGTTCGGTCGAGCTGGTTACTTGCCGGCGCGGCCGGGGGCCGGGTAGGGCAGCAGCGCCATCTCCCGGGCGTTCTTGATCGCGATGGCGACCACTCGCTGCTGCGGCCTGGTCAGGCCGGTCACCCGCCGGGCGCGGATCTTGCCCCGGTCGGAGATGAACGTGCGCAGTAGTTGCGTGTCCTTCCAGTCGATGGCCTCGACACCCTTGTTCTTCAGGGGGTTGGCCTTCGGCTTGCGGACGCGGGCGACGCGCGGGGGCATCAGCGCTCTTCCCGGAAGTCGACGTGCTCACGCGCGACCGGGTCGAACTTGCGCAGCACCATCCGGTCGGGGTCGTTGCGCCGGTTCTTCCGGGTCACGTAGGTGAACCCGGTCCCCGCTGTCGACCGGAGTTTGATCACTGGGCGAACCTCGTTACGAGCCATCAGACAGCTGTCCCATTCCCTGCGTCGTGGGCGATTCCCGGCCGCGTGTGAGCTGGCACACCGCTGGCATCGTTCATCACCCGGTTGGTGTTGACGGTATTGAAAGTCGTTTTCATCTGAGTACTTCAAGGATACCTGACCTGGGAAGGGGCCAGCATGAAGCACGGAATCCACCCCGATTACCACGCCGTTGTGGTCCAGGACACCTCCAGCGGAGACCGGTTCCTCACCCGGTCCACGGCGACCTCCCGGGATCTGGTCGAGTGGACCGACGGGCACCGCTACCCGCTGGTGAACGTCGACATCAGCGCCTACTCGCACCCGTACTGGACGGGGGCTCGCCGGGTGCTGGACACCGCCGGTCAGGTGGAGAAGTTCAACCGCCGCTACGGCCGGCGCGCGGGTCGCAGTTCCTGATCCAGCGGACGGACAAGAGTGGCAGCGTTCATGTAACGAACGCTGCCACTCGTCTATTTCCGGCTGTTCACCGGGGTAGGTCAGCCGGCCCTGGTCACCCGGAACATGTAGCAGCCGTACTCGATGTTGCGGCTGTGGATCTCGGTCACCGCGGGGTCGGCCAGGATCTCGGCGATGCGCGCGTCCGGGTCGCTGCCGTCGTGCAGCACGCTGGCGGGGTGAATCCAGCCCCGCCGGTCATAGGCGCGCAGCACCTGCCGCTTGCCGTACCAGTCGGCCGGGTAGGCGTCGTCGGCCTTCGGCCCGGCACACGGTTGCGCGTGCGCGAACACCGCGCCGATCTCGCGGTAGGGGCTGTCGGGCAGCGGCGGCTCGTAGCCGAACAGGATCAGCTCCTCCTCGGGCCGGGCGTTGCGCAGGCAGCAGCGCAGCGGCTCGCGACCCTCGGCGACCATCCGCGCCACGGGATTGCCGGACACGTCCACGCCGGTGGTGCGCACGGTGTCCAGGGTTTCGGTCGGGATCGGGTGAATCCGGAAGGTAGTGCTCATACCTCGATGGTGGCCGCCGGCCGGGGCGCTCGCTGGCGGGAATCGGCCATCGCGTTGCGCACCGCGGTCCCCGCGAAGGCAGCGGCGTAGGCGACGGTGGCCACCCCGACGATGGTGAAGCTCGGTGGCAGCACCGGGATCGCGTAGCTCAGCGCGAGCCCGATCCACGCGTCCAGCACACCGATCAGCAGCGACAGCCCGATCGCCGGATACGGCCGGCTGGTCAGCCGCAGCGCGGTCGCGCCCGGCGCGGCGAGCAGGCCGAGCAGCATCAGCGCACCGACCACCTGGCTCGCCTCGGCCGCGCTCGCGCCGACCAGGGCGAGGAAAACCAGACCCAGCAAGCGAACCGGCACCCGGCGGGCACCGGCCACGTCCGGGTCCAGCGTGCTGAACAGCAGCGGCCGGGCGATCACCACCAGCAGCAGGCACACGCCGATCCCGATCACCGCCGCGATCATCGCGGCCGAACCGCTGATCCCAAAGATCGAGCCGAACAGCACGGTAATCCCGGCCGAACCGTTGGCAGTACTGCGATCGGCCGTGTAGATGGCCAGGAACAGCACGCCCAGACCGAGAATCCAGGCGAACACGTTGCCGATCACCACGTCGTCGGCGAGTCCGCGCCGGCCCAGCGAGCCCATCAGCACGGCGATCGCGATGGTCGTGGCGAACAGGCCCAGCCGCAGGTCCACCCCGAACGCCAGGGCGGCCATCGCGCCGGTGAACGCGACGTGGCTGAGCGCGTCGGCGGTGAACACCTGGGCGCGCAGCACCAGGAAGTAGCTGGCCAGCCCGCAGGCGGCGGCGATGCCGGTGGAGGCGAGCAGCGCGTGCGCGAAGAACGGGTGCGACAGCGGCCCGGTGATGAACTCGATCATGCCGGCACCGCCGTGGCGGCGTCGCGCCGGCGGGACTGCCGGTTCCGGCCGCCGAGCCGGACCAGCCGGCTGGCGGCGAACGCGGCGAAGGCGAAGGTGGTCACGTAGAAGCCGATCGGGTAGATCGAGTAATAGGCGACGCCGAGGCCGAGCCAGGTGACCGCGACGCCGATCAGCACCGAGAGCACCAGCCCGAGCACCGGTCGCGCGGTCAACGCCTGCGCGGTCGCCGCCGGCATCACCAGCAGCGCGAACACCAGCAGCGAACCGGTGATCTGGCTGGCTTCGGCCACCGCGACGCCCAGCAGCACGAGGAACACGACGGACAGCACGCGCACCGGCACTCCGCGCGCGGCCGCGACCACCGGGTCGACCGAGGCGAACAGCAGCGGCCGGCCGATCACCGCGAGCACGACGAGCACCGCGATGGTGACGCCGAACAGCACCACCACCTGGGTGCTGGTCACACCGAGGAACGTGCCGAACAGCAGCGCGTCGATCCCGCTGAGAAAACCCTTGTACAGCGCGACGAACAGAAAGCCGAGGCCCAGCGCGAAGGCCTGCACGATGCCGGTCGCGGCCGACTCGTGCGCGCCGGAGGCCCGCCCCGCCCTCGGGATGGCCGCGATGACGATCGCGGCGGCCACACAGAAGCCGAAGTAGCCGGCGGTGGTGGACAGACCGAGCAGGGTGGCACCGGACGCGCCGGGAAAACCGACGGTGGCCAGTGTGTGTCCGGCGAAGCTCTGCCGCCGCAACACCATGAACCAGCCCATCGTCGCGGCCGCGACGGCGACGATCGCGCCGGCCCGGAAGGCGTTGACCATGAACGGGAACGACCAGAGTTCCTGGATGTCGGCGAGCAGGTTCCAGCTGGGGCCGACAACCGCGTCAGCCAAGATCATGGTTGTCCCCGCCGACTGCCGGCCGGTGCCGGTCGACGTGCAGGGCGGGCGCCTCGGGCTGGCCGACCACGACCAGTCGCCCGTCGGAGGTGCGGACCACCTCCACCGGGGTGTCGTAGAGCCCGCTCAGCGTCTCGGTGGTGATCACCGCCGCGGGCGTGCCGCAGGCCGCGCCGCCGCGCGCGAGATAGAGCACCTGGTCGAGGTAGGGCAGGATCGGGTTCACGTCGTGCGCGACCATCAGCACGCTGACCTGCTCCTGCCGGCTGATCCGGCTGATCAGCGCGGCGACCGCGGCCTGGTTGGGCAGGTCGAGGCTGTCCAGCGGCTCGTCCAGCAGCAGCACGGCCGGCCTGCGGACCAGCGCCTGCGCGATCAGCAGTCGCTGCTGCTCGCCGCCGGACAGCTCGCCGATCGGCCGGTGCGCGTAGGCGGACGCGCCGACCAGCTCGACCACCTCGGCGATCCGGGCCGTGGCCGCGGCCTTGCGTGGACTGAACCGGGTGGGCACCGGCAGTGGCAGGCCCCAGCGGTCGCCGTCCAGGCCGAGCCGGACCACGTCCACCCCCCGAATCCGCAGGGACGCGTCGAAGCTGCGCCGCTGCGGCAGGTAGCCGATCCGGTGGTTGCGCCGGCCGGGGCGGCTGCCCAGCACGAGCACCTCACCGCCGGCCGGCGGCAGCAGCCCCAGGATGACCTTGATCAGGGTGGACTTGCCGATGCCGTTGGGGCCGAGCACCGCGACGAAGTCACCCGGCCCGACGGTCAGTTCGACGCCGTGCCACAGTTCCCGGCCGCCGAGCCGGACGCTTCCGTTGTGCACCGAGATGACCGGCTCGCCGGCCGGGCCGGAACCGGCCGGGACCGAGGTCGCGGCCGGGTCCTGCGCGGTCGACGGCACTGCTGCGGTGTCTGTCTGCCCCATCGAGCGTGTCCTATTTTCCGGTGGCCTTGGCCAGGGCGGCCTGGATGCCCTGAAGCTCGGACACCTGCCATTGTTCGAACGTGTCGGAGGCCGGCGCGAGCGTCTCGGTCACCGTCGTCACCGGGATGCTCTCCGCCTTGGCCTCGGCCACCTGGGCCTGCACGTCCGGGGTGGAGTTCTGGCTGTTGAACACGTAGATCTTGATCTGCTTGTTCTTGATCTGCGCGTCTATTGTGGCCTTGTCGGCCGCGGTCGGCTCGGTGCCCTCGCTGATGGCGTCCAGGAAGCCCTCCGGGGTCAGCATGGTCAGGCCGAGGCTCTGCGCGAGCGGCGTGACGATGGACTCCGAGGCGCCGATCGGCGTGCCGGCGTACTTCGCCTTGATGGTTGAGATCAGCGAATTGTACTGGGCAAGCGTTTGCGTTTCGAACGTCTGCTGCTGCTGGTCGAAGTAGGCCGCGTCGGCCGGGTCGGCCTTCTTGTAGTCCGCGGTGATCTGGGCGACCACTTGGCGCACGTTGGTCTGCGAGTACCAGCGGTGCGGGTTGCCGTTGATCGGGATGCCGACCAGGTCGCCGACGTTGAGCACGGTCTGGCCGGGGGTGGCGTTGGCCGCGAGCAGCTTGGTCGCCCACGGGTCGTAACCGATGCCGTTCACGATGGCCAGCTGGGCCGAGGCGATGGTCCGGCCGTCGGACGTGGTCGGCTCGTAGTCGTGCGGGTCGGTGTCCGGGTTGGTGATGATGCTGGTGACCGTCGCGTGGCTGCCACCCAGCTGCTTGGCGATGCTGCCCCAGAAGTTCTCCGCCGCGACCACGGTGACCGTCTTGCCGGACCCGCCGCTCGCGCTGGTCGTCGACGCGGTGGGTGCGGTGGTGGCGCAGGCGGACACGACCGTGGCCAACACGGCCGTCGCGGCGATGGCGGTGGGCACCCGCCGGCGCGCGCGGGACAACAGGATGGACGACATGAAACCGGGTTCTCCTTGACAGGGCGCGGGCGCCCACGGTGGGACTGTCGGTGAGTCCGACCGTAGATGAATATGATTTTCAATTCAAGAAAAGGTCGGGCCGGTCACGTTTGATCCAATTAATCGTCATATGGCCATGTCAGCATGCCTGCGCCGACCGAAATCGCTAAGCCGGTCCGACCTCCGCCGAGGCCGCCGGCTCGGTCGTCGAATTCTCATCCTTGACAACGAGAATCAGCACGATCGCGCCGATCGCCACCACGGCGGCGAGCCCGACCAGCCACACGCCGGCGAGCACCGAGGTCGTCCCCGGGCTCGTCGGGTCCGCCACCGCCGACGCCCGCAGGTCGCCGAGGACCTCGACGACGAGCATCACGATCACGCCGATCAGCAGGCCCGCGGCCGTAGTGGCCAGCGGTCGGCCGGTGCGCAGCCCGACCCGGGGCCAGGCCAGCGCGATCCCGGTCAGGATCACCAGCAGCGCGACGACGAGTACGGTGACGCCCCAGAACGGCCCGGTCTCCGCGCTCACCTGCGAACCGCCCACCAGCAGTTGGGTGCCCCAGCCGGTGTAGCGGATCTGGAAGGCCGGGTCGCCGCCGCTCGCGGCGAGCGAGACCTGGCCGAACGGGAGCAGCGAGCCGAACGCGGCCAGCAGGCCGCCGGCGACCAGCGTGACCGCCGCCGCGAACCGCGACCAGGACGGCAGCGTGACCGTCGGCGGCGCGCTCTCGGCTTCGTCGTCGAGTTGACGCATCAGCACCGCGAACTGCTCGGGCTCGGCCGGCTCGGTGGCCGGCTCGATGACCGGGTCGGGTGCGGCGGTCCCGGCGTCCGGACCGGGTTCAGGGGGGACACTCATGCCCGGAACTTTTCCATGCCGGCCCGGCGGCGGTCGGGCGATCGGCCGAATCCGGTTCGGTCAGCCGGTCGGCCCGGTCGGCCCGGTCGGTTCGGCGGGCCGGGTGATGATCGGGATGCCCAGCGGCGGGGTGTCCAGGTCCGCGGTGTCGGTCGGGATCTCGGCCGGGTTGTCGACCTGGCTGTCGCCGGCCTCCCTGATCAGCAGCACCAGCACCATCGCGACGATCGCCAGCACGCCGCCCAGACAGACCAGCCAGGTCCCGGACAGCAGCGTGAGCCTGGGCTCGATCGGCGCGTCGTCCTGCCCGGCCGCACTCATCTCGCCGAGCAGTTCGGCGACGAACATGCCGACCACGCCGACGGACAGGCCGGCGCTGATCGCCGCGAGCGGGCGACCGAGATGCGGGCCGAGGCGCCGCCAGGGCAGCGCGATCGCCATCAGGATCGACAGCGCCGCGGCGATGACGATGGCCGGGCCCCAGTACGGACCCGTCCCGGTCTCGGTGACCGAGCCGTTCACCACCAGTTGGATGCCCCAGCCGGTGTACCGGACCGTCTCGCCGACGTCCTCGGCCTGGTGCGGCAACACGTCCTGCAGGAACGGCAGCAGCGAGCCGATGACGGCGAAGGTGCCGCTCGCGGCGAGCGCGATCGCGGCGAACAGCCGGGTGCGGGAGAGCGGCGGCAGCCGATCGACCGCCGGCGCCAGGACGAGTTCGCCGTCGAGTTGGCGCATCAGCACGACCGGCTGCTCGGGCTCCGCCGTACCGTCGTCCGATCCGGGTTCGGAGGGAAGGCTCATCACTCAACTGTGACACGGTTTCGGCTGGGCGTGCAGTGGGTTCCGTTCGTCGCCAACCACTTCCGACTCAGCCGGTCAGCCCGTCGGTCGCGGGCCCGATCGGCAGGCCGAACGGCGGGGTGTCCAGGTCGGCGGCCACCGGCAGGTCGGGCCGCGCCCGGATCACCAGCACGATCGCGACCAGCGCGGACCCGCAGGCCACCCCGGCCACCCAGGTACCGGGCAGGGCCGCGGTGACGATGCGCACCTGCCGATCCTCGTCGGCCGACTGGGTCAGCGCGGCGAGGATCTCGACGACGAACAGGCCGACCACCCCGAGCAACAGGCCCGCGCTGGTGGCCGCGAGCGGGCGGCCGACATCCAGCGGGAACCGTCGGGTGGACAGGAGGATCGCCGCCAGGATGGCGATCGCCGCGGCCACGATCACCGCGACGAGCAGCGGCACGACGCCCCAGAACGCGTCCAACGCCTGGACCCGCATACCGTTCACGGTCAGCCGGGTGCCCGCGCCGCGGTAGACCAGTTGGGACATCACGTCACTGGCGTTGAGCGGCAGGGTCACCCGACCCAGCGGCAGCAGGCAGCTGAGCACGGCCAGGGTGCCGCTGCCGGCGAGCACGACCGCCGCGGCGATCCGCGAGCGGACCGGGGCGGTGAGCCGGTTCGGTGTGGACAGCGCGACCGCACCGCCGTCGAGCTGCCGCATCAGCACCACCGGCTGCGCGGGCTCCGGAAGTTCGGTCATAGCTCGAACTGTGACACGAATCGCCCGCCGGCTCCTGAAAATCCGCGAAGGAATCCGGCTCGGCCGAGATCGGTTCCAGTAGGGGTGAGCCAGCAACCATCGATCCGGCTGTCCGTGCTGGACCGCTCGCTGACCCGGCAGGGCCAACCGTCCTCGGCCGCGCCGCGGGCCACCGTGCGGTTCGCCCAGCAGGTGGAGTCCTTTGGCTACCAACGGTTCTGGGTGTCCGAGCACCACAGTGTGCCGGGCATCGCGGGCTCCGCCCCGACCGTGCTGGCCGCCGCCGTCGCTGCGGCGACCGAGCGCATCCGGGTCGGCACCGGCGGGGTGATGCTGCCCAACCACCAGCCGCTGGTGGTGGCCGAGCAGTTCGGCGTGCTCGAATCGCTGTTCCCCGGCCGGATCGACATGGGGCTCGGCCGCTCGGCCGGCTTCACCGCCGGCATCCGGCGCGCGCTGGGTCGCCAGCAGCCCGACGCCGAACAGTTCCAGGCCCAACTCGCCGAACTGCTCGGCTACTTCACCGGCGAGCAGGAGACATATCCCGGCGTACACGCCACTCCGGGTGAGGGCCTGCGGCCCTCGGCGTTCCTGCTCGCCGTCGGCGCGGGTGCCGAGCAGGCGGCCGTGGCCGGGCTGCCGCTGGTGATCGCGCCGATCGGCGGCCAGACGCGGATGGTCGAGCTGATCGAGCGCTACCGGACGGCGTTCCGCCCGTCCGGCTGGGCCGCCGAGCCCTACGTCGTGGTCAGCGCGGTGGTCGCGGTCGCCGACACGGCGCGGCAGGCCCGCGACCTGCTGGTGCCCGAGGCGTGGTCGACGGTGTACTCGCGGACCCACGGCGTCTTCCCGCCGCTCGCGCCGCCGGCGGAGATCCTCGGGCTGACGATGACCGACCGCGAGCGCGCACTGCTGGACGACGTGCTCGCCGGGCAGCTGCACGGCACCGGGGACGAGGTGGGTGCGGCGCTGACCGGTCTGGTCGCCCGCACCGGTGCCGACGAGATCCTGGTCAGCACGAGCATGTTCGACCAGGATGACCGGATCGACTCGGCCCGCAGGCTGGCCGCCCTGGTCGGCGCGAACCGATCCTGACCGACCGGCGGTGGCCGGGGTCCCCGGTGGCGGCGCGGGCGCTACCGCCGAACGAGCCGGCGCCACCAGGTGCCCGCGCGACGGTACCGGAGACAGACGCTGTCGGGGCACAGCGCGCAGTCGGTGCCGGTGCGGTAATGGGTGTGTGCCTCACGGGAATGACCGCACACGCACGCGTGCCCCTCAGTCCCGGCGGGCGGCCCGGAATCCGGCAATTCGGTGTATCCCCACTGTTCTGCCCGCACGTGTCCACTGCGCGGCCAGTCGAGTATGCCGCCGACCGGGCGTCACCGCCGGATGATCACCGCCCGACTACTCGATGGTGTGCTTGCCGCGCTTGCGTTGCCGGCGGATCAACGGCACCAGCAGCGCCGCGATCACGGCCAGGCCGGCCACCACGATCCAGATGTAACGCATGTTGTCGACCAGTTTGTAGGCCGCGGTCGCGGTGGCCGCGGAACTCGTCTCGCCCGCGCCGTCGCTGCTCTGCGCTCCCGGCCCGACCGCCGCGTCGGACGTGCCGGGGGTGGTGGTCGGTGCGGCGCTACTGGGCGTGTTGGTCGGCGAGCCCGGCGGTGGTGTGGTGGTCGCCGCGGGCGGTGGTGGCCCGCCGCCCGCCGCGGTCCCGGTGGCCGGCGCGTAGACCGCCAGGTAGTCGATGTACATGCTGACCGAACCGGTCGCGGTCGCGGTCGGCTGGCCGGACGAGTTCTGGTCGACCTGCATCTGGAAGGCCGGCCACATCGGCTGGGTCGGGATGTAGGACCGGTCGTTGATCTTGCCGATCTGCTGGCCGTCCACGGTGAAGATGATCGTGCCGGGTAGCCACTGCACCGCGACCGTGTGCCACTGGGTCAGGTCGCCGTTGTAGATGTTCTGGATCTGCGCGTTGTCCGGCGCGCGGTGCTCGGTGGCGAACTCCTGGTCCCGGTTGCCGTGGTCGCCGCCGACCTCGAAGAAGTCGATCTCCGGCGGCCACTGGTCGCTGACCGGCCAGAGCAGCGCGGCCGCACTGATCCCGGCACCCTTGTCCAGCCGCACCCTGGCCACGTATTCGCCGTAGGTGCGCACCGCGGCCGGCCAGTTGGCGGCACTGAGTCCACCGTTCAGCCACGATCCGTTAGACTGTTTGGTGGAGGTCAGCTTGAGCATGCCATCGGTGGTGGTGACCTGGCTGGTCGCCCAGTGCGTTGCCACACAACAACTCGGAGTGCCGTCGTAGACAGACCAGTTCTTGGTGTTGAGCGAGTTGAAGTTGTCCATCGCGACGAGCTGCCACTGCTGAGCGGCCTGCACCGGCGCGGCGGTCAGTGTGCTGCCCAGAAGTAGGCAGCCGACAGCGACCACGGCACGTATCCGTCCACGCACGTCAGTACCTTTCAGCCGGACAGTGCGACGATCATCCGGCCCAACAGTGCGGTGAGCAGGATGACCACCAACGCCACCGCGACGAAGTCGAGCATGAGTACAGGTGTCGGTCGACGCACGCCCCTTGCCTCTGCTCCACCCCGCCCGGCCCGGGTTTCGGTCAAGACCGTGCGTACGCACAACAACACAAGCAGCGCACCAGCCACGATTCCGGCGACGACGGCGAACGTGGTCTCGTTCACCGGATGAGTTCCCTGGCCGGGGAGCCAACATACACGCCGGGCCGCAGGCAGTCCTTGGTGACCACGCTTCCGGCGCCGATCACCACGTCGTCGCCGATGGTCACGCCGGGCAGGATCATCGCGCGCGCACCGATCCACACCCGGTCGCCGATGGTCACGCCGCGGCCCTCGGGCACCCGGGACACACCGCCGTCGGGCAGCCGGGGGTGGTGCGAGGTGACCACCATGACCTGCGGGCCCAGCTGGCAGTCCCGGCCGATCTGGATCGGCGCGATCGCCTCCAGGTAGACCTCGCGGTTGACGAACGTGCCCGAGCCGATCCGGATGTTGCCCATCGGGCCCAGCAGTCGGCCGGCCCCGAAGATGTTCGGCGTGGCGATCCGCGCGCCGGCAAGCCGGTAACCCAGCCAACGCAGCACCCTGGGCACCGGGTCGGCGCCGAGCAGTCCGTTGACGAACAGCCCGATGGTCATCGCCCACAGGTCGATCCGCAGCTCGCGCAGCAGCCGTTGGCCGAGAGTGGGGGTGCCGGTCGGTTCGGGTCGCGCGCTCAAGCTGCTCACATCGCTCATCGTGGTCATCTGTTCACATCCGAACTCAGTTCGAGCACCTCACTCGTGCCCTGGTCGAAGACCCTGCGGTAGTCGCCGGAGTTCACCAGCTGGTCGGCCATCTGGTAGATCCAGCCGACGTCCATGCCGTAGTAGATCTGGCCGTACTCGTCCTGCGCGGCGTTGACCAGCAGCAGGTCGGGCCGGACCTTCTCGACACACTGGAACGCCTTCGGGTACGGGATGCACGTGGTGCCCTCGACCGCGCCCTGCTCGACGTCCCCGAGCCGCTGCCACTCGATGATCGGCGCGTAGGAGGTCACCGTGTCCAGCGTGTCGCCCTTCTGGGCCAGCTGGTAGGCCTTCTCCACACCGGCCAGGTCGGCCTTGGTGAACGCGACATAGGCGTCGTTGCCGCCCCGGGCGATCACCAGCGACAGCACCAGCCCGGCGATCACCGCGGTACCGACCACCAGCCCGGCCCGGCGCAGCCACGTCTTCACGATGGTGTTGTTGTGCAGCAGCATCTCCAGCAGCACCGCACCGAGCAGGGCGAAGATCGGCAGCGCGAACAGGTAGCAGCGGATCAGGATCTCGCCGCCGTAGGGCTGGGCCACCGCGAGACCGAACGCGGTCACCGCGAACAGCACCAGGGTCAGTGCCTTCTTCTGCTGCCGGCGCAGCACGATCGCACCGAGTCCGGCCATCAGGCCGGTGGCGCAGGTGATGCCGATCCGCAGAACGAGAATGGTCTCCCGGCCGAAGTTGCTGGACAACCGCTGGGCCAGGCCCTGGTCGACGGACGAGTCGACATCACCGATGCCGCCGATGATCTCGTTGAGCTGGCTGACCCAGAAGTCCTTGGCGCCGAGCACGAACCAGACCAGCGCCGCGCCGAACACGGCCACCGGCAGCCAGCGCGACCACAGTCGGCCGGTCAGCGCGAGCACGATCAGCAGGCCGGCCAGCACGAACGGGGAGAGCTGGTGGGAGGGCGCCATCGCGATGCCCAGCAGCAGCACCACGCCCTGCGCCCACAGCCGCGCCTTGGGCGAGTTCTCCGGCACCGCGGGCCGCAGGAACTGACCGCGCTCCAGCGGTTCGATCACGCCGGGCCGGACCAGGAACTTGATCGTCACCGCCAGCGCGGCGAGCAGCAGCAGGTACGTACTGCCCTGCGGGGAGAGATAGTCCTCCTCGGTCCAGTTGCCGATCAGGAAGATCCACGCGGCGATCCAGGCCAGCCGGCCCTCGCCGAACACCGCCTGGGCGATGGACCGCACCGACAGCGTCGCGATGCCGGAGATGAACACCGGGGCGAACGCGATCAGCGCGGAGGAGTCCTTCATCCCGCTGGCACCGGTGACCATGGCGAGCAGGGCGAAGAAACCGGGCCAGCTGAACCGGGCGTCGAAGTCGGGCAGCACCGCGCCGTGCGCGTTGATGTAGTCGGCGAACCCGACGTGCAGCCAGGCGACCGGCAGCCGGGCCTCCGGCTCGGCCAGCGGTTGCAGGCCGTACACCGCGAACACGGTGACGATGGTGATCGCGGTCAGCGCCCAGCCCCGGCCTCGGCGTAGTTCGAGCACGAACCCGATCACCAGCAGCGGATAGGACAGCAGCAGGGTCGGCGACAGGCTGGGCAGGATGCCGAAGGCACCCAGCGCGGCCGGGTTGATCGGGCGGAAGCCGATCACCCAGCACAGCGCGCCGAGCAGCGCGATCAGCGGTCCGGGATTCTCGGTCACCCACGGCGGCAGCCGGTCACGCCAGGAACTGGTCGGCTCCGGCTCCGGTGCCGTGGGTTCGGCGATCGCCTGCTGGAGGGCGGTCATGCGGGCTGCTTCTCGGCGCTGATCGGCACAATCTCCTCGATATTCTTCGCGTGCAGCCGACTGCGCAAGGTGATCGCGGCCCCGATGGCCACCGCCACCTGCACCACGACGAAGCCGATCCCGATCATCGTCAGGCTGGCCGGCAGTATCACGGCGACCGGGATCATGGTGGCCGCGCTGGACAGTTGCAGGGCGGCCACGATGAAGCCCTTGCCCTGCGCCTGGCACACGCCGACGGCCAGCAGCACGACCAGCCGGGGCAGGCAGCCGAGCAGGACCAGGCGCAGCGCGGTCGCGCCGACCGTCGCGTAGTCGTGGCCGAACAGCGACAACAGCGGGTAGGCGATGCCGGCGCCGAGCAGCATCATCGGCGCGAAGATCATGATCAGCCTGCTGCCGGCCATCCTGGTCAGCTGGCCGACCTCGGCCGGCCGCACCGACACCCGCACCACCAGCGAGTTGACGAAGCCGGTGCCGGCCACGTCCAGCGCGGTGACCGCGGTCCACACCACGAAGAACACCGCGCCGTCGGCCGCGCCGACCCGGCCGGTGACGATCAGCGGGAGCAGGTAGTACAGCAGTGACTGGCCGATCGTGGCCAGGTATGTCGGGCCGAGCAGCCGGGTGATCTCGGTCCGGTCGGGCAGCGCGCCGCCGCGCTGGCCGCGCCGGTGCACGGCCGCGCGCACCACCACGACGCTCACCGCCAACGCGGCGATCACCGCCGGCACCGCCCAGGACAGCACGATGCCCAGCGCACCCGCGGTTGAGCCGGCGATCAGCAGAATGCCCACCCGGCCGACACCGAAGCCGAGGTTCTTGGCCAGCACGGTGCCGGCCTTGTTGACGCTGGTCAGCACGGGGTCCTGGAACTGCAACAGGGCCCAGGCCAGGGTGGTGCCGATGAACATCGGTGCTGCCCAGCCGGGCAGCGCGGCCAGTGCGTGCCGGCCGGCGGGCAGCGCGATGAACAGGCCCGCGCCGGCCAGCGCGGCCAGCACGATCACCAGGTAGCTGCGGATCAACAGGGCGCCGGTGCGTTTGCCGGCCCGGGGCAGCCAGCGCAGCAGCGCCGGCCCGAGGCTGATCTGGCTGAGGCTGGACACGAGCAGGAAGCCGGAGGTGAACGCGGCGGTCTCGCCGACCACGTCCCGGCTGCCGAACCTCGCCGAGATGATCCAGCCGATCAGGCCGGCCACCGAGGTGAACGCGGCGCCAAGGGACAGCCAGACGCCGTCGCGCACCATGCCGACGCCACCGGCGCCGATCACGGCCGGTGGCTCCGCCGGCACCTTGGAGTAGTCGACCTTCTTCAGCACGACGGTCGGCGCCAGGGCCGTCTCGTCCGGCGGGTCGAGCAACTGGCCGGAGAGCTGTTCGACCCAGAACTGGCCGGTCAGCAGCTGCCCCAGCGGCATGGTCAGCGGTTCGCCGAGCTGCGCGGTCAGTGGCTCGCCGAGTTGCCTGCTCAGCGGTTCGCCGAACAGCCGGCCCAGCGGCCGGGTCATCGCGTTGTCAATCCGGGGGCCGCCGGGAATCCGCTCCAACTCGTCCGGTCTGGTCGCCGGCTTGTCGGTCTCGTCCTTCTTCGTCTCGCGCTTGTCGGTCTCGTCCTCGGCCTTGTCGTCCTTGACGGGGAAGCGTTCGATGAAGACGGTTTTGTCGTCCACGACGGTCTTGTCATCGGCGGCGGCGTTGGTGAACCGCCGGTCGCTGACCGGCGCCGACCGGGCCAGGAACGCCTGGTAGCGCTGTTCAAGGCCGGCCAGCAGGTCGAGCCGGTGCAGGTGGTGCACGAGCGGGACCAGGGTGAGCGCGGCCAGGCCGAGGATGGCGTAGCGCGGCTGCCAGACGTGCACGACGAGCATGACCTGGCCGACGATCATGCCGATGCCGAGGCTGACCGCGATGCCCACGCTCCACAGGAACGACTGGGTCACCGAGCGGGCGTAGGCGGTCACCGCCCAGCCGGGGGCGAGCACGGTGAACGCGGTGGTCAGCACGAGCCGCCAGGTCGCCCCGCCGGTGTCGCCACCGAAGCCGTCGACGAGCAGGGTCAGAACAGTAATGGCCGTAAGCACAACGGCACCGACCCGGCGGGATGCCAGGTCGGCTGCGTTGTCAGCGGTGTCCGCGGTGGGGGACGAGGTCACTGACCGCCCCGTAGCACGGACAATGTCGGCATCGAGGGTTCGATCGCGCGCAGTGCGACGGTCGCTTCGGGCTCGGGCAGGCCCAACCGGCGGCGCGGCGAGACAAGCAGACTGAGCAACAGTTGCACCGGGCCGGCGATCATGCCGCGCACCTCGGCCCTGGCCAGTTCGGCCGGGTAGTCGTGGCCGCGGCCGGTGTTGCGCTCGGAGTCGCCGGCCAGCATGTGCCGGATGCCGCGGGGCAGTCGACGGATCACCGGCAGCAGCTCCCACGGGCGGCGTCCGATGTAGACGGCGAACATGGGGAACAGTCCGGTGCCGTAGCTGTGCATCTGCCTGGCCAGTTCCTTGGTCTCCCGACGATGCTCATGCCGGACCACGGCGTTGGGGGTGTAGATCAACACCCCGTCCCCCCGCACCAACCGGATGAACAGTTCCAGGTCCTCCCCGGAAGCGGTCGGGCTACCGGGGCCGAGCAGGGGGTCACAGCCGCCCAACGCCCGGTAGCTGCCGGCTCGCCAAGCCATGTTGTTCCCTGACCCGAACATACCGGCCGCGAACGGGTACAGCGCCATCCGCCCGGCCGAGTTGGGATCAGCGGGCCCGGTCACACCGGCCGAGGTGAGCCGCCTGCGGTGGTATCCCTTGCTGAAGCCACCCCAGTTCTCGAACCACTGCTGGGCCGGAGTGTCCAGGGACAACGGCAGGACCAGGCCGGTCACGCAGTCCACGGCCGGGTCGGCGAACTCGGCGACCAGCGCGGCCAGCCAGTGCCGGTCGACCACGGCGTCGTCGTCGGTGAACGCGATGATCTCGCCGAACGCCTCGGCCGCGCCCCGGTTGCGGGCGTTGCTGGCACCTATGTGCGGTTCCGGCACGTAGCGCAGCCGGTTGTCGGTGGCCACGAAGTCGCGCAGGATCTGCGAGTTCGGGGTGTTCGGCCGGTTGTCCACGATCAGCACTTCGAGCTGCGGGTACGTGCTGGTCAGCACCGACCGGGCGCAGCGCAGCACGGTGTGCGGCCGGCTCGCGCTGGCGATCACGACGCTGACCAGCGGCTGCTCCCGCATCGGGTGCAGATCCTCCGGCCGCGTGGGCAGTTCGTCCACCGCCGCGCGTAGCGCCGCCGGGTCGACGATGCCCTCGTGCACCGGTACCTCGACCTCGCCCAGTACGTGGTCGCCGTCCCTGATCAGCACCTTCGCCACCATCGGCCGGGTGGGCACCCGCACCGGCAGCAGCCGGACCGCGCGCTTCAGGTCCGAGCGGGCGACCGACAGGTCGAACTCGCCGAGCGCGATCGGCAGCAGATCGGCGGATTTGGGGCTGTTGACCACTTTTTGTGCGGACAGCGAACCACGCAGATAGCCGAGCGCGGCAAAAAGGACCGACAGCACGAGCGCGCCCGCACCGAGCAGCCCGTCCCGCTGGCCGCGGACCGCGCGGCCGAGTTCACGCAGCACGGCCACCGGGATGATCCGGCTGGTGTAGGCGCGCTCGGTGGACAGCGCGTGCTCCGCACCGACCATTGTGGACACAGCGGCCTTGGACACGCCCTCGGCGTAGGACCTGCGCCGCAGGTAGGACCAGGTCAGCCGGTCCGGGCTCACCTTGTGGTAGACCAACGAGGTCGGTTCGAAGACGATCCTGGCGGTCGGGTCGGCGCGCCTGATCCGGATGCACAGCTCGGTCTCCTCGCAGCCCAACGGGACCGCGCCGACCCGGCCGATGCTCTCGGTGAACCCGCCGACCCGCAGGAACACCTCGCGCCGGAAGGACATGTTGCAGCCCATCAGGTTGCGCACCTCGGCGGCCTTCCGCGGCTGGCCGGTGTAGGTGCAGCCGACCACCCAGTCCAGCTCACCGCGAACCGGCTGGGCGCGTCCGCCACTGACCGGGAGGGTGACCGGCCGGCGACCGGTCGGCCAGGCCGGAGTGGCCGCGCCGCCGACGCCGACGACCCGCTCGTCGGCGTAGTGGGTGAGCAGCCGGTCCAGCCAGCCGGGGCGGGCGCACGCGTCGTCGTCCAGGAAGGCGACGATCTCGCTGACACACTCGGCGAGCGCGGTGTTGCGGGCGCCGGACAGGCCGCGCGCACCGTAGTTCTCCAGCACCCTGACCTCGACCGGAGCCAGCGCGCCGGCCGGGTGTTCGGCCAGGTGCGCGGTCAGTCGGGCGGCCAGCGCCGGGTTGTGATCGATCACCACCAGGATCTCGGTGGGCCGGTGCTCCTGGTCGTGGGCCGACTCGATCGCGGCGAGCAGATCGGCCCAGCGCTTCTCGGTGTATGCGCAGATGACCACCGAAACGGTGGTCATGGAGTCGGCCGAAGCCCCGGTCGTGCGTGTCACGGTCATCTACCTCTGGTCTGCTTCCGACTCGAAAACCGACTCAAGGGCGGGTTCCAGTACTGGTTCAAGGCGGGCCGGCAGCGCGAAGGTGTAGTGCTGCGCGTGGTGGGTGAGCACCCGGGCCCGGCGGACTTGCTGCAGGTCATTGGCCCGGCGGCGCTCGGAGGCGAGTGTGCGCAGCACCCGGTAGCCGTCGGAGAAGGTGCGCAGATTGCTCTCGCCGTAGACCCGGGGCCGTTCGACGCTGGCCACCTCGGCGACCTTGAGGCCGGCCGCGACGACCCGGCAGTTGATCACGGTCTCGATCTCGAAGCCGTCGCACCAGACCATGCCGGTCTCCGGCACGAGCGCGCGGTCGAGTTGGGGGGACGGGAGGTCCAGCAACGGGACAATGTCCCGCCAGAAGGCGTTGTAGCCGTAGCAGAGGTCGGTGAAGCTGGTGCCGAACAGCTTGTTGCTGATCATGTTCAGGCCGCGGTTGCCCATGTCGCGCAGTGGCGTGATGTCCTCACTGCCACCGTCGGCGCCGTCGCTGCCGCGTCGGTACCGAGTGCCCTTGGCGAAGTCCGCGCCGTTCACGAGCGCCTGCACGAAGGCCGGGATCTCAGCGGGATCGGCGGAGCCGTCCGCATCGAACATCACCACGATGTCCCCGGTGGCCGCGAGAAAACCGCAGGCCAGCGCGTTTCCTTTGCCCTTCCGCGTCTGGTGCAGGACGCGGATGTCGGGCATGAGTCTGCGGGCCGTGGCAACGGTGTCGTCGACCGAGTTACCATCTACCAAGATCACTTCATGAGCGACCGGGAGTTCAGGTAAGACGACTTCCAGGTTGCGTGCCTCGTTGCGGGTGGGGATCACGATGCTGAGTGTCGGGCTAACGCTACGAGCCATTGGTTCGATGCCTCATTCGTGAACTTTTTCGGCACGCGGTCGACATCAGTCCCAGCTTTGGGCAGTGCCCCCACGGTTGCCGCAACGTCTTGCGGTCCACAGGACCGTATTGGTCGATGCGATAATTACACCATAGAGTGTGGCTGGGTTCACCGTACCCTAGGTTGTGCAACTGATGGCGCCGCCACCCTATCCAGTGCTAGTAACGAGAAGGTCATTGATGGCGATATACAGCGCTCCGCCGCAGCTATCCGTGTGTATACCGGCCTACCAGGCGGGTCGGCATATCGCGGCGGCCATCGACAGTGTGCTGGCGCAGAATTTTCGCAACTTTGAGTTGATCGTTCTTGACAATGCGTCAACAGACGACACGGCAGTGATAGTCAAGTCTTATCAGGACCCGCGAATCAGGCTTGTGCACAATGATGCGACCCTGCCGCTGACCGACAACTGGAACCATGCTGTCGGGCTTTGCCGGGCGCCATTAGTAAAACTGCTGTGTTCTGATGACCTACTTCGTCCAGACTGCCTCCGGGTCCAGTATCAAATCATGGCGTCGGCCCCTGACCTGGCCATGACCGCCTGTCGGCGGGACTTCATCGACGACGCCGGCAACCGGATGGTGACCGGTCACGGCCTGCGCGGCCTGCTCGGCCAGCGGGATCGTGTCGGAGTCGCCCGCCGGGTCGTGCGGCATGGCGGCAATCCGATCGGGGAGCCCGGGTCGGTACTGTTCCGCAGGTCGGCCTTTGAATCGGCCGGCGGGTTCGTGGATTCGATGAACCTCGTACTGGATGTGCACCTGTGGGTGCGACTGCTCGCGCACGGTTCGTTCTTCGGTGTGGCCGACAGTCTCGCCGCGTTTCGGATACGGGGTGGATCGGTTTCCAGTGCCACTCATCGGGACGGCGCGCGTCAGCAGCAATTGTGCAACGCCGAGGTCGGGGCAAATCCGATATACCGGGTACGCGACCTGGATCGGGCGGTTGGCGCACTGGCCGCACCGCTCGCCGGTTTGCGCCGACGTGGCCTTTTCCGGCTGGCAGAACTCGGCCGGTCGTTGCGACCCGCGTCGACCCGGCCCGAGCCCAGCCCGAGCAGCTGACGCAAGGCCGGTAGGCCCGCGTCGGCAACCGGAAACCGAACGGTGCCCGGACGAAGAGGCGGCACCACTCGGGGTCGTTGCTGACTCAATCAACTGGCCCACTGGTCACCTCGCCCACCCGGTCTCGTCGTGCGGCTGTCCAGTCAGCCATCGGCGCCGGATCTCGCCCGCGTCGCCACGTCTCAGGGTGCTGCGGACGTGCCCGATCGTGGTCGCTCCGGCAGGCCTCGGCGGGCGCCGAAACCATGCGAGCAAGACTGCCCGAATCAGCTCTCCTCGCGTACAGCCATTCAGCCGAAACGCTCGGTAGTTGATCACTGTGAACCGGACGGCAGGGTCGGTGGATTCGGAGCCGTCCGGCGGCCGGTTGAGCCCTCCTCAGTGCGTGCTGACGTTCCGCCGGTGACGGCCCTGGCCGCGGTGCGCCGGCCCGAGTCAAAGTGACCGGCCGGTAACTTGCCCGGCCGATCCTCTCCGCTCGATCCGCTCTGGGCGGATTGACTCCGTTCGGGGGCAACCCTGTCCGGGGGCAACCTGCCCAGGGCAATCTTTGCCCAGGGCAACCCTGCTCGGGGCAACCTCTGCTCAGGGCAACCCTGCTCGGGGCAAACCTGCCCAGGGCAACCCTGTCGTGCCGGGTGGCACTGGGTCGCTTCGCTCCTGGTCCTCCCGCGCCGCTGGCGCGGCAGGACCCCTCCCGCGCCGCTGGCGCGGCAGGACCCGTTGTCAATCAGGACATCGTTCGAACCGGACCCATCGCTACACCGGATCGCCAATTGGAACATCCCTGATACCGGAAGCACCGAAGCGGCGGAAACCTGCCACCCGACCAGGCAATCCCAACCCCCAAGCCGAAACCGCCCAGCCCCACGAAGCTGGCAAACCGCCACACCGACGCCCAGCCCCGACGCCCCCACCAACCGCCGAACCCGAAAACCCGAGCCGAATTTCACTTGCCCAACAACAAACAACCCCCGGACAGCCCCCACCCTCCCAAGGGGGGCGACCCCGGTTCAAGCTTATCGATTCGGTTGGTGGTCATCGGCGCAGAAGATCAACCTGTGGACAACCTGTTCCACTGTGGACGAAATCAGCGAAAACCGACCACGGAGGAGGGTCGGTTCGGAAAACTGTGTCAGGATTTGACTGACCTCTGTGCTCGGCGGCGCACGCAGGGTGGCCGACGGCCGACGGAGTGAACTAGTTCACGTCTGAAAAATCGCGTGACCACTACGGCACGGTCCGTGCCTTTTCAAAGAAAATCGGAGCAGAACGGCACGCTCGGTCACTGGTTGGCACGTTCCGCACCCAACGAACCCTCGGTGCTGAATTATTGGCAAAAGAAAATACTTGCCACAATCTCCGGAATCGCGGAATTCGGAGCCGAATAGTGCGCGCTCGGCTACGTGCTGTACTCAGTCGGTCGGCATGACCTGCACGGCGAGCACCCGATAACCGCGATGCGAGCTGATTCTGTCCACTTCGTACCCCTGCTCGCCCAGCCACCGGGCCAGCGAATCGGCGCCGAGATTGCGCTGCACCACCAAATAGGCGGTGCCCGCCGGGCGCAGCCGGGGAAGCCAGCGCAGCAGCAGTTCGTGTAGCGCCGCCTTGCCCACCCGGATCGGCGGGTTGGAGTAGATCGCCGCGAACCGCGCCTCGGCCGGCACCTCGGTGTCCAGCTGACAGGACACATTGGCCAGACCGGCATCGGCCGCGTTGTGGTTGGCCAGCTCGATCGCCCGGGTGTTCACATCCACCCCGAGCACCCGGCGGTCCGGGCAGCGGGTCGCCATCGTCAGCGCGATCGGCCCGTAGCCGCAGCCGAGATCGAGGATGTCGCCGTCCGCATCGGGCGGCGGCGCGTTCTCCAGCAGCACCCGGGTGCCGGGGTCGAGCGCCCGGGCGGAGAAGACGCCGGCATCGGTGGTCAGCCGGAGCGACACGTCCGGCAGCTCCACCCGAACCACCCGGGTCACGCTGTCGGCGGCCGGCGTGGCCGAGAAGTAGTGCTGCTGCTCCGCCTTGCCGTCTGGCTGCTGGTTCACACGCTGATCGGACACAACCACCCTCTGCGACCGGGAAGCATCCATCGTACCCGGGCGGCTCTACGATTCCGTGCGTGCCCGCTGTCATCACCTCGCTCAAGGACGACCACCTGACCACGGTCCGCGCGCTGCGCAGCCGCGCCGGCCGGGCCGAGGCGGCCGGCTGCCTGCTGGAAGGGCCTGCGCTGATCAGCCAGGCGCTGGACGCGGGCGCGGCCCTGCGGTTCGTCGTCCGGGTGGAGACCGCCGCCGACCCACTGGGCGAGCGGCTGGCCGAGGCCGGTGTGCCGGTGCTGGACACCCGGGAGTCGATGATCCGCCAGGTGCTGCACACCGCCCGGCCGGTGCACTGGGTCGCGGTCGCCGAACTCGCCGCCGAGGCCGGCCCGGACGTGCCCTACGGGGACTTCGCGGTGCTGTTGGACGGGGTGCTCGACCCGGGCAACCTGGGCACGATCGTGCGGACCGCGGTCGGCCTCGGTGTGTTCGACGTGGTGTGCACCGCCGAGGACACCGACCTGACCAGCCGCAAGGTGCTCGACGCGTCCCGGGCCACCGTACTGCGGGCTCGGATTCGCCGGTTCGATTCGCCGGTGGACGCGGTACTTTCCTTGCGGGACAAGGGATTCGAAGTGGTCGCGACGAGTTCGCGCGGGTCGGTTGCGCAGGCGCTCACGCCGCTGCGGGGCGGGCCGGTGGCCTTGGTGGTCGGCAACGAGACCGAGGGGGTCAGCGAACCGGTGCTCGACCTGGCCGACCACGTGGTGCGCATTCCGATGGCCGGTGCGGTCGAGTCGCTCAACGTCGGGGTGGCCACCGGGATCAGCCTCTACGAGCTGCGAGCCCTGCGCGCCGAGCGGGCCGCGCTGGCCGGATTGCCCCCGGCGCAGCGCGACCAGCTCGACCAGTTCCTGCGGGACATCCGTACGGGTCGGTGAACGGTCAGCAGATGTCGGCCCAGTGCCCGCGGTGGAAGCCCGCCGGCAGCAGGCCGGCGCCGGTGAAGTCGATCGAGCGCGCGGCCACCTGGGCCACGGTGTCGGCGGCCTGCCGGTCCAGCAGTGCGTTCACCCCGGCCTCGTCAAGGCCCTCGATCTCGTCCCAGAAACTCAGCACCCGGTTGACGTAGAGCCCGATCAGGTGATCACGGGCCGGCTCGAAACAGCCCGCGGCCACCGCGGCCAACCCTTCGGCCAGCAGGCTCGGCCACTCCTCTGTAGCCACCCGCAGGCCCCACGGGGCCGCCGGGAGCGCACGCGCGGTCGGGAACAGCTCCCGGACCGCACCCATGTTCTTGTCCAGATAACCGCGCACCGACCGGGTGACCGAGGCGATGATCGCCGGGTCCTGCCGGACGGCGGTGCCGTCCACCGCGGTCCGCTGCGGGACGGGCTCGGTGCTGACCGCGCACGGCCGACCGACCTGGACCGCCACGTGCAGCAGCGAGTCCAACACCTGCAACGGGAGCGAGAGGATCTTCGGGAACGGCGAGTTGTGCAGCTTGCGTCCCAACGGGACCTGGGCCACCCGGTGACCGTTGCGCAGTGCGTTGCCGGTCAGCCACACGTCGATGCCGTAGAGATAGGCGCTGTCGGAGCGGCGCCACTCCACCGACGCCTCCATGAACGCCCGGTTGACCGCGAACTCGCCGCCGATCGGCTGCTCGACGTGGGTGCCGAACAACGCGGCCAGCAGCGGGCTGGCCAACTGGTTGGTGGTGTTCGCCTCGTACCGATTCCGCTGGTACACCGGCACCGCCATGGCTGGCAGTGCCGTGTCGACCGCGTCGGCGAGCAGCCCGACCCAGTCCGCGGTGGCCGAGCGCACGTCGGCGTCGAGCAGCACCACCCGGTCCGCGTCCAGTTCGAGTGCCTTGTCGATGATGGCGAAGATGTTGGTGCCCTTGCCGGTGCCGATCCCGTCGGACCGAACCGCGAACCGCCTGCTCCGCACGCCGGCCGCCATGAACCGGTCCACGGTGTCGTCGGTGCTTCCGTTCTCCGCCAACACGATCACATTGCCTCCGGCGGGAAACGCCTGCTGGAGACCTGCGTCGGCGGCAACGGCCACCGACGCGACGGTGGCCGCCTCATTACGGGCGGGGATGCCAACCACGGTGATGCCGGTGGCGCGCCGCTGTGGCGCTGCCTGAACGAGAATGCTTGTCACAGTCCACCCCGCAGGTCCGTGCCCAAAGCCGCCGCACCGGGGTGCGGTAGGGCGGCAACGACCGCGTAGCCGTCTAACGCAGGTTTGGGTTTTTGTGTTGCCAACTGGATTCGGTGAGGTTAACGACGTGAAAAGGTATGCCACACAAGAGATCGCCTGATCGTGCACCGGATCGCGTAGGCGGGTTTGCCGCTGCCTGACGTCCGTTGACTGTACACTGCGCCGCCCACTCGATCGGTACTCGACCGGGTGGGCGGCGGCTGTCTGACTGGTGGAAGAGCGCGGTCAGGAGTAAACGACCGTGATGGCCCCGTTCGCACTGTTCCACGAAACAGTTCCGTGTTGGAAGTTGTTCCGCTGGCCGCCGGTGATCGCGAACTGGTCACTGGTCGGATAACCCAACCGACCGAGTTCCCAGCCCAACGACGCCCACTCCGCCCGGATCGCCCCGTACACCTCGTGCGCCCCGGTGGCCGGCGACCAGTAGATGCTCGCGCCGAAACTGTTGTGCCCGGCGAAATGGTTGTACCGGCCGATGCCGTCCGGGGTTCCTGTTTCGTCGGTCGTCGGATAACCCATCGGGCCCAGTTCCCAGCCGCTCGCCGCCCATTCGGCCCGGATCGCGCCGTAGACCGCGTGCGCGCCGGTGGCCGCGGTCCAGTAGACGCTGCCGCCGAGAGTGTTCTGGCCGGTGAAATGGTTGAACCGGCCGGTGCCGTCCGGGGTGGTCGTCTCGTCCGTGGTCGGATAACCGAGCGGGCCCAGTTCCCAGCCGGTGGCCGCCCATTCGGCCCGGATCGCGCCCTGCACCGCCCAGGCACCGGTGTTCGGCGTCCAGTAGATCGACGCGCCGAGGCCGTTGCCACCGTCGAAGTGGTTGTACCGGCCGATGCCGTCGGGCGTACCGGTTTCGTCGGTGGTCGGGTAGCCCAGCGAACTGGCCGGACCGCCGAGTGCCTTGTAGTGGGTCAGGATCACCCCGTGCACGGCGTGCGCGCCGGTCGCCGGCGACCAGTAGATCGACCCGCCGCGGAAGTCCTGGGCCATGCCGCCGTTGGCGGTCTGGTACTCACCGGTGACCGGGTCGGACAGATAGGACCCACGGGAACCGCCGAGTTCCTGGTAGTACACGGCGATCGGGTCCATGTTGCCGGTGAGCGAGACGGCCTGCTCGCCCTGGCCGTCGTTGCCGGTGATCAGGTAGGCGGCGGTCGCGGGGTAGGCTGAGGCCGGCGTGTAGGTGACGCTCTGCTGGATGGAGTCACCCGGTTGCAGGCTCTGCCCCTCGCTCAGTGGGTCGGCGGTCGAGTAGATCCCGCTGGGCGCCTTGGCTTTGGTGATGGTCAGCGGCACGGTGCCGGTGTTGGTCACGGTGAACGACCTGGTCACCGACTGGCCGACCGGGACGATGCCGAAGTCCAATGTGGACGGTGTGAGGGTGAGAACCGGTTCGCCGGTCAGGGCGACACCGGTGAGCGACACGGTGACCGAGCCGGCATCCGAGGTCACCACGAGCTGGTCGGCGTCGGTTTTGCCGTTGTCCGCGCCGGTCGTCGGCGTGTAGGCGACGCTGATCACCAGCGACGCGCCCGGGGCCAGGGTGGTGCCCGCTGCCGGCAGGTTGGTCGCGGCGAACGGCCCGTTCGCCGACGGCGGGGTGACCCCGGTGATCGTCTCGGTGGTGGTGCCGATGTTCAGGATGTTGACCGACAGTTCCTCCGACGCCCCGGTGCGCACCTGGCCGTAGTCCAGGGTTGCCGGGGTCGCGCCGAGTCCCGGCTGAGTGCCCGTGCCGTGCAGGCCGAAGGCGGTGGTGCCCTCACCGGTGGTGAAGGTGAGGTCGCCGGTCGCCGAGCCCCACGTCGTCGGTTTGTAGCTGACCGGCACGCCCAGTGTCTGGCCCTGGGCGAGGGTGACCGGCAGGGCGGCCGGGTTCGCCGCGAACGGGCCGGTCGTGTCGACCGCGCTGATCGTCACCGTGCGCGTCGCGGTCAGGATCACCGTGTTGGTGGTCGAGCCGCCGACGGCGACCGAACCGAAGTCGGCCGGCGTCGTGGTCAGCGGCGAGGTGGTCGGCCGGCCGAAGGAGAGCACCCTGCCGTCCCGGGTGCCCACGTAGACGCGGCCGGCGTCGGTGCCGGGGGTGGCGAACTTGCTCGCGTTGCCGATCGGCGCGGAGTAGACGAGTTGCAGTACACCGTTGACCGGCACCGGGTTGTACGCGCGCAACTGGCCGCCGCTGCCGTCGCTGCCGCTGGAGTATTCGACCCAGACCAGGGCCGAGCCGGACGTGCTGCCGGTGGAGGTGACCACCGGCGAACCGGAGGTGTAGCCGAGGTTGTCGGTGCTCGTGCCCACCGAGGTGAGCGTCGGATTTCCGTTGGTGGCCGAGTACTTCAGCGCGCGCACCGGTCCGTTGGCCTCGACGGTGTACACGTAACCGCCGTCGCCGCCCCAGAACGCGGGGTGCCCCCACACGCCGTTGAACGGGCCGGCCACGCTGAGCGCGGCGTCCTTGCCGTCGGCGCCCTGGGCCGAGCCGCCGAGGTGGTCGGCGTCCAGCAGATAGACCCGGCCGTCCTTGCCGACGGTCACCACCAGGTGCGGGTGGGCCGTGGTGCCGAAGCTCGCCGGCAGGGCCATCGGGCCGCCGGAGCCGAGGTCCTCGTCGTCCTGGTTGAGCGCCGCGTTGTCATAGGGGCTGAAGAAGCTCTGCGCGGTCAGCGAGCCGTCCGTGTTCACCGCGAGCCGGACCACGGACTCGCCCAGCGTCGCCGGCGGGCTGTCGC
Organism: Pseudonocardiaceae bacterium; assembly: GCA_036268615.1. Classification (GTDB taxonomy): domain Bacteria; phylum Actinomycetota; class Actinomycetes; order Mycobacteriales; family Pseudonocardiaceae; genus DATATV01. The sequence continues at coordinate 50,780 of DATATV010000116.1, forward strand.
CATTGCCGGGCGCGGGGGAGACGCCGTTGCCGGTGGCCAGGATGATCCGGCCGGGGCCGTCGGAGACCAGGCCGCCGCCGGACTGCCAGATGCCCGCCTCGTCGGCGGTGGCCGCCTCGTCGGACCACAGCGTGGTCTGTGCGCCGGTGGCCGCGTTCACGCCGACCACGTAGCCGACGTAGGGCGTGGCGTCGCAGTGGCTGCCGAACGCGGCGTAGACGACGCCGCCGAGCAGCAGCAGACCGGGCCGCTGCATCTCCGTCTCGGCGCTGAACGCGACGCCCGGGTCGTTGGTGGCGGAGCCCTTGATCAGGGTGGGGAAGCCGGCCTTCTCCGCACCGGTGGTCGCGTCCAGCGCGTGCAGGTACCAGTTCGGGTGAGCCGCGTCCGGGCCGTCGTTCACCTTCGCGGCGAAGTAGACGGCGTTGGTCGCCGGGTTGTAGACGGGCGTGCCGGTGATGCCGATGTTGGGCACCAGGTCGCCGCAACTGATGGTCGCCGCGGGCCAGGCCGGACCGGCGTTCATCGACCAGCGGATCGCGCCGCTGACCGGGTCCATGCCGTAGACGTTGTTGTTCTCGGTGGCCACCACGAGCGTGCCGTTGGCGACCAGCGGTTGGGCGTAGACCTGACCGTCGACCTGGGTGGAGAACAGCTGCCCGAAGTCGGACGCGGAGACCGCGGCCGGCGACAGGGTCGGCTCGTTGGTGTCCCAGCCGGTGCGCAGGGTGTCGTAGGAGATCGTGGTGTCGTCGGCGGCGGCTGTCGTGGCAGCCACGCCCAGCGCCAGTAAGGCGCCGACGAGTGTGATGACCAGCCCACGCGTCCTTGACATCTGTGTGCACCATCCGGTGGAAGCTGGTTCGGTTCGGCTGGTGACATCTACTGTGAGTAGTAGTTGCATCACCCGATTGAGCTAAATGCTCGGCGATGATGCATCGCTTGATCGGGTAAGTGCGTTACCAGGAGTCCTGCCACGCCAGCGGCGCGGGAGGACCAGGAGCGAAGCGACCCCGGTGCCTCGTCCGTGCGGCGCGCCACCGGGTGGCTTGGTCAGTAGCGAGGTGGCGCCGGCCCAACCCCAGATCAGTCCTCGTCCAGCAGCTTCAGTAGGCCGTCGAACTGCTCCGCGTCGCTGATCTCGGCCACGTCGTACTGCCCTCGGACCTTCGCGACCATCGCCTTCAGCCGTTGCGCCTGCGCGGCCACCTCGTCCGGTCGGCCCTGTTGGTGGGACTGCTGCAGGGTGGTGATGGCCTGGTTGATCTCCCGTGCGTCCTCGGCGGTGGCCCGGTCCGCGGCGCGCTCGGCGACGTACAGTTGGGCGGCCAGGCCGGAGTTGAAGATGTCCGCCTTCAGCACGCTGATCATCCGTCTGCACTCGGCCGGGTCGGAGAACACCAGGGTCTGCTGCGCGCGGTCCAGGTCGGCGCGGATCTTGATCGTCTGCGTCGGGTCCAGGTACTGCTGGTAGACCCGCAGGAACCGGCGGGTGGCCTCCTCGGTGAAGACCAGATCCTCCCGGTAGCTCGCGCCGTCCTCCGGGTCGACCTTGGCGGGTGGGGTGGTCCGGTGGGTGTCGGTGCGCAGCCTGGTGCGGTGGAGGTTCGCGGTGCCGGGGACCGAGATGGTCACGTCCAGGATTCTGTTGGTGTCGAACATGAATTCGACCTCCACCCGGGTGTGCACGTCGATCTTCTCGGGCAGCTCGAACTCGATCACGCCCTGCTCGGTGTTGCGGCTGGCGACCGCGTCGTCACCCTCGTAGACGGGCACCCGGATCAGCCGGCCGTCGGTGGCTTCGAAGGTGCGGCGCATCGGCTCGGTCAGCGGATAGGGCGTGCCGCGCGGGATGATCGGCACGAACACGTCGGCCTGCGACCGGTGCACGGCGGCCACGCCAAGGCCCATGCCGGTCACGTCGTAGATGTTCGTGTCCCCGGTCGGCCGGGCGTTGGCCAGGCTGTGGCCGCACGTCGCGCACTCGGTCGCCGTGTCGTTGTTCACCGTGCCGCAGGACAGGCACTCCACCCCGTGCAGCGTGCCGGCCAGGATGCCCGCGCCCAGTGCGACGCACTCCATCGGGTTGATGTTGCGGCGCACCTTCTCCCTGCCGAAGAACCGTTCCACCGCCTGGTACACCTTGGGGGTCAGGGTGCAGCCGCCGACCAGCAGCACGTCGGAGATGTCCTCGGCGGACAGGCTCTGTCGGCTCAGCGCGGTGCGCACCAGGCCGATCGTCCGGTCCACCAGCGGCTCGATCATCGTTTCGAAGTCCGCCCGGGTGAGCGTCATGTCCACGTCCACCACGGTGCCGCCGTCGGTGCGCAGCGCGGCCGGAATGATGATGTCGGTCTCCGCCAGCTGACTCAGCTCGCGCTTGGCCTGCTCGGCGTACTGCTTGGCGGCGAACAGGAAGTGGATGTCGCCGGACGGGTCGGTGCCGGCGTCCTGCTTGATCCAGTCGATGATCCGGTCGACGATGAGCAGGTCGAAGTCGTCGCCGCCGAGCCAGTTGTCGCCGACGAAGTCCAGTACCTGGAAGTGGTTGTAGCCCTCGGTGTCCCTGGCGATGTTGAGGATGGAGATGTCGAAGGTGCCACCGCCGAGGTCGTAGACGAGCACCCGGCGCCGTTCGCCCTGGCGCAGCTCCACGCCGAAGGCGATGGCCGCGGCGGTCGGCTCGTCGATGATCCGCTTGACGGTCAGCCCGGCCTGCTCGCCTGCCTCCCGGGTGGCCGCCCGCTGCGACTCGCGGAAGTAGGCCGGCACGGTGATCACCGCGTGCGTGGGCGTGCTGCCCAGCCGGTCGCCTGCGTCCTTCACCAGCTTCTCCAGGATCATCGTGGACACCTGGGCCGGTGTGTAGGTCGCGCCGGCGATCACCACGTGCGCCCTCGGGTCCTCGCCAGGACCGGCGACGATCTGGTAGTTCAGCCGGCCGCGCGCCTCGGCGATGGCCGCGTCCGCGAAGTCGCGGCCCATCAGCCGTTTCACCGACAGCACGGTGTCCTTGGGCTCGCGCTTGGCCCAGTTGAGCGCGGCGAAGCCGACCAGCCGGGTCTGCTCCCCGTTGCGGGTGCGCACCCCCACCACCGACGGGGTCAGCGGCTTGCCGTCGCCGTTGACCAGCACCGAGGCCCGCTGCTGGGTCGGGTCGTACCTGGCCACGGCCGAGTTGGTGGTGCCGAGGTCGATACCGATCGCGGTCATGGCTGCTCCTCGTCCGTGGCCGGCCGGGCGGCGACCGGTTCCGGGCCGCCGTCGCGACCACTGGACACGATCACCGAGGCCGGTCGGATCAACCGGCCCTGATACCGAATGCCGCGCTGGATCACCGAAACCACCGCGTCCTCGGCCAGTTTCGGGTTGTCGGCCACCTCGACCACCCGGTGCGTGTCCGGCTCGGCGATCTCACCGGCCGCGCCGATCAGCTCGACCCCGTTGTTCCACAACATGTCCGCCAACACCGCAGCGGTCCGCCGCACGCTCGCCCGGTAGGATTCGATGTCCACATCGGACTCGTGGGCGAGCAGTCGGTCGAACGAGCCGAGCACGTCGGCGACCCCGCGCAGCAGCCGGCTGGTGGTCAACTCGTGCTCGTTGAGCGCGCGCAGCAGCGCCTCGGTCCGCTCGGCCTGGGCGGTCAGCGCGTGCAGCAGGTCGGCGGTCTGCTCGCGGCCCGCGGCCAGCTCGCCGAGCAGGTCCGCCGGGTCGGCCGGGGGCGGCTCGCCTGCCCCGGTGGGTTTCCGGCCGCTCATCGAACCCTCCTGGAGCTCATCGGTCGAACTCGATCAGCGAGTCGATCAGGGACGGCGGCGGGAACACGCCGAACAGCGGTTGACCGCTGACCGGTGGCGCCGAGTCGAGCACGACCTCGGCCAGTTCACCGGTCAGCTCGGTCAGCGCCTCGACCGGCATGGCCAGCGCCCGCACCGCCTCCGGGGTCTCGGTCGGCGCCGCGAACTCGCGGGCCAACTCGGCGCGCGCGTCGGCGATCTCCTCGGCCGCGTCCACGTCGTAGAGCAGGAAGTCGGCCAGCAACCGGCGTTGCAGGTCACGCAGCTCGTTCCACGCCTTCTGGGTGCGCGGATTCATCATCCGCCGGGTCATCAGGGTGAAGGACACCTCGGCCATCTGCGCGTGCGAGTACGCCGGGGTCACCCCGGCCGGCGCCAGCGCGTCGTAGGGGTACGGTCCGTTCCAGACGGTCAGCGGGTCCTGGATCATGTGTGCGGACTCCCTTCCCTGGTAATGTTTTCCGTGCTCCCGGCGTGGTCAGCCACGGTCATCGCCGCCGGCCGTGGTTCGCGCCGGCCAGCACGCGGAACACCACGTTGAGGTCGGCGCCGGCGCGGTCCCGCCACTCGGTGAACTCCGGGTCGCCCGGCTTGTCGGTCAGCCCGTGCTCGAACTGCTCGATCGCCTCCCGCAGCAGCGGCGCGGCGCCGAGGTAGTCGCGCTGGTCGAACCGCTCCAACGCCATCACCCGGAGCAGCGCGCCGAGATTTCGTCTGGCCCGCAACAGATGCGGGCTCAGCTCGACCGCCCGGGCGAGGTCCTGGCAGGCGGTCGCGACGGTGCTCGCGTCGGCGTTGAAGGTGGTGATGCCCCGGGTGGTCAGCATCGCCGCGAGCTGCGTGACCAACTGGTCCCGCCGGTGCGTCTCGACCGGGTCGACCAACTCCACCGCGAGGTCCAACAGGGCCACCGCACGACCCCAGTCCTCCTTGTGGCTCAACGCTTCCGCTCGCCCGACCGCGGTGTCCACCACCGCCTGCCGCACGGTCGTCCGGCTGCCGCTGCGCTCGGCGTACTCGACCGCGTCGCGCCAGAACCGGGCCACCTCGTCCACGTCCGGGGTGCCCTCCGACACCGCCGCCTTGGCCAGGCCGAGCAGCGCCTCGACGGCCAGCGTGGTGCCGCCGACGGCGAGTTCCTGGTGCTTGTTGGCCAGCGCGGTGAACGCCGGGTTGTACTGGTCGAAGTAGGCGCAGTCGTCCGCGCAGACCAACAGTTGGTCGGCGCCGGGGACTTCCGGCCCGCGCGCCCGACAGTCCGGGCAGCGCAGATCGCGGGCGAGCTCCAGGGCCTCGGCCGGCCGGCCGGCGGCGAGCTGCACCTCGGCGAGGCCGAGCTGGGAGAACCGGCGGAGCAGGTCCTCGGCCCGCGCGTCGGCGTTGCCCAGGCCCACGGTGAACCGGCCGAGCTGGTCCTGCAAGCCCAGTTCGATGATCCGCAGCGGCCCGCAGACCAGCCGCGCCTCGACGTGCCGGGGGTCCTCGACCGGCAGGCCGCCGGCCGCGCGCAGCACCCGGGCCGCGTCGTTCTCCCGACGCAGCAACAAGGTCAGCGGCGGCCCGCCGTTGACGTGGTCGGCCGCGACCCGGTGCTCGATCAGCTCACGCAGGCTGGTGCGCAGCGTGTCCAGCATCGGCGTCGGCACCGACGCGCCGTACCGGTCTTCGGCGCGCCGCTGCCACCCGGTCCAGAACTCCTCGTCGTAGAGCACCGACATCCATGCGCCGATGCAGGCCAGCCAGCCCTCCGGCTCGTCGGGCGGCAGTTCCCGCGCGGTGACGGTGTGCAGCAGCATCAGCGCGCGGGTGTGGCTGAGCCCGCGGTTGGCCGGATCACGCCGAGAGGCCGCGGCGAGCCGCTCGACGGCGAGCCGCCGGTGGCCGCCGAGCCCGTGCACGAGCGCGTCGATCAACTTCGGCGCCCGCTCCTCGGGCGCCCGCAGCTGGGCGGTGGCGTCCGGCCGGGCCGTCGGATCGAGCCGTTCGGCCCGCAACAGCCAGGTCGCGGCGGGCACCCAGTCGCCGCGCTCGGCATGGGCCAATGCGGTTTCCCGGAGCACGAGGGCGAGTTCGAGGCCGGCCCGGCGGTGCCGGCCGACCGGTTCTAGCTCGTCCTCGCCCGGCGGTTCGGCGGCCGCGGCCGCGGTGCGCAGCCGGGCCAGGTCCTGCCACGGCCGGCGCGGCCCGGTCGCCGCCAGGCCGAGCAGGGTGTCGTACTCCCCGGTGCGGTAGAGCCCCTCGGCGTGCAGCCCGACCCACGCGGTCTCGTTCCCGGTGTCCCCGCCGGCCACCGGTTCGAGCGCGGCGAGCGCGGTCGGCCAGTCACCGGCCCGCAGCGACAGCGCCACCACCGCGTGCGCCGACCGGGTCCGGATCAGCGGATCGGTGCTGGTCGAGGCAAGATCAAGCAGGTCGGCAAGGGCGAGTTCGGGTTCGCCCCGGCCGATCGCGCACAGCGCGAGCCCGTACCGCGACCTCGGCCCGTCGGGCAGCTCGCGCCAGAGGTCGGCGGCTTCGTCGAACCGGCCGGTCAGCGCGGCGACCACGGCCAGGTAGTGCGCCGGTCGGGGGTCGGCCGCGCAGAGCTGGCGGCTGCGGGTGAGGTGGGCGAGCAGCGGTCCGGACGCGGTGCTGTCGATGATCCGCGCGGCCGCCTGCAGGTGCAGTTCGGCGATGGTCGAGTTGAGTTCGCCCGGCACGGCCGCGGTCTCCAGGTACCGGGCGGCCAGCGCGAACTCCCGCTGCTCGACGAGCTGTCGGGCGTAGGCGTAACACGCGGTGGCGCGCAGCGTCGCGAACTCCGGGCGCTCGGGATAGCGCGCGGTCAGCGTGGACCAGGACTCGACGCTGCTGATGAATCGGCCGAGCTGGTAGCCGACCAGGCCGTGCTGGTGCAGCACGGTGTCCTCGGTATACCCGCCGGCCAGGGCGAACTGGTAGGCCTCGTGCGCCGCCACGAGCTTGCCCTGCCGGTGCAGCGCGAAGCCGAGCAGCGCGGCGGCCTGCGGGGTGCGGCCGGCCGGGCTGACACTGTTGACGTACTCCTCGGCCTGCGTCCATCGGCTCCGGTGCAGCAGCAGCCCGGCCAGCAACACCCGGCCCCGGTCGTCCAGGGCCTGCCGGTGGTCGGCGGCGTAGAGATCGGCCAGCGCGGCCTCGGACCGATGCTGCCGGAGCCGGACGTAGGCCCGTTGCAGGTAGGCCCGCCCCTGCCGGCTGTCCCGGGCCAGTGCGGCACTTAGATACCAGTCGGCGCGCGCGAACTCACCGCGCCGGGCGGCCGTGCAGCCGGTCCAGAAGAACCCCTCCCAGTGCGCGGGCCGCAGCTTGTGCACCTCGGCGAAGCGCAGGTCGGCGCCGTGCAGGTCGTCGCGGGCCAGACAGACCCGGCCGAGCCCGATCGTCGCGGCGGCGGCCGTCTCGGTGGCCCGCTCGTCCTTGCCGATCGCTCGGGACAGCCGCCGCAGGGCCGCACCGAACTGCCGTTCGGCCGCGGGCAGGTCGTCCCCGGCGAGCGCCTGTCGACCTCCGGCGCTTGCCGCCCGTGCCCGCCGTACCCCGATGTCCGGCCACATGGCGCCGTCAGCTGGCCGTTTCGTCGGGTTCAGGCCGGCGCCGGTAGCGCAGGCCGGCGGCCGACACGATCCACCGCGGCTCCGCGAGCGCAGTCGAGTCAACCATGGTGCTGTGTCTCCCCCAGGGCGAGCTGGTGCCATTCGGTCGCAGCGATGACCATATGACGGTAATACGGCGAGCGGTGTTATGGGTGCTATTCATCTGGGCCATTGTTCACCCGGATGGCCCACTGCCGGTTATTTCTTCCCAATCCTGATCTTGATCCGGTCGACGACTGTGAGCGATGTCGCCGTTCAGCTACCGTCGGTGAGATGTAATCATCGATCATGGGCATTTACGAGCAACCGCTGCGGACGCTGGCCGGCGAGGCCGCGACGCTGGGCGACTTCGCCGGCAAGACGATCCTGGTGGTCAACGTCGCGTCCAAGTGCGGCATGACCCCGCAGTACGAGGGGCTGGAGCGACTCCAGCAGCGTTACGCCGAGCGTGGCTTCACCGTCGCCGGGTTCCCCTGCAACCAGTTCATGGGGCAGGAGCCGGGCTCCGCGGAGGAAATCGCCACCTTCTGCGCGACGACCTACGGTGTCACATTTCCCATGTTCGAAAAAATCGAGGTGAATGGCGAAAACCGGCATCCGCTGTACGCCGAACTGGTAACGACAACCGATGCAACCGGTGAGTCCGGTGATATTCGATGGAACTTCGAGAAGTTCCTGGTCGACCCGTCCGGTGCGATCGCCGGTCGATTCCGGCCGAGCACGGAGCCCGAGGACGAGGCCGTCATCACGGCGATCGAGGCCACGCTGCCCGGCTGAGTACCCGCTGGTGGCGTCGACCGCTCCGGTTGACGCCACCATTGAGGCGGCCTGTTCACTCGTTCGTTATCGTCCGAAAATCAGCGGACAGGCTCCTTATGATCAGGTGTAGTTCAACCTGAGGGAGCGCTTGTGGACCGCGTCGAGGCGATTACCGAGGTTATGGCGGCCACCGAGGTCAGCCCGGAGGTCCAGGTTGTGCAGACCCGGTTCCGGGTCGGCCTGGTCGACCAGTGGCGGATTCCGGCGGGCGCGTCGGTACTTGAGGTCGGCTGCGGCCAGGGCGACATGACGGCTGTGTTGGCCGAGGCGGTGGGCGAGCGGGGCCGGGTGGTCGGCGTCGACATCGCCGAGCCGACCTACGGCGCGCCGGTCACCCTCGGCGAGTCGGCAGAGTTCCTGCGCTCCACCCCGCTGGGCGCGCGGGTGGACATCCGGTTCGGCTTCGACGTGCTGGACGAGGCGAACTCGTTCGCCGCCGACACGTTCGACTACGTCGTGCTCTCGCACTGCTCGTGGTACTTCGCGTCCGTCGACCAGCTGACCCGCACCCTGGCCAGGGTGCGCCCGTGGGCGCGACACCTGTGCTTCGCCGAATGGGACCTCCGCCCGAACGCACTGAGCCAGCTGCCACACCTGCTCGCCGTCCTGATCCAGGGTCAGGTCGAGGCGACCGGCGAGCGCGCGACCGGCAACATCCGCAGCCCGTTCTCCCAGCAGAGCCTGCTCCGCGCGCTGACCCCGGCGGGCTGGCGGACGACCGCGCAACACCCGGTGGACGCCGGCTCGTTGCAGGACGCCGACTGGGAGATCGGCTACTGCCTCCGCCCGAGCGGAGTGGTCACCCGCCTGCCCACCCTGCCGGAGCCGATGCGCGAGTTCGTCACCAGTCAACTGGACGTACTGCGCGCGGTCGCCCTTGAGCGTGGCAACGACCCGTTGCCGTCGTATCTGGTCACCGCCGACCGGAGGTGACTCCCGGGTCGGCGCCACTGTCCCCGCCTCCGAGCTGACTTCCGCACCGAACGATTTTCCGCGACCTGGTCAGGTCCTGCGTCAGCAGACAACCGACCTGCCGGTCGGCTAGAACTCCGGCGCTGCCATGAGTATCTGGCTGCACGGTGGCGGCTCTCAACCGGGTGAAACCGATCTTGCCGGCGTCCGAGTAGGACGCTGACCAGGGCAATCGCCCGGTGTCCATCGTTGTCATGGGCCTTCGTAACGCCAAAAACCTCAGCAATGTTCATAGAACGGGGGAATATTCCCGTTCCAATTGGAAACCAGGGCTCGACGGTGCAAGATATTGCCGAATCTGAGGCGGATTAATCCGCAGTTGGCCATATGAACTGCGTGATGGTAGTAATTCCATGGAGTGACACCTGTTCGTGTGTACGGCGGTCTAGACCTAAAAGGATGTCGACTCTCCGAAAACCACTCCTCCGACAGGGTCGTTTCTCCGTGTGCGTAAGAGGGGGCGAGTGATCGGCCGCACGCCCCCTCTGCCAAGATCTCTCGCATGGGCACCTCAGATCGGCAATCCGGCGACCGTTCCGGTTGGGTTGCATGGCTCAACACGCACGGCGCGCGGTACCTCGGGCTCGCAATGGCGGCCATGTTGATGGCTGAACCGCTGTGGCGACTGATGGGTGGGGCTGTCGGGTAGCCCACATCGACCATGACGGCCTGCGAGCCCGGCGGATTCCGCCGGGCTCGCGGCGTTGCCGGACACCTCGGTCTACCTGAGATGGCGGGGTCGGTCAGGTGGGACTGATCGTTTCCAAGTGCTGCCGCACGGTATCGGCGTGTGGGTCGGCCAGTGCGGTGAGCAGTTCACGAGCCCTGGTCCAGTTCTCGACCGCAAGACCGTGGTTTCCGAGGGCTTCCTGGGCTTGAGCCAGGATGTCCAGGGATCTTCCTTCACAGGGTGGATCGCTCGCCGCCGCGCGCACCGCGTCATGTGCGGTCCGCGCGGCGTCGGCGTACCTGTTGATCGCGTAGAAAGCGCTGGCCAGGGCAAGTAGGGCCGCCGCCTTGCGATGCTCGTCGAGCGTGTGCTCGTGGAACGTGATTGCCTGCTGTAGGTAGCCGATCGCGGCCATCGGATCATCGCGCAGAAGGCTGAGTTCGCCCAACGAGGTGAGCGTGTCGCCCTGTCCACGGGGCAGGCCGGTTTCGTTGCGCAGTTGCAGTGCTATTTCGTAGTGTTCGGCTGCGGTGTCGTAGTCGCCCATCTTGCTGTGGGCGTCGCCGATGCGGTGGTTGGCATGAGCCTCGCCGACCTGATTGCCGACCTCGCGGAAGATCTGAATCGCGACGTCGAACAGTTCGAGTGCGGTGTCGAAGTCTCCACCACCGACGTGTGCGGTAGCCAAGTTCATCGTGGAGATCGCCTCGCCGTCGCGGTCCCCGGTGCGCTGGTCATTGGCCCGAGCCTCGATGAACTCGCGGGCGGCTTCGTCGAACTCCTGGAGAGTCAAGTGAATTGTGCCGGTGTTGTTCAGTAGGCCGGCGATGCCCTCGTTGTCCGCGCAGATTCGTGCCGACTCCAGAGCGATTCTGTGAATTCCGACGAGCTTTCGCAGGTCACCGTACCTGGTGAGCATTTCGCCGAATTGTCCGATCATTCGCCAGCAGTGCGCGTTCAGCTCGTATTGTGGGCATTGTTCGGTGACCGCGAGTAGATTTGTTCGCTCGGCTACGCACCAATCTCGCGCCATGTCGTAGTCGGTGAATTCCAACGGTTGGGCATCCGTCGCGTCGGAGACGGGTGGCACCGGCGGGCTCTGGGGAGTGATCAGTCCGAGCGCGTTGCGTAGCGAACCCAGGTAGAAGTCGGCCAACCGGTGCATCGCGTTCGTACGCGACTCGATCGGCTCGTTGTTGACGAGCCCGTTCGCGAACAGGTACAACAAGTCGTGTATTCCGAATAATTTGGCACTGTATCGATCGATCAGACTCGCGCCCTGGAGCTTGCCGAGCAGGCGCTCGGCCGCCTCCACCGACAGGCCGGCCATGGCCGCGACGGCCGGGATGCTGAACCGGGTTCCGGGGAACAGTCCCAGCAGCAGGAAAATGCGACTCATCTCGTGGTCGAGAGTGTCCAGTGACCACGAGAAGATGGCCCGCAGTGTGATCGTGCTGTCGTCACCGTGGCTGCCGGCGTCCAGTAACAGGCGACGCCGTTCGCGGAGTTCGTCCACCAACTCGCGGACCGGCACCTGGCGGTTCACCGCGATGTGCTCGCTGGCGATCCGCAGGCCCATCGGCAGCCCAGCGCACAACTCGGCCAGTTCGGCGAGGGCGTGGGGGTCGACCTCGGCTCGGGTCCGGCCGATCCGGCGAACGAGCAGATCCACCGACTCCGCCGGGTCCAGTACCGACAGCGCCACCAGGTGCGCGCCGACCCGGTAGTCCAAGCCGACGAGTTGTTGCCGGCTGGTTATCGCGACAGCGCATGGCGCGGTCGCATCCATGATCAGTTTCAGCTGGATGGAGTCGCGGGCGTTGTCCAGGACGATGAGCAGCCGCCGCCCGGTGAGCATGCGCCGGAGCAGCTTGGCTCGGTCTGTGTCCGCCCGCGGCATGCGTTCGCTGGAGATGCCGAAGTCGTTCAGGAACTTGCCGAGTACGGCCGAGGCCGTCATCGGCTCGGTCGGGCCGTGGCCGCTGAGATCGGCGAACAGTACACCGTCCGGAAAGTCCGACCTGCGCTGGTGCGCCCAGTGGGTCACCAGCGTTGTCTTGCCGATTCCGGGTGTGCCACTGATCGCCAGTACTGGCGCTCCCGCCGGATCGAGCATGAGCTCGTCGATCTCGTCGAGTACGGTCGCCCTGCCGATGAACTGTCGAGTCGTTCGCGGCAACTGGTCGAACGCCTGCGGGGGGCGACCGGGCATCGAGCCGCTCGCCGTCCGTCGCTCGTTGGCGAGTTCGGTATAGAGTGCCACGAACTGCGGGCTGGGCGCGAGCTTCAATTGGCGGCGCACCCGTTCGCTGAACAACCGGTAGTGGCTGCGCAACTGGTCGAATCGTTTCGTCGCGGCCAGTACGCGCATCCATTGTCCAGAAAATGTCTCGTCCGTCCTGTATTCGTCCATCAGTGCCCGCAGCCGCTCCTGATTGACGTGCTCGACGCCTAGTTCGAGCTGCGCGTCGAACAAGCCCTGGAAGGCCGGCAGCAGATCCCACTGGACCGCTGTCTCCTGGAATTGGCGCGCCCATGTGGTGTTCAGTTCGGTCAGCGGAGCATTGCGCCAGAGGTCGAGCGCTTCGGTGTATGTGGCTTCGGCGACATCGTGGTGCCCGCCGTCGGCAGCCATTTTGGCGCGGCTGGTCAGTGCCTTGAACCGGTGGTAATCCACGGTCTCCGGGTCGGCTGCCAGGCGGTACGAACCATTTTCGTGTTCGACCTTCAGCCCGGTTTCCGCCCTGGCCAGCGCGCTACGCAGCCGGCTCACATGGGGATAAAGCGCCGTTCGCGGTCTGGCCGTCCGGTCGTCCCACAGTCGCTCGACAAGCGTGTCGGTGGAGATGGCGGAACCCTTGGCCAGCAGTAGGATGGCCAGCATGGCTCGGGTCTTCGTCGACCCGAGTTGCACCAGTTGGCCGTTCGCTCGCAGGCTGATCGGCCCAAGGATATGGAATTCCACCGGACGACCCCCTCGCCGGTTGCGGTACAGGGTTTGCCGCCAGTGTGGGCCTTTTTCGCGAGTCCGAACAATATGATCACTGCCTGATATCGAATTGTTACGACCATTGCAGGTCGGCTGCAAGTGAAATGCAACCGAATTGACCAGGTCGACCCCGATCGTGTTCCACAAGGCTGCCAAGCCAAATGATCGGGGGAATAATCATGAGTGAGGCACCGTGGCTGTCGGCACCCATCGGCATCGATGCGAACCGGTGGGTGACCCGAAGTGGCCTGCGTAAAGTACTGGTGGCGATCAACAGTCTGGTCGCCGGCCACCGGCTGGACGATGTGATCGGCCTGATCGAAACCGATCTGCACGTGCAGGTGGCCTATACGAAGGCGCCGGGCGTGTTCGGTGCCGGCGTGGAATCGCTGATCCGCTCGTTCGGCGGCCTTGAGATGCCGTGGCAGCAGGCGACCCACGAGCGGTTCGACCTCGCGGTGTCCGCCGGTTATGAGGGCATGGACCGGATTCATGCGCCGATCATGGTTCTTCCGCACGGCGCCGGTTACGGCAAGCGGGCGCCCGCCTGTCCTGACGCCCGGCGCGCGGGACGGCGGGCGGTGTACGGCCTCGACCCGCAGCGGCTGATGCGCGACGGCCGGCTGATTCCGGCCCGGATCGTGTTGTCCCACCGGGCCCAGCGTGCCCTGCTCGCCAGCCAGTGCCCGCCGGCGGCCAAGATCGCGATGGTCGCGGGCGATCCCTGCCTGGACCGGCTTGCGGTGAGCCTGCCGGCCCGGGCCGACTATCGGGCCGCGTTGGGCATCGAGCCCGACCAACGACTGGTGCTGATCGCCTCCACCTGGGGTCCGCACTCGGTGATCGGCCGGAACATTGAGCTCGTGTTCGACGTGATGCGCGAGTTGCGCTCCCGTCGTTACCGGGTCGGCACCCTGGTCCACCCGGCGGCCTGGGCCGCGCACGGCGTGCGGCAGTTGCGGGCCTGGCTCACCGATGCCCGGGACGCCGGACTGATGATGGTCGACCCCGAGCGGGACTGGCGGCCCTCGCTGCTCGCCGCCGACTACGTCATCGGTGACCACGGCTCGACCACCGTCTACGCGGCCGCGCTGGGAATTCCGGTGCTGCACAACGGTTTTCCCGCCGCCGAGGTCGATCCGCGCTCACCGCACGCCTGGCTGGCCCGGCACGCGCCGACGCTGACCCGGGGCCGCCCGCTCGTCCAGCAGCTGCGGACGGCGGCCTCGGCCGCGACCCGTACCTGGCAGGAGGCGGTGCTGTCCCGGCTGACCTCTCGACCCGGTCACGCGCACCGGCTGCTCCGCCAGGAGATGTACCGGTTGCTCGGCCTGGCCGTGCCCGGTCGCCATCGGCGGGCTGAGCCGGTTCCGGTGCCCGATGCGGGAGGGGCGTGACGTGGTCAGCGGTGGCCCGGTGGTGGCAGTGGTGGGGCGCAGCCCGGTGCGCTGGACGCACAGCGCGGACGTGCTGTTGTGCGAGTGCGGGTCCTGGTGGGCCGCGGTGCGCTGGCTGCGCACCGCCCTGGTCCGTTATCCCGGCTGCGTCCTGGCCGTCGCGTTCTGTGAACGCGGCTGGCTGATGAGTTTTCGTTGCCCGACAACGCTTGTGACCCTTGGAGGTTCTGATGGGCAGGGTAGTGGTCGCCGGTGTGGTGAGCGTCCGGATCGCTCGGCCGGTCGAGTCGTTTCCGGTCCCGCACCGGCCGAGTGAGAAGCAGCCAGGACAGATCAGTGTTCGGCTGGCCAGCACCGGGTGGACCATCACCCGCACCCTGCAACAGCTCGGTTCCGACGTGGACCTGGCCACCTACGTCGGTGCCGATCCGCTGGGCCATCTGGCCGTGACCGGGTTGCGTCAGCACGGCCTGTACCGGGCGACGACGCAGGTCTGCGCCGAGCAGCCGCGGGCGGTGGTGCTCTACGACCCGAAAGGCAACCGGGCCGGTGCGCGTGATCTGCGGTTCGTCCCGGATCTGTGTTATCCGATCGACGTGTTCACCGCGGCGCTGGACGCCGCGCCGGGTTGCGACCTCGCGGTGCTGGGCAATGTCGCGTTCACCCGGCCGCTGATCGCCGCCGCCCAGCGGCGCGGGGTGCCGATCGCCACCGACGTGCAACTGGCCACGGACATCGATACCAGCCCGCACCAGGACTGGCTGCGCGCCGCGCACCTACTGGCCTGCTCGCACGAGGCGCTGACCGGCGGGGCGGAGGACTGGATCGTCCGGCTCTGGCACCGGTTCGGCACGCCGCTCGCGTTGGTCGGCTGCGGCGGGCGGGGGGCGCTGGTCGGGGTGCGCGCGACGAGGCAGATCTGGCACGTGCCGGCGGCCCCACCCCGGGGCGTCGTCTACACCAGCGGAGCGGGTGACACGTTGTTCGCCTCGTTCATCCACCACTATCTGGTGTCCGGCGATCCGGTGCTGGCCGCGCGGTACGGCGTGCTCGCGGCGAGCTGGAAGGTGGGCGGGTTGCCCGACGAGGAGCCCGGTGTGCCGGCGGCGGTGCTGGCCGAACTGGTGTCCGGCCTCGGGCTGCCGGCCGCGGATCGGCTGCGGTGAGGTCTGGTCAGGTCTCGTCGTCGATCAAGCTGGTCGTGCCCCTGGCCAGGTGGATGGCGGCGGCCTCGTGCTCGCGGGCTGTGGGCTCGTCGCCGGACAGCTGGGCCAACTCGGCCAGCGCACGGTGGGTCATGGCCTGCTCGGCGGTCGCCCGCAGTTCGGTCAACGTGGCCAGGGTCGTGCCGAGCAACTCGCGTGCCGCGGCCGGACTGCCGGCGAGCGCGAGCGCCTGTCCTTGGCGGAGTGCGGCTCGGGCGGCGTTGTAGCTGTCGGTTCGCTCCGGGGCGGACAGCAGCAGCCGGGCCGATTCGAGCTGGCCGATCGCCTCGTCGAACCGGCCCAGCGCGATCAGCGCCTCGCCCAGGTTGATCAGTGTCAGGCCCTGGGCGTGGCGTTGGTCGAGTTCGGTCAGGATGGCCAGTGCCTCGTGGAACGCGGCCACCGCGGAGTCGAGCCGGCCGGTCTCGGTGAGCAGGATGCCCCGACTCTTCAGCGCGCTGGCCTCCCCGCGTCGGTCGCCCCACGCCCTGGTCGCCCGCAGCAGCTCGGTCACGTGGGTCTGCGCCGACTCGAACTCACCGAGGCGGCTGTACGTGCGGGCCAGGCGCTTGCGCATGTCGACCTCGCCGCGGCGGTCGGCCAGTGCGGTGGCCGCACGCAGGCCGATCTCATCGATGTACACGGCGTCCTGGTAGTGCCGGTGCAGGATGAACAGCGGCTGCATCGCCCTGGCGAGCAGGTTGGTCAGCTCGTACCAATGGTGCGAGCTGGCGGCGCGCGTCATCGCGGTGAGGTTGTGTCGTTCCAGCTCCAGCCACGCCAGCGCGCCGTCATAGTCGGCCAGCCCGGCTGGCAGCGGCGCTTCGGCGAGACCATGCGACAGTCGGCGGCGGCTGGGCATGACCACCGCGTCGGCGGCGTCCGCGACCCGGAGGTACCACTCCACCATCCGGCGTACGGCGGCGGCGACCTCGTCGGGCGGCTCGGTCCGCTCGGCGCGCTCCCGGGCGTGTGCCCGGATCAGGTCGTGGAACTGGAAGCGGCCGTCCGCCCGCTCGGTCAGCAGGCTCGCGTCGACCAGTTCGTTCACCGCCCGGCGCGCGCTCGCGGCCGGCTGCCGGGTCGCCGCCGCGACCAGATCGAGGCCGAAGTCCGCGCCCGGATTGAGGCCCATCGTCCGGTAGATCCGCGCCGCATCGTCCGAAAGGTCCACACAGGACATATCAAACGTCCCCCGTACCGACGTCTCGTCGTCGAGGGACAGCTCGTCCAGCCGGTGCTGTTCCTCACGCAGGTCGGCCACAGTCCGTTCCAGCGGCCGTCGCGGCCGGGCCACCGCGAGCGCGGCCACGACGCACAATGCGATCGGCAGTCCGCCGCAGAGTTCGGCCAAGGTCACGGCGGGACCGTTCTCGGTGGCGATTCGATCGGCGCCGACCCGGTGGGACAGCAGTTCCAGCGCGCCCTCGGCATCGAGCGGCTCGACCTGGATCAGCTCGGCGCCTGCGGTGAGCAGCCCGAGCAGGGTCCGCCGACTGGTGACCACGACCATGCTGGTGGCCGACGCCGGCACGAGCACCCGCACCTGGGCGGCCGACACCGCGTTGTCCAGCAGCACCGCGAGCGCTCGGTCCGCGGTGACCGACCGGAACAGGGCCCGGCGTTCGGCGAACTCGGCGGGAACGTGCTGTGCGGCGACGCCGAGTGCGCGCAGGTGCTGGCCGAGGATGTCGTCCGGAGCCACCGGCTCGCCATCCGCGCTGGTCAGGTCGGCGTAGAGCTGGCCGCCGGGAAACCGGTCGGCCCGCTGGCCGAGCCAGCGCAGCGCGAGTGCGGTCTTGCCGACGCCGCCTGGTCCGGTCAGCAGTACGACGGGGGGAGTCGCGTCGGCCGGTCGGCCGAGGACGCGCTCCAGTTCAGCCCACTCGTCCCGGCGGTCAGCGAACCGGCTCGGTGCCGGAAGAAGTTGTCTCGGCACGACCGCGCGGATGGCGGACTCGCTCGGTCGCGTGCTGTCGGCATCGTGGAAATGCACGCCGCCGGAGATGACGCCCGCCTGGAATGAGATCCCGTCAACCTCGCCCGGCGCGGTGTTGTGAACCTCTGTCGCCCGATCGTGTCCATGCTCCAGCGGGTACTCTTTGTCGGCCACGGATGTACCCCCGTTTCGAGGCCATAACACGAACGACCATACGTCAGGTATGCCCGTTCGGGGGGCCTCGCCGGTAGCCGGCACTCGATCAGGGTTGCCCTTTGCTGGGCAGGCAAGGAACTTCGTCCGCGCGGACCATGATCGACAGTTGAGTTCTTGGAGAGTCCATAGTGGACGATGTGAGCCAGGTCAAGTCCTGGGCGGGCAACCTGGCGGGGGTTTCGCGCATCATTGACTACGAGGGGGATCTCGCTGGTCGCCCGTCGAGGCGGAGGGAGTCCTGATGATCGCATTGATCGTGTTCGGCGTGATTTTGTTGGTGTGCGCGGAAGAGGTCATCCGCCTCGCACGGGACGCGCGGGCGGACATGGATGATGCCGAGACCGAGAGTGACACCGCGGTGGACGTGTTCACTCGCCGGCGCGACTCGGCGCGGGCGATGGTGCGCCGGGGTTGGCAGTTGCTGCGCGCCGGGCGGACGGCCATCGGCGAGAGCGCGACGACCGCGTCGGTGAACGTCGCGGTGATTCGGCGGCAGCGGCAGATGGATCGGCCGACGGTTCGGCTGCCCCGGCCCAACCGGGATCTGGCCACCATGCCGGCCATCGTTCGAAACTGACCCTGTTCGAACACCTGTTCGAGTTGTCCCCAGGGTTGTGCACACCTGTGGACAACTGGCCGGGTCGCGTTCCGGCGAGGCGGCCGATCTCACTCGGCACGCAGGGCTGCGGTCAGTACGGCCTCGATGACCTGCGCGGATACCCCGGCCACCTGCTCGGGTGTGCGGCCGAAGTCGCCGGTCAGCGCCTGGGTGGTGAAGCCGGACAGGTGCACCGCGACCGCGTCGATCAGCCACGCCGGCGGCTCGCCGGAACCGCCACGGGCGTGCCAGACGCGCGTCGTCACGCCGATCGCGAAGTGCCGACGACCCTCCTGGCGCTCGGCGGCCGCCACGGCCAACTCGGCGGGCAGGTCGTCCGGATGCAGGGCGAGTTCCCAGAAGACGCGGCCGTTGCGGGCGTTGAGCCGGTGGGTGACGGTGAGCAGGTCGACCAGCCAGTCCCGGAGGTCGTCGTGCTCCGGCGGGGCCGGGATCTGCTCGACGTAGTCGCGCGCCCGGCCGTTGATCGCGGTGGCGAACAGGCCGTCGCGGGTGGCGAAATGGCGGAACACCGTGCGCCGGTTGACCCCGGCCGCCTCGGCCACGTCGTCGACCGTCGCGGCCAGGCCGCGCTCGGCGAGTACCGCTCGGGCGGCGCGCAGAATCCGGGCTCTGGCCACGTCGCGCTGCTCGTCGGCCAGCGGCGTGCTGGTTACCGCGTCAGGGGGCACGCGGGAATCGTACGGCGACACTTGCCCCCTGTCACTCATGAGTGACATGCTGGCACTGCGGAGGGGCGGACCGCCCTGTCACCAGCCGACCTTCGGAGTGCACATGACCGTCGCCGGTCGTCCCACCAGGCCCGATGGCATCCCCACCGGCAAGATCGACAAGGACGCCATCCGCCGCAAGTACCTCGCCGAGCGCGACAAACGACTCCGTCCGGACGGCAACGACCAGTACCGCAGGCTGACCGGCCGGCTCGCGCGCCACCGGGAGGACCCGCACACCCCGAGGGTCGAGCGGGAACCGGTCACCGGCCACCGCACGGTGGTGTTCATCGGCGGTGGGTTCGCCGGGCTGGTCACCGGGGCGCGGCTGAAGGAGGCCGGTGTCGAGGACGTGTGCGTGATCGAGAAGGGCGGCGACTTCGGCGGCACCTGGTACTGGAACCGCTACCCGGGCGCGCAGTGCGACACGGCGTCGTTCGTTTACCTGCCGCTGCTTGAGGAAACCGGCCACATGCCGACCGAGAAGTACGCGCACGGGCCGGAGATCCGGGAACACTGCCAGCGCATCGGCAAGCAGTACGGCCTCTACGACAACGCCCTGTTCCACACCGAGGTCACCGACCTCGAATGGGACGAGCCGACCTCCCGCTGGACCGTCCGCACGAACCGGGGCGACGAGTTCACCGCGCAGTTCGTCGCGATGGGCACCGGCCCGCTGCACGTGGCCAAACTCCCCGGAATCCCGGGCATCGAGTCGTTCGCCGGCCACAGCTTCCACACCAGCCGCTGGGACTACGCCTACACCGGCGGCGACCCGACCGGCGCCCCGCTGACCGGGCTGACCGGCAAGCGGGTGGCCATCATCGGCACCGGTGCGACGGCCGTGCAGTGCGTGCCGCACCTCGCCCGCGCCTGCGGGGAACTGTTCGTCTTCCAGCGCACCCCCTCCTCGGTGGACGTGCGGGACAACCGGCCGACCGACCCGGACTGGTTCGCCACGATCGCCACGCCGGGCTGGCAGCAGCGCTGGCTGGAGAACTTCACCGCCAACCAGACCCAGGGCGTGTCCGCCGAGGACCTGGTGATGGACGGTTGGACCGCGATCGCGCGGCGGATGCGGTCCAGGATCATGGCCTTGCCGCCCGAGGACCGGAACCCGGCCACGATGATGCAGGCGTTCGAGGACTCCGACTACGAGAAGATGACCGAGATCCGCGCGCGGGTCGACTCGATCGTCGAGGACCCGGAGACGGCGCGGAACCTGAAGGCCTGGTACCGCCAGATGTGCAAGCGGCCGTGTTTCCACGACGAGTACCTGCAGGCGTACAACACTCCCGGCACGCACCTGATCGACACCGACGGCCAGGGCGTCGAGCGGATCACCGCGACCGGTGTCGTTGTCGCCGGCACGGAGTACCCGGTCGACTGCGTCATCTACGCGTCCGGCTTCGAGGTCGGCACCGACTACACCCGGCGTACCGGCTACGACCTGACCGGCCGGGACGGCGTGAAGCTCTCCGAGTACTGGGCCGAGGGGATGCGCACTCTGCACGGCACGCACGTGCACGGCTTCCCGAACCTGTTCATCGTGCAGCCCACCCAGGGTGCGAACCTGATCTCCAACGTCCCGCACAACGTCATGGAGTCCGCGAAGACCATCGCACTGATCGTCAGGCACGCGCTGGACAACGAGGTCAGCCAGGTCGAGGTGAGCAGGTCGGCCGAGGACGCGTGGATCGAGCTGCTGCTGTCCGGCGCCGGCGTGGTGCGCTCGCCGGACTGCACGCCGGGCTACTACAACAACGAGGGCCAGGACCCCGGGCCATCGGCCCGACTGCGGGTCGGTCACCCCGGCGGCGCGCTGGCGTACTTCGCCTACCTGGACAAATGGCGCTCGTCCGGCGAGTTCACCGGCCTGGA
>DATATV010000117.1:0-1925 GCA_036268615.1 Pseudonocardiaceae bacterium
CGACAGCGCTTCCAGATGTCGGCGAACTCGTCCAGCATCGGCTGGTTGAACGCGTTCATGACCTCGGGCCGGTTCAGCGTGATCGTCGCGACGCCGTCGGCGAGATCGAACAGGACCGTGTCGTAATCGCTCACCGTTTGCTCTCCTTCGGCTCCCGGGGCAGGCCCAGCACCCGCTCGGCGAGCATGGTCTTCAAGATCTCCTCGGTGCCGCCCGCGATCCGGTAACCCATGCTGCCCATCAGCCAACGGTTCCAGTTGAACGTGCCCCAGGCACCGGTGTCGGCGACGAAGGCCGGGCCGAGCAACTGCGCGGCCAGGTCACCGATCCGTTTCTGATTGCTTGCCAGCAGCACCTTGTCCATGGCCCGCTCGGCGCCGGACAGCGATTGCTCAGGCAACGCCTGCATCCGCTGCTGCTGGAACCGGGCGACCGCGAGTCGCGTGTGCAGATCGGCCCAGCAGTCGCGCACGGCCGGGTCGGTCGCCTGCCCGGTGCGTTGGGCGAGCGTGCGCAGCAACGCCATCGCGCGGGCATTGGCCTCGTGCGACCGGTCACCGACGGCACGGCGTTCCCCGGCCAGCGCGGCGGTGGCCACGGCCCAGCCGGCGCCCTCGTCGCCGAGGCGCAATGCATCGTCGAGCACGACATCGGTCAGGAACGTCTCGCAGAAACTGGCACCGCCGGTGAGCTGCCGCAGCGGCCGGACCTCCACGCCCGGCGTGGTCATCGGCACCAGGAACATGGTCAGCCCGCGGTGTTTCGGTGCCTCCGGGTCGGTGCGCACCAGGGCCAGGCCGATGTCGGCGAAGGTGCCGTTGGACGTCCACACCTTCTGCCCGTCGATGCGCCAGGTGGCCCCGTCGCGGACGGCGCGGGTGCGCACGCCGGCCAGGTCGGAGCCGGCGTCGGGCTCGGAGAACAGTTGGCAGCCAATGGTCTCGCCGCGGTGCATGGGCACGGCGTGCGCCGCGAGTTGCTCCGCGCTGCCGTTGCTCAGCAGCGCATGGCTCAACGTTCCCAGGCCGATCCGCAGCGGGTTCATGTCCGGGATCTCGAACTGCGCCTCGAGCGTTCGGTAGAGCCGGTCGTACGACGCGGGCAAGCCCGCCCCGCCCTGTTCGACGGGGCCGGTGATCCAGCCGAAACCGGCTGCCCATCGTTCGCGCTGCCACGCCAGCGCGGCGTCCGCCTCGGCCCGTTCCTGCGCGTCGGTGGTCTCGTGGAACAGCGCGAGACCTTCCTCACCATGGCCCCATTCGGTGGAGACGGGGCCGCGACGAGTGACGCGCGCGGCGAGGAATTCAACCGCCCTGGTCTCGAACTCCTCGGGCGTCATGCCAACCCCACATGGATGTTCTTGACGCGGAGGAACTCGCGCAGGCCTTCGCGACCACCCTCGACCCCACGGCCACTGGCCTTCCAGCCACCGAACGGCGCGGCCGGCGGCAGCCCGGCCAGCCCGTTCACCGAGACGTACCCGGCCTCCAGCCGACCGGCCACCCGGTGCGCGCGGGCGACGTCGTCGGTCCACACGTACCCGGCCAGGCCGTACCGCGTGCTGTTGGCGATCTCGACCGCCGCGTCCTCGGTGTCGAACGAGGTGATGGCCAGCACGGGGCCGAAAACCTCGTGCTGTGCAAGGGAACTGGTCGGGTCGACATCGGCGAAGACTGTCGGCCGCACATAGGCCGGACCCGGCCCGCGCTCGCCTCCCGCGACGAGGCGGCCGTGCTTGCCGGCGACTGCGTCGGAGATGACGCCGAGGATGCGGTCCGCCGCGGCGACGTCGACGACCGGGCCCATCCCGGTGGCCCGGTCGAACGGGTCGCGGTGGCGGACCGACTCCGCCGTGGCCACCGCGGTGGCGAGCACGGCGTCGTAAATGCCGCGCTGCACGAGCAATCGGGTCGGCAGGAAACAGC
>DATATV010000118.1:0-24681 GCA_036268615.1 Pseudonocardiaceae bacterium
GCGACGGCGCGATCAGCAGGCCGAGGGTGACGCCGATGACCATGCCGATGCCGAGTCCGCCGAACGTCTCGATCATGGTGGTGCTCAGGTTCGGCCACAGCGCGCCGGTGCTGACCAGGTTCGCGATCCGCTCGATGATCAGCGACGGGCTGCTCAGCACGAAGGCGCCGAAGATCTTTCCGGCCAGTTGCCACAGGCCGAGAAAAATCAGGCCGACGAGCACCTGGCCGCCGTGCACGATCCACCGGTGCCGGCTGTCCTGCCGCCGGTCGAGCACGTCCAGTTCGTGGTCGGGACTCGCCGCGGTAGCGGACACTCCGTCATCCTCCCCGCTTGGACGTCTGACGACTGACGGTTTAACCGTAAGCGCGGAGAGTGTGGCAACTCAAGACCGTCCAGCATCCGGAACGGACGCCGGGTGCGGCCTTAACGTGGCCGCAATGTGTTAGTACACAGCAGAAATCCATCGGACACAGACACAAGCCGGAACCGGCCGCTCAGCACGGCGGGCACGGCCTCTCGTTGGTCGGAGCGGGAGAGTTGTGCCCGCCGTGCTGGTTTCTTCCTCAGGCTTCGGTGAAGTAGTGGCCCTGGTCGAGATCGGCGATGAGGCCGGGGTGGACCGGCTGCCAGTCCACCAGTCGCCGCGTGCGGGCGTTGGCGGCCGGGATGTCCATCGCCGCGAGCCAGGCGAAAGCGCCGAACTGGTCCTGCGCCCGGTCGGCCGGAATGGCCTTGGTCGGGACACCCAGATTGCGGCCGATTGTCTCGGCGAGCTGCCGGAACGGGACGCCTTCGTCGCCCACCCCGTGCAGCCGCGTCCCGGCCGGTGCCTGCTCCAGGGCGACGCGGTAGAGATGGGCGGCGTCCAGGGTGTGCACGGCGGGCTTGCGGTTCTCGCCATCGAGGTAACCGGACACGCCGGTGGTCCGGGCGATGTTGATGAGCATCGGGATGAAGCCGTGGTGGTCCAGTGTGCTGTGCACGAACGGGGGGAGCCGCACGACCGAGGACCTGATCCCGCGTTCGGCGAACCCGATGACCGTGTTCTCCGCCTCGATCCGGTTGCCCTCGGTCGACACCTCGTCCTCGGTGCGGACGGTCCCCGGCACGTTCGGCGCCCCCGTCCCCGAGGTGCCGACGAAGGGCTTGTCGGTGCCGGCGAGTGCCTCGCCGAACGCCCGCACGACAGCCAGGTCGTCTTCGATGGCGCCGGCCTGGTTCCCGGAGAGCATCAGGTCGTGCCTGAACGCGAGGTGGATGACCCCGTCGGCGGCGGAGGCGGCCGCGCGCAGGCCGTCCAGGTCGTCGAGATCACCGAGGTGGGCCTCGGCGCCGATGGCCTTCAGGGCGGTGGCTGCGGTCTCGCTGCGGGCCAGGCCGACGACCTCGTGGCCGGCGGCGAGAAGTTCGGGGACGACGACCGAGCCGATATGGCCGGTCGCTCCGGTGACGAAGACACGCATGGGAGGGGCCTCCTGGATCGCGGTCCGTGCACGTCCCGGGCGGACCTGCGTGGTGATGGGACCTTGTCTCATCACTGTAGCAGGTGATGGGACCAAGTCTCGTCACGTAGACTGCGACCATGGGCAGATGGGAGCCGAACGCGCGGCACCGGCTGTCGCTCTCCGCCCTTGAACTGTTCGTCCAGCAGGGCTACGAGAGCACCACCGTGGCGGAGATCGCCGAGCGGGCCGGGTTGACGAAAAGCACGTTCTTCCGGCATTTCACCGACAAACGAGAGGTGCTGTTCGGGTCGGACGAACTGAGTCGGCTGTTGAGCGACGCGATCACCGGTGCGCCCGACTCGGCCACGCCGATCGCCGCGGTCGCCGCGGCCCTGGATGCCACGGCGGTGGTCTTCGACCCGCAACGGCGGCCGTGGGCGCAACAGCGCCAGCTCGTCATCGCGGGCAACAGTGAGCTGCGGGAACGCGAGTTGCTCAAGGGCGCCACCCTCGCCGCGGTCATGGCGGACGCGTTGCACGGGCGTGGCGTGCCCGACCCGACCGCGAGCCTCGCCGCCGAACTCGCCGGTCTTGCCCTCCGCGGCGCCCTCGCGCGCTGGGTGGACCCGGCCAACGCGCGCGAATTCACCGACCTCGCGGGCGAGGAACTGGCCGGGTTGCGGGCCGCGAGCCTCGCACTCGACTGAGCGGCGGTCGATGTCGAGAGGCGCGCGATCGGCTGTCAGTCCCTCTGTTCGGGATCGTTGTCACTCTGCTGCTGACCGTCCGGGTCGGTGTGCTGGCGGGGCACCGCCGGGCGCGCGGCCACCCGTCGGACGGCGGCCCTCGGTCGGGCGGCGGCGTCTGACCGGGCGGCGCTCGACGATCGGGCGGCCGGCGTTCCCCGGGTGGTGCCGGGGATTGTCGGCAATCCGGTGGTGCGCACCGGGCGGGGTTTCCTGGGGTGGACCGTCACGGTCAGCGGGGCGTTCTCGTCATCGAGGCTCCCGCCGGCGGTGAGCACGTCGGGTCGGGGGTGTTCGAGGATCTCGCGGACCGTCGTGGTGGTGGTCAGCAGCCGGTCGGCCAGCCACTTCAGGGTCACCGGCGTCGCGGTTTCCGCGGCCCACAGCACGAGCATCAGGACATCGGAGGTGGCTTGGCGGTAGGCGCCGTCGAAGTCGTTCCGTTCGCCGATGAAGGGGCTGCTTCGGCGTAGCCATCGGGGTGGTTCGGCCGAGGTGGCCGAGGTGCCGGTCGGCCAGAACCGCAGTTGGTATTCGCAGGGATAGCCGCGCGGGTCGGCGCCCGCCGTGGCGGCGCGGCGGGCGAACCGCACGCGGTACAGCCCCGCTGGTCCGAGTTCGAGCGGTTCACCGGTCGCGCCGCCGACGACCAGGGCCAGGCTGATGACGCCCGCGCTGGCGAAGGGCAGGTCGACCAGGTCGGTCCAGTCGAGCGGTTCGTCGTGACCCGGTGCGGTGTCGTGGACTTCGAGGCGAACGGTGTGGTGGGAGTCGGCCGCGCCGCCGTCCAGCCAGCCGTCACCGGCTCGCGCGATTGATCCGCAGGGCTGGGCGTCCACGGCGTACTCCGCGAGGAGTTCGCCGACCTGGGGCCGGCGCCGGCCCGGTTGCGCGACGTCCCGGATGACGAATGTCCCGAACTCCGGCCAGTAGTCGTGATTCTCCACGGCCCGCTGCAACGGCATGGTCCGTCCCTCCTGATCGGTGGGCGGATGCTACCGGCCGGCACCCACAAGATCGACAGATCCGGGAGCCGAGCCGCCGGGTCAGGCGCGGAACGGGGCGAAGTTGACGCTGATCCGAGCGCCGGCCGGGGTGGCCTGCTTGGGTACCGAATGACGCCAGTCGCGTTGGCTGCGGCCGCCCATCACCACCAGGTCGCCGCCGCCGGCCTTGAGTGACAGGCTCTTGCCACCGGCGACCGGGCGGATCAGGAAACGGCGGGTCACGCCGAGGCTGAGTACCGGCACGGTGCTCGTCTGCTGGACCTTGCCGATGAGATCACCGTGCCAGCCGGTCGAATCGCGATTGGTCCGGTACAGGTTCATCCACAACGTCCGATAGTCGACGCCGTAGTGCTCGGACAGCGCGGTGGCCACCGTGTGCAGCAACGACTGCGGTGCTTCGGCGAGATCCCGATATTCGGCCGTGAGCCGTGGCTCGACGAACCGGCGGGCGAACATCCAGCGGTCGCGCTGCTCCCAGGGCGCGGTCTCCAGCAGTTCCTTGAACAGGTGATCGCCACCCCGCAGCCAGCCCGGCACGTGCTCGATCCACGAGGTCTCGTCCAGTGCGATCCGCCGGGCGGTGGTGAAGTCCGTGTCCACCGCCGGGTCCAGCGTGCCGAGCAGGTCGATCTGGGTCGCGATCGGTTCGAGCGAGGTCCGTATCGCGTCGGTCATGATGCTGCCTCCTGATCCTGGTTTTCTGCCGTCGTCGGCCTTGAGGTCGGTGAACGGCCGGCCGGCCGCGATCATGTCGATGAACTGCTTCTTGTCGCGCAACAGGAGATCGGGCAGGGACACGGTGAAGTCCTCGGCCAGGATCTCCTGGTAGCGCTGCACGTCCATGTGCTGATCCGACGCGAGGTAGTCGGCGTTCAGCCGGGTCAGGGCCTCGATGTCACTCTGGGTGTCCGTCATGACGGGTCTCCCTCGGCCAGTAGCGGGCCGACAAACCCATTAGATAGGCAAATTAATGGGTTGTCAAGCCCATCATTGAGCCGTCACGCGGGCACCGGTCCGGCCGAACGTGTGCATCGAGATCGGGGTAGCGGCTCTTGCTCCGAGAGAAACTAGGTTCTAGTTTAAGTTTGTCCGTGTGTCCTGCTGAAGGGCGACGCCATGACCACCGAGCTCCCGTTCCGCTTCTTCGACTGCGACAACCACTACTACGAGGCGCTCGACGCGTTCACCCGGTATCTGGAGCCGGAGTACAGGAAGCGCGCCATGCAGTGGGCGACGATCGACGGCCGGACGCGCCTGCTGGTCGGTGGCCGGATCAACCGCTTCATCCCCAACCCGACCTTTGATCCGGTGGCCGCGCCCGGTGTGCTGGACGAGTACTTCCGTGGCCGCAACCCGATGGGCGCCGATCCCAGCAAGCTGTTCGGCAAGCTGGAGCCGGTCCGTCCCGAGTACCGGGACCGCGACGCACGGCTGGCCGTGATGGACCAGCAGGGCATGGCGGCGGCCATCTTCCTGCCGACCCTGGGGGTGGGCATGGAGCAGGCGCTGATCGACGACCTGCCGGCGATGACTGCCGCGTTCCGGGCCTTCAACCGCTGGCTCGATGACGACTGGGGTTTCGCCTACCAGAACCGGATCTTCGCCGCGCCCTACATCACCCTCGCCGATCCGGACAACGCGGTGCGGGAGTTGGAATGGGCGCTGGAGCGCGACGCGCGCTTCGTGGTGATGGTGGGCGGCCCGGTGATGACCGCGACGGGGTCGCGCGCGCCGGGTGACCGGGTCTTCGACGCGTTCTGGCAGCTGGCCAACGATTCGGGCATCACCGTGCTCTATCACGGCGGCGAGTCGCCGTACGCGAAGTACCTGAAGGACTGGGGCGAGAGCGAGTTCACCGAAGCGTTCCGGGCCAACGCCTTCCGCGGGTTGGTGTCGGCCAACCCGTTGCAGGACACGATCGCCAGCCATCTGGCCCTCGGGCTGTTCCACCGGTTCCCGAACCTGCGGATGGCCTCGATCGAGGTCGGGTCGGACTGGGTGTTCCACCTGTTCGAGAAGCTCACCAAGTCCTACGGACAGGTGCCGCACCTCTACCCGGAGGACCCCCGGGAGACCGTCAAACGGCACCTCTGGGTGTCACCGTTCTACGAGGACGAACTCAAGAGCCTGCTGCTACTCATGGGCGCCGACCACATCCTGATGGGTTCGGACTTCCCGCACGTCGAGGGCCTGGTGGAACCGGCGTCCTACCTCAAGGACCTGCAGAACTACGACTACACCGCCGAGCAGTGCCAGACCGTGATGAAGGACAACGGTTGGTTCCTCGCCACCCGGCGACCGGCCTGACCGGTCGGGGGAGACGCCGTGAAGCTGACCAAGTCGAGCCTGTGCAACCTGCTGCTCGCCGAGGGCGAGGAG
Source organism: Pseudonocardiaceae bacterium (assembly GCA_036268615.1). Classification (GTDB taxonomy): domain Bacteria; phylum Actinomycetota; class Actinomycetes; order Mycobacteriales; family Pseudonocardiaceae; genus DATATV01. Next base: position 5,581 of record DATATV010000118.1, read on the forward strand.
GACCTCGCCGCCCTGGTCGCCGGCTCGGGCCTACCGGAGGACCTGGACACCGACCGGGACGCCGCCGCCCTGGCGGCGCTCGGACTGCCCGACGAGGAACTGCACGCGTTACTGCCCGCGGTCACCGGCGGCGCCGACGCGCGGCCGGGGCTCTCGCCCGCCGAGATGGCCGGGTTGGAGCAGACGATCTCCGACCGCTGGGCCCAACTGGTCCGACGATGGGTTTCCTAGTGCCGTGCGTCCCGCGTTTCGGCTGAGAAGGGAAGTGTGCTCATGGCGATGCCCGCTGGTATCCCGATCGTGGACACCATGATCGGCTTCCCGCACGAGGGATTCGAGCAGTACGACTTCATTCGCAAGCAGACCAAGGACAAGAACTCGCGGGAGGAGATGGAGTTCCCGGCCGAGTACATGTTCAAGAACGTGCCCAAGGACCTGCCGACCTCCGACCCGGTGTCCGTCACGTTGCACGAGATGGACCGGTTCGGCATCGAGATCGGGTTGATCGGCGTCTCGGACGAGTCCTCGCGGTTGGCGCTCAAGCGGCATCCCGACCGGTTCGCGGCCTCCAGCAGCATTGACGATCCCAATGACGTGACCGGGACGGTGCGCAGGTTGCGCCAGGACCACGAGGAGTTCGGCATCAAGGCGACCGGTGTGTTCCCGGCCGGGACGTTTCCGCAGGTCGCGATCGACGATCCGAAGATGTATCCGGTCTATCAGACGTGTGTCGACCTCGGCGTTCCGATCTTCTGCACGGCGGGGGTGCCCGGCCCTCGGCTCAAGTACGCGGTGCAGGAGGTGTCCCGGATCGACGTGGTCATGTACGACTTCCCCGAACTGGTGTTCATCACTCGCCACGGCTGCGAGCCGTGGGAGCAACTGGCGACCAAGCTGATGCTCAAGTGGCCGAACCTGTACTACTCGACGTCCGCGTTCGCGCCGAAGTACTATCCGCGCGAGATCATCGATTTCGCCAACACCCGCGGCGCGGACAAGATCATCTACGGCGGTTACTTCCCGATGGGACTCTCGCTCGAACGCATCTTCACGGACATGCCGCACGTCCCGTTCCGGGACGACGTCTGGCCCAAGTTCCTCGGCGGCAACGCCCGTCGTGTGCTCAAGCTGGACCGGTAGGGGAGCGGCATGGGGATCGCGCTCACGCCCGAGCAGGTCGCGCTGGCCGACTCGGTCCGCCAGTTCGCGGCGCACCGCGCCGAGACGAGCCAGACCCGCAAGGAGTTCGCCGAACTGGCCGTCGGGCGGCGGCCAGGCGTGTGGGATGCCCTGCGGAAACAGGGATATCTCGGCATCCACCTGCCGGAAGCGGTCGGTGGCGACGGCGGCGGGGTGGTCGAACTCGCGGTGCTGCTGGAGGAGGCAGGCCGGGCCCTGCTGCCGGGGCCGTTGCTGACCACGGTGTTGACCAGTCTCGCGGTGAGCCGGTATGCGCCGGCGGCGCTGGCCGCGACGATGCTGCCCCGGTTCGTCGAGGGCGCGACCGCGGGCTGTGCCACCACGTCGGCCGGTGTTCGCGCCCGGCGGGTCGAGGGCGGCTGGCAGGTCAGCGGCACGAGCGCGCCGGTACTTGGCGCGTGCGGTGGCGATTTTCTGTTGCTGGGCGCCGAAAGTCCCGAGCGGACGGTGTGGTTCGTGGTGCCGGCCGACGGGCTCGGCGTGGCGCGGGCCGAGGGGGTGGATCTCACCCGGGACGTGGGCACGGTGACCCTTCGCCGGCTCGTCGTCCCCGACGACGACGTGCTGCCGGTGGACGGCGACCGGCTGCGCTGCCTGATGGCGGTGTTGTTCGCGGCCGAGGCGGTCGGCGTGGCCGGGTGGTGCCAGCAGGCCGGGCTCGACTACGTCAAGGTCCGCGAGCAGTTCGGGCGTCCGGTCGGCTCGTTCCAGGCGATCAAGCACAAGTGCGCCCGGCTGTTCAGCCAGGTGCAGCTGATGACCGCGGCGGCCTGGGACGCTGCGGGCGCCGTCGACCAGAATGACGACCAGGCGGCCTACGCGGCCGCGGCCGCCGCCGTCAGCTGTCTGTCCGGCGCGGCCGATCTCGGCCTGGAGACGGTGACGCTGTTCGGTGGTATCGGTTACACCTGGGAGCACGACGCCCACCTGTACTGGCGGCGGGCGATGTCGCTGGCCGGCCAACTCGGCCCCACCCACGAGTGGGAGGAGCGGCTGGGGCAGCTGGCCGCCACGGTGACCCGGACGCCGCACTTCGACCTCGGCGTCGAACCCGAGGGGCTGCGGCCATGGTTGGCCGACGAGCTGGGGCGGGTGACCGCTGCCCCGGCGAGCGACCGGCGCACGATGCTGGCCGACGCCGGGCTGGTCGCCCCGCACTACCCGAAGCCCTACGGACTCGGTGCCGATGCCGTGGCACAGGTCATTGTCCAGCAGGAGTTCCGGCGCGTCGGGCTGCCGCAGCCGTCGATGACGATCGGGGAATGGGTGCTGCCCACCATTCTGGCGCACGGCACCGACGCGCAGCGCGAGCGCTTCGCCCGGCCGTCGCTGGTGGGCGAGATCGTCTGGTGCCAGTTGTTCAGCGAGCCGGGCGCGGGCTCCGACCTGGCGTCGCTGCGCACTCGTGCCGAGCGCACCGAGGACGGCTGGCTGCTGACCGGACAGAAGGTGTGGACGTCCAGTGCACAGGAGGCGGACTGGGCGATCTGCCTGGCACGGACCGACCCGGATGTCCCGAAACACAAGGGAATCAGCTACTTCCTGGTGGACATGCGCTCGGCCGGGGTGGACGTCCGGCCGCTGCGCGAGGCCAACGGCGGTTACCTGTTCAACGAGGTGTTCCTGGACAACGTGTTCGTGCCGGCGGACCTGATGGTGGGGCAGCCCGGCGAGGGCTGGCGGCTGGCCAGGACGACGCTGGGCAACGAGCGGGTCAGCATCGGCTCGGGTATGGGCGGCCCACGGGACGTGCCGGCGCGGCTCGCCCGGCAGCTCGACGTCACCGGCCCGGCGGTCACCCGGGACGTCGGTGCGCTCACCGCGCAACTGAACGCCTTCGATGCCTTGGTGCGCCGTAACTTGCTCCGGCAGCTGAGCGGTCTGCACCCCGGTGCCGAAGCCAGCATCCTGAAGGTGGTCTCCGCCCAGCTCACCGCCGACGTGCGGCGGGCCGCCCTTGGCTGGGCCGGGCCGGCCGGGGGAGTGGTCGGCGCGGGTGAGGGCGGGCCGGCCCAGGCGCTGCTGTCCGTGCCGCCAACGCTCATCGGCGGTGGCACGGCGGAGATTCAGCTCAACGTCATCGCCGAGCAGGTCCTTGGCCTGCCTCGGGGTTGACCCGCAGCGCCCGCTCCTCCTGTTCGAGTTGCTGCTTCATGACCTTGCCGGTCAGCGTGTAGGGCAGCGCGTCGCGGAACTCCACCCGGGCCGGCACCTTGAACGCGGCCAGTGTGGCGGCGCACCAGCCACGGACGTCCTCGGCGGTCAGCGGGCTGTCCTCCTCCGTGACGACAAAAGCCTTGACCTCCTGGCCGAGCTCGCGATGGTCGACGCCGATCACCGCGGCGTCGAGGATCTCCGGATGCTCGACGAGCCGGTTCTCGATCTCGATCGGGTAGATGTTCTCGCCGCCGCGCAGGATCATGTCCCGACGCCGGCTCTCCAGGAACAGCAGGCCTTCGGCGATCCGACCGAAGTCACCGGTCCGATACCAGCGACCGGCGCCGAACGCGGCGGCGGTGGCCGGTTCGTCGTTCCAGTAGCCCAGGAAGATCGACGGGGTCCGCAGGTGGATCTCGCCCACCTCGTTCTCGTGCAGCACGGTGCCTTCCTCGTCCCGGATCTGCACCTCGACCGTTGCCTGGGCCGGGCCGACCGACTCGGGCACGGTCAGGAACAGGTCGCCGCCGGTGAGGGTCCCGAGACCGACCGACTCGCTCATGCCGTAGCCGTTGCCCAGCCGCGCGCCGGGCAGCTTCTCGTGCAACTCGCGCACGAGTTCCGGTGGGAAGACGGCACCGCCGGAACCGACGGTCAGTACGGAACTCACGTCGTGGGCGGCGAGTTCGGGGTGCCGGAGCAGTCGCCAGAACTGGGTGGGCACGCCCGACCAGGACGTCACCCGGTGCCGCACGCTCAACCGCAGATACCGGCCCGGGTCCCACGCGCCCGGCGGCGCGAACACCAGCTTCGTGCGCAGGGCGGCGCCGGTCATCAGGATGCCGAGCATGCCCGAGATGTGGAACATCGGACTGGTCAGGATCGTCGCGCCCTGCGGTGCGGGCGGCGTGTCGGCGGGCGCCGCAGCCGTGGCCGCGGCGCTGGACAGCAGTGACACCATCGCGAAGTTGACGATGTTGCGGTGCGAGAGGCTGGCTCCCTTGGGACGTCCGGTGGTGCCACTGGTGAACAGGATGACCGCGGCCGAGTCCTCGGTGATCTCCGCGGGCCGGGGCGCCTGTCCGAGGAATTCCCGCGCCTCGTGGTGCAACTCGCCGAGGAGTCGCACCGGCACACCGTCGGGTACCGAGCCGGGGGCCAACCGAGCCAGTCGGCGTTCGTCTCCGGCGACGAGCGCGGGGGTGGTGAGTCGGATGCCGTACTCCAGTTCGGGCGCGGTCCACCAGCCGTTGAGACTGGTGACGATCGCGCCGATGCTGACGACCGCCCACATGAGGAGGCCGTACTCGGCGGAGTTGGCCGCGACGATCGCGACGCGGTCGCCGGCCCGGACGCCGTAGCGCTCGGTCAGCAGCACGGCGGTGGCGTCGATGTCCTGCAACGCCTCGCGATAGGTCCACTCCCGACTCGGGGACACCAGGAAGGGCAGATCCAACACGACCGCGGTGCGGGTGTCCAGCAGCTGCCGCAGGGACCGGGGCCGCTGGGCGAACACGACGGCATCGTGGCCGAGCACGTTCTCGGTGCGCAACTCGAAGGGGGCGCCGACGCCGGTCAACGCCTCCCGGACTCCCGGTGCGAGCGCCTCCGCCGACCAGCGCAGGTGCGCCGGGGGAACAGCCGTGATCTCGGCCATGAGGACGACCTCGTCTCTCGAAGGGGACCGGTCTGCCGAACTTCCCGGAGCGGACGACGCCATCGAAAGTGCGCCGTGGCCACGGTTCGCGTACCGTCGATAGAACCAGATTCTCGTACTGATGGGAACCCCGCCGATGATCGACCGGGCCGGTGTGTGCGTGGCGGTGCGGGCCGGCCGGCTCGGCTATTCTCGACCGGACCACCTGACCACGCAGAGCCGAAGGGATGCGCAGTGACGCCTGACCAGCCGGCGGCCAGTTCCCTCCCGGCGGGAGAACTTCCGGCCCACCAGGCCGTGCGCCGGCAGCGGATCGTCGACGCCGCCCGGTCCCTGTTGGAGAAGCAGGCCTACGAACAGATCCAGATCCGGGACGTCGCGATCACGGCCGGCGTCGCGTTGGGCACGCTGTACCGGTACTTCAGCTCGAAGGATCACCTGTACGCGGCGGTACTGCTGGACTGGAGTGCCGGGTTCACCAAGAGCATCGGCCGCGGCAAGGCCGACGACGACCCCTGGCGCCGCCTACAGACCAGGATTCGGCGCGCGCTGGTCGCGTTCGAAAAGCGGCCGCAGTTCTTCCGGCTGCTGGTGATCCTGCTCAGCAGTGCCGACCCGAACGCGAACGCGCTGATGGACCAGTTCCGCGAGTTCCTGGAGGGCACGGTCCAGGACGACCTGGCCGAGCTCGATCCGGACGGCGCACAGGACTACTCGGTCCTCATCTGGGCGGTGATGAACAACCTGCTCACCCGGAGCATCTTCCAGGACCGGTCGATGGCCGAGGCCCGCCGCATCAACGACCGCTTCCTCGACCTGCTCCGGCTGCGGTTCGAAGCGGGCCCTGGCGCGCCAGGCCCTGCCGCGACAGCGGCGCGTTAGGGCCAGGAGCGAAGCGACCCTTCGTTTACCACCGGGGCGCGGCGCCTTGCCTACGGGATCGGCGGACAGCGTCGTGCCCCGGTCCCCGAGCGAGGGGAAGCCCACAGTAATCACACACTGCCTGGTTGGTTCCTTGACGCTCGGTTGATTGGTCCGTAATGTGCCAATTCGAGTGATGGTGTGCGGAAGCTGGTGGAACTCCAGCGCGGTCGCGCCACTGTGAGCCCGTACCGGGCAAGTCAGACACGCCCCCATCACCCTGCCCCATGACGAACGGGACGCACGATCCCCGAAGGAGGCCCCGTGACCACCATACCCACGCCCACCGCCATTCCGGTTGTCCTGCCGGTATCCAAAGCACTGCTGTGGCTGGGCGGCACCGTGCTCGTCGCGTTGGCGTTGTACTACTTCATCGGTATCGATGAGGGTGCGACGTCGGTGTTCGGCAACAGCATGGTCATCCACGAGTTCGTGCACGACGCACGGCACTTCCTCGGTTTCCCCTGCCACTAGCCGATCGCTGAAGGGGACAACCGAACATGGAGAAGAAAATCATCGGTCGGGGCGTGCTCGCGGGCGCCGTGGCCGGGTTGCTGGCGTTCATCTTCGCCCGGATCTTCGCGGAGCCGCAGATCCAGGTGGCGATCAACTACGAGAGCGCCCGGGACGCCGTGCGGGCGGTCCTGGACAAGGCCGCCGGCCTGCCGCCGGAGCCGCTGGGGCCGGACATCTTCGGTCGCACCATCCAGGCCAACATCGGGATCGGTGTGGGCATGGTGTTCTTCGGTATCGCGATGGGCGCACTGTTCTCCGTCGTGTACGCCGTGTGCCTCGGCCGGGTGGGCAACCTGCGGCCGCGCGGTCTCGCGTTGTTGGTGGCGGGCGGCGGGTTCCTGGGCATCTATCTGGTGCCTTTCATCAAGTACCCGGCCAACCCGCCCTCGATCGGCCACCCGGACACCATCGGCGATCGCGGTGGCCTGTACGTGGTGATGGTCGTGTGCTCGCTGGCGTTCCTCGGTGGTGCGGTGTGGCTGGCCCGCCGGTTGAAGCCGCGGTTCGGCAACTGGAACGCGACCTTGTTGGCCGGTGCCGGGTTCATCGTGTTGATCGGCATCGTGATGGCGATCCTGCCGCAGCTGGGGCACCTGGCCACCAACGTCAAGGAGTACGGCGTACAGCCGACCGAGACTCCGCTGCCGGTGCGCAACGCACAGGGAACCATTGTGTATCCGGGCTTCCCGGCGGACACGTTGTTCCTGTTCCGGTTCTATTCGGTGACCGCACAGCTGGTGCTGTGGACCACCATCGCCCTGGTGTTCGCGCCGATGGCTGAGCGGCTGCTCGGGCCCAAGCCGAAGACCCCGGTTGCGGAGCGGATTCCGGTCGGATGAATCACCTCGATTCGCTGACCTCCGTGTTGGCGGAGGTCAGCGACTGGGGTCCGTTCTTCGCCGTCGACACCCACGGAGCCGACGCCACGCCGGTTTCGCCGTGGCGTTGGCTCCGGGAATTGGTGGACGACCCGGATGTGTTGCGGGAGCGCGTGTCCGGCGTGCGCGCCTACCTCGCCGCCGCGGGCGGACCACCTCCTGAGCGGGTGGCGGCATCCGTGGTCCACCTCGGTCTGGTGGCACGGCTGGTGTCGCCCGCGCTGGGCGTGGCCGTCCACACGGGATTCTTTCCCGCCCTGGATCTGCGTGACCTGTGGTGGCAACCTGAGTTGGGCGGGTCGTTTCCGCTGTCGATCGGTGCCGTCGATCAGGCCGGCCCGGAGGGCGTGATCACCGGCGCGGTGCGCGAACTGGGCGCGGCCGTCGGGGCGTTCTCGGTGTCCGAGCAGGTGTTGTGGGGCAACGTGGCGTCGGCGGTCAACGGTGCGGCCACCATGGTCGCCCTCGCCCGGCCCGACCTGGCCGCCCGCGCTGCCGCCGTGGCGTCGGAGTTGCTGGACCAACCCCTGCTGCGGCACACCAGTACCCGCCGCCCCGACGGCCGGTTCCAGCGGCTGAGCTGCTGTCTGATCTATCGCGCGTCGCCCACCGACCGGCGGGACGCCGTGTGCGGCGACTGTGTTCTCGCGACGGGGTAGGTCGGCATCGGCGTCCCGCGACCGGGTAGCGTTGCCGGCGTCGTGATCAGGGGCGACAGCAGCCGTGAGGAAGGGATCGTCTGATGGCCAAGGGCTACTGGGTCACCGCGTACCGCGAGATCGTCGATCCGGACAAGATGGCCGCGTACAGCAAGGTCGCCGCACCCGCGCTCGCCGCCGCGGGTGGCCGGTTCCTGGTCCGTGGCGGGCAGAGCACGCCGAAGGAGGCCGGGCTCGCGGAGCGCACCGTCGTTGTCGAGTTCGACTCCTACGACGCCGCGCTCGCCGCCTACGAGAGCGAGGGCTACCAACAGGCGCTCGCCGTGTTCGACGGCGCCGCCGTCCGCGACCTGCGCATCATCGAGGGCGCCGAGTAGCGCCGTTTCCCGGTCGGTCAGATCTGGGCCTGGCCGCCGTCGACGAAGAACTCGACGCCGTTGACGAAGCTCGCGTCGTCGGAGGCGAGAAACGTCGCTGCGGCAGCGATTTCGCCGGGTTCGCCGAGGCGGCCGAGCGGGACCAGGTCGGTGACCGCGTCCAGGAACTCCTGCTCGTGCCCGGGATCGGCCATGGTCAGCAGGCCCGGCGTCCTGGTCGGACCGGGGCTCAGCACGTTGACCCGGATGGCCTGTCCGCGCAGGTCGACCGCCCAGCCGCGGGCGAGGTTGCGGACCGCGGCCTTGGTTGCCCCGTAGATGCTCTGGCCGGGTCCGACCCGGACGGACGTGGTCGAGCCGGTGATGATGACTGATGCCTTGGCGCTGAGCAGCGGCAGTGCCTTCTGCACGGTGAACACGACGCCCTTGACGTTAGTGGCGAAGGTGATGTCGAACTGCTCCTCGGTGATGTCGCCGAGGGCCGCCGGAATGCCGCTGCCGGAGTTCGCCACCAGGACGTCGAGGCTGCCTCGGCGCTCCCGCACGGTGCGGTAGAGCGCGTCCAGGTCGGCCAGGTTGCCGGAGTCGGCGTGGACCGCCTCGACGTTGGCACCGATCTCCTCGACCGCGGCGTCGAGCGCGCTCTTGCGGCGGCCGGTGATGAAGACGTAGGCGCCTTCCGCGGTGAAGCGTTTGGCGATGGCGAGGCCGATCCCGCTGGCACCGCCGGTGACGACGGCGGTCTTGTCGTGCAGGGTGTTGGTCATTCCCGCTCCCGGCTGTGGACGTCAATCGTTGTTGACTGATCAGTCCAGAACGTAGCAGGTTCTGTACGGATCGGTCAATAACGGTTCCTGGCCGGAGCGGCCAGCTCACTCCCGATGACGGACGATGTTGATCACATTGCCGTCCGGTGCGCGGACGAAGAACCGGCGCACCCCCCACGGCTCGGTGGCGATCGGCCGCACGATCTCGTAGCCGAGTTCCTGGGCCTCCGCATAGGCGGCGTCGACATCGTCCGCGTGGACCGAAATGACCGAGTCCTCGGCCGCGGTCGCGTCCTGCGTGACGAGCTGGACGTTCGCGCCGTCGTCGGGCGAGCTGTAGCGGGCCACCCAGCCCATGTTGAACTCCTCGGTGCTCAGCCCGAGATAGTCGGTGTAGAAGCCCTTCGCCGCTTCGATGTCGCCGACTCGAAGATTGGCCATGATGCGTTTGGCGCGCACGGGTCCTCCTGCTTGTGACGGTGAACTAGTCGGTGGGTCCGCGCATGGTCAGCACGACCCGCAGTACGTGCTCGACGGCGGAGGGGAAGATGGCGCCGCGCAGCTCGCCGCGGCTGGCCAGGTTGCGGGAAGCGAACTCGAGCACGCGGTCCTGGTCCAGCCGCCGGACGACGAGCGCGGCGATCTCCTCGATGTCGAGGTCCAGGTTGTCCAGACGGGTCAGGGCGAACTCGACCATGAGTTCCTCGTCCGTCATGTTCCCCCCTCCCGACCTCGTGACCGGCTGCTCGATGAGATTTTCGCACCACCCGGCTAGCTCCGGGAGAGCGGCAGCCGGACGGCCGGTGGAAGCGGGGCCGGGACGGGGTTCGCCCGGAACGACTGGATCATCAGGGCGGCGAAGCGCCACGATGCCGCGACCCTCATCTCGGTCGACTCGGCGCGGACACCTTCGTTCGCCATCAGCGCCAGGCTGACGTCCGCCAACACGAAGTCCGCCCGCAGGGGGGCCGGCTTCCTTGGCCCGCCGCGCCAGTTCGAGCAGCATCCGCCGCGTGCGATCGCGGTCGGCGGCGAAGTCGGCCGCCGGCCGAAACCGCGCCACGGGTCGTCCGCCGCCAGACCCTCCGCCACGGCCGTCGAACACAGCGCCAGCTGCTCGGCAAAGGCCTCGGCCAACAGCGCTTCCCTGGTCTGGAAGTGCCGGTAGACGGTCGCGACTCCGACCTCGGCGCGCCGGGCGATCTCCCGGATCGGCACGTCGACGCCCTCAGCGGCGAAGACCACACGTGCGACCGCGCGGATGCGTCCGCGGTTGTCGCGGGCATCCGAGCGGAGCTTCGCTACCACCTCGGCCGTCACCACTCTCACTTCAGCCAGCCGGACGAGGTGTTCACTCACGGTCGGCGGATGAGCGCAGTTCAGTTCACCGAGTACGGCCCGGCCCGCGTCGTGCACGTCGCCGACGTCGACGCGCCGCACGCCGGACCGAACAAGATCCGGATCGCGGTACGCGCCTCCGGGATCTCGCCGGGGGAGATCCGCATCCGCACCGGCGAGATGCTCGGGAGGCCGCGGCGGCGCACGAGCTGAGCGAGAACCGCCAGGCGCGGGAGAAGATCGTGCTGCTGAACTGATCGGACATCCGCACGTGACCCGATAAAGAACCAAGGACGCATCCCGCCCTAATCATGGACAAAACCAGGACAGTCCGTAACATTGTCTGTCAGGCCGCCGATGCCACAATTGGCCATACCGCCATGGTGGAGCAAGGGGTCGTATCATGGGTTTTTGGGATGCTGTCAAAAAAGGTGCGGAGATTCTCGGCGAAGGCCTGTCTCATCAACAGACCACAATGGACCTCATGGAAATGAGTGAGGCTGCCGGTATGATACATCTGGGTGTCCTGGTCCCTCGTATCATCGGCGAGGACTGGATGGATGAATTCATCGTGAGGTTGAACAACGTCAGCGGCGACGACGAAAGAAAGGCGAAGTCGTTCCGCATACACGCCGAGGCGATCGCCCATGGCGAAGGCTGGAGCAGTAGTCGGTACTGACCGTACTGCTCGCCGGGGTGGCTTTCGCGGAAGGTGATTCTTGATGGGATTCAGGGAAAGTCTCGGTCGAGCCAAGTGTGCGACCGGGATTCACGCCGGCGACTACACGTATGATCGCCGTGACTCGTGTGACCAGACCAGAGTCTGTTCGCGGTGTGATCATGTCAGCAATCGGGTCAGGCACAACTTCAACGACTGGGACTGGGCGGATGCCGACGACCTGACCTCGTGCCGCCAAAGCCGGGTCTGTCTGCGCTGCGACAGCTCCGAGGATCGGGACAACCACTCCTACGAGTGGATATATCCCGACTACGACTCGATGGCCCCCGGGGCGCCCTTGTTGATGCAGGTTCTGGTGGGAGCTGTCAAGGAAGCAACCCCGTGCCTGCAACATCAGGTATGTGCGCGCTGTAGTCAGCTGACCGGGGCGTCGCGGACTTACCACGCCTGGGGGCCATGGCAACTCGGCCGTGACGAGACGACATCCGTGCGCATGTGTGGCCGGTGCAGGGAGCAGGAGACGATGGTTGAGGAGTAGTCACCGGGTCCGCAGCCGCACGCGCTCGGAGGTCAGGTCGTGCACCGACCGGGCGCCGAGCAACTGCATCGTCTCCCGCGTCTCCGCGGCGAGGATGTCGAGCACGCGGCGGACCCCGGCCTGCCCGCCGGCCATCAGCCCGTACAGGTAGGCGCGCCCGACCAGTACGGCCGTCGCGCCAAGGCACACGGCCGCCACGGCGTCGGCACCCGAGCGGACGCCACCGTCCACGTAGACCTCCGCGCGGTCGCCCACGGCTTCGACGACCGCGGGCAGTTCCTCCAGCGGCACCGGCGCTCGGTCGAGTTGCCGGCCACCGTGGTTGCTCACCACGACCGCGTCCGCGCCGGCGTCGACCACCGTGCGGGCGTCCTCGGCGCTCTGCACGCCCTTCACCACGAGTTTGCCGGGCCAGGCCGCCCGCAGCCACGCCACGTCGGCGATCGTCGCCGAGGGGTCGAACATGTGGTTCGCGAGTTCGGCGACGGTGCCGTTCCACGTGCTGAACGACGCGAACCGCAGCGGCTCCCTGGTGAGCAGGTCGAGCCACCAGCGGGGCCGGACGGCGCCGTCGAGGAACGTCCGCATGGTCAGCGTCGGCGGGATGGTCATCCCGTTGTGGACGTCGCGCAGCCGCGCGCCGGCCACCGGCGAGTCGACGGTGAGCACCAGCGCCTCGTAGCCGGTTTCGCCGGCGGCCCGGACGAACTCGCGGCTGCGTTCCCGGTCGCGCCAGAGATAGAGCTGGAACCACCGCCGTGAACCGGGCGCTGCCGCTGCCAGGTCGGCCACCGAGGTGGTGCCCATCGTGGACAGTGCGTAGGGCACACCGGCGGCCGTGGCCGCCCGGGCCACGGCGATTTCGCCTTCGTGGTGCATCATCCGGGTGAAACCGGTGGGGGCGAGCACGATCGGGAGTGCCGATTCCTGGCCGAGAATCTTTGCCGAAGTGTCCACATCAGACACGTCACGCAGCACGCGTGGCCGGAACTCGATCCGTTCGAACGCGGCCCGGTTGCGAGTCATCGACAGCTCGGCGCCCGCGGCGCCGTCGGTGTAGTCGAAGACGGCGCGCGGGGCACAGCGGCGCGCGACGGTCCGCAGGTCGTCGACGGTCGCGGCGCGGGCGAGGCGGCGTCGCACCGGATCGGCCACGAACGGCCTCGGGCGCAGCAGCGGGGCGAGTTCCGCCCAGCGCGGGAACCTTCGGCGGTCTTCGAGCCCGGTCACGCGGCCACCTCCTCGGCCGGCACACAGCGGGACCTCCTGGTGCCGATCTTCCCGATGGTAGTTCACGATCCTGTCGGCCCGGGCCTGTCGTGCCAGGGAACGCCCCGGGATCAGGCGTTCTTCGTCGCGGTGACGAGCGTGGTGGCTATCCAGGGCCCGCCCCACCACCTGCGCCAGCCGAGGTTGCGGCGACGGACGTCGAGCAGCCCGAGTTCCCCCCAGCCGGGCCACGTGCTGGCGGACGGCCCACAGATCGGCGATCGCGAGCCGGCCGCCGGGGCGCAGGACGCGGACTGCTTCGTCGAGCGCCGCGCGCCGGCCGGCCGGCGACGGGATGTTGTGCAGCGCCAGATCGCTGACCACGAGGTCGTAGGTGTTGTCGGCGAACGGTAGTCGGGTCATGTCGCCGGTGTGCAGGTCGCCGGTGTGCAGCTCGACCCGGTCCGCGACGCCCTCTCGTTCGGCGTTGCCGCGCGTGGTGTTCTCGCTGTTGCCGGTTTGATCGGCGCGCCACAGATCGATGCCGGCGGCGCGTCCGCGGGGGAGCAGTTTGGCGGCGGACAGCAGGATCGCACCGCGTCCGCAGCCCAGGTCGAGCAACTGCTCGTCGCCCCGCGGCCGGAGGTCGGTGCGACCCACGCCCACACCTCGGACTTGCCCACCCGGCTGGTCCGCAGACAGAAGAACACCTGTAGCGCCAGCCAGAGGTCGTCGGGCTACGAATGGTTCGCGGCCTGCTCGCCTCGATAGGGAATCCATTCACAATCGTTTCCGAAGGGCTGAAACCCGGTTGGGGGTGGCAACTGCTGACGCGCGGAGGTGGACAACACCAGTCCGGGCAGCTCGCCCGGGGCCAGTTCGTCGGTCCAGTCCAGCCGCAACTCGGCGAGGCCGACGAAGCCTTCGGGGTCCCAGCCCACCTTGGCCGCCAGGTATCCATCCACGAGGGACAACATCCGGTACAGACCGCGACCGAGCGTGCCGAGTTGGACCGCGTCGAGGTCCACGGGTCATGGCCGCGATCGAGTGGCAGCCCCCAGCTGATTCCTACCGGAATGGCGGAGAACTGGACAAAAGGCTCGTCCGTGTAGGACTTCGTATGGTGGATCAGTGGCGGATGCACTCCGATCAGGTGGCCGTCCACGCGAATCGGCTGGGTGACCATGACCGAGTTGGCAGCGCGCTCCGCCGCTGCTCGATCGCTGCCGAAGTTGACCACCAGTTCGAAGACGACTGCCACTGTCCTGCCCCTCCGGCGTGGCTCACCTGCGTCGACAGTAGCGGGCTGCCAGGGGTCACGCGATGCGTCAGCTGGTGGCCCACGTGAAAGTTGTGCTTCGGTGGGTCACCTACCGACTCCGCCGTTTCGCCGATTGCTCGTCCGGGTACGCAACGCGCGCGTTGTTCACGGTCGCACGAGTAGGTAGGTGATTCGCTGATGGCCAGGGCGAGTACGGGCGGTACGAACGTTCTCACCGAACTCGATCATCGAGTGCCGTCGTCGTTCCTCTGGTCGTTGACGTTGCTGGCCACGCTCGGCGGCTTCCTGTTCGGTTACGACACCAGCAACATCGGGTCGGCCCTGAACTTCGTGCCCTACCACCTGAGCGGCTTCGCGCAGGGCTATCTGGTGGCGGGCGCCTCACTCGGAGCCGCGGCGGGCGCGATCATCGCCGGCCCGCTGACCGACCGGTTGGGCCGCAAGTCGCTGCTCGTCGCCGATGCGTCGATCTATGCGCTGGGCGCGCTGCTCTCGGCGTTCACCCCGAACGCGGCCGTGCTGCTCATCGCGCGCACCCTGATCGGGCTGGCCATCGGCGCCGACTCGGCGATCGCCACCGCCTACATCGCCGAGTACGCACCCCGGGATCGCCGAGGATCGCTGTCCATGTTGCAGCAGTGGATGATCACCGTCGGTATCCTGATCGCCTACATCGTCGCGTTGATCATCCTGAAGCTCATGCCGGGCAGTGCCGGCACCCTGGACTGGCGGCTGATCCTGGGCATCGGGGCCGTGCCGGCGTTGGTGGGTGTGGTGCTGCGCAGCCGGATGCCGGAGTCGCCACGTTGGCTGCTGCGCAAGGGTCGATACGAGGACACCCAGAAGGCGTTCAGCAAGCTGGGCATCGAGGTGTCCGTCGAGAACATCCAACGGACCGCCGACGAACTCGACCAGGCCGACCGCCGGACCGAGCGGAAGACCAACTGGACCGCCGGCGTCCGGCGGGCGCTGTTCGTGGTGTGCATGTTCTTCGTGTTTCAGCAGATCACCGGTATCAACGTGCCGTTGTACTACGGGCCGCACCTGCTCGGACCGCTGTTCCAGAACGAGCACGGCCTGGTCGCCTCGACCGTCGCCGGTGTCGAGGTCACCGCGCTGATGACCGCCGTCAACGTGGCCGCGACCTACCTGGCGTTCCGGTACATCGACAAGGTCGGCCGGCGGAAGCTGGCCATCGGCGGCTACGCCGGAATGGCCCTTTTCGCCCTTGTCGCGGCGTTCGGTCTGCTTCGGCTGCACGGCACGGCCGAGATCGTCGTCGTGATGATCGGCCTGAGCCTGTTCATCGCGTCGTTCGCGGCCGGCGTCGGTGGGACCGGTTGGCTGATCCAGGGCGAGGTCTTCCCGACCGCGGTGCGCGGTCAGGCGGCGGCGATCGGCGCCACAGTGGACTGGATCGCCAACTTCGCGCTGGTCGAGGTGTTCCCCGTGTGGCAGGGCGGCATCGGGCTGGGCTGGGTGCTGGTCTGCTTTGCCGGTCTGTGTGTGCTCGCCATCCTGTTCGTGGGCAAGTTCCTGCCCGAGACCAAGGGCCACTCGGTCGAGGAGATCACCGAGATCTTCGAACGCCAGGCAGCGGAGGGTGTGGTCGCACGGGCCTGACCCGGCCCCGAGCGAGTTGCTCAGCCCAGGACGAGCAGGCCGGCCAGCGCGGCCACGCCGAGCACCAGCCAGGCCGCGTAGTCGCCGACGTGTCCGGAATGCAGGCGGTGCAGCCCGACCAGGGCCGGTCGCAGCCGGCGCGCGGACCTCAGCAACCACTCCGGCAACGCTCGGCCGAACAACCCGACCAGGGCGACGCCGACAGCCAGCGCGGCTGACAGCACACCCAGCAGCACCCCGGAGGTGGTCCAGGCCGTGGCCGGCGCCGCCTGCGCCGCCGGACCGGTTACGCCGTGCAGCGCCTGTTCCAGGTAGCCGCGCTGGTCAACGAAGGCGGCCGCCGCCTGGCCGGCCGCCCGGCCCACCTGCGGGAACACCCCGACAGCCAGACCGAAGGCGAGCAGTAGGGCGATCGCGGCGAACATGCTGGCCGGTGTCGTCCGGTGCGGTGGACGCGCGTCGGGTTCCTCGTCCCGGCCGCTCACCCGGTCGTCGGTGGCCTCCGGATCGGGCCGGGGACCGACCGCGAAGTACACCCGCAGCGCCACCCGCAGGGCCGCGCCGCCGGTCAGCGCGGACACCGCGACGGTGAGCAGGGTCAGCGCGGGGGAGTGGCCGGCCTCGTCCAGCAGGGACTTACCCAAGCCGGTGCCGAAGGGCGGCAGGCCGGCCAACGCCAGCGCACCCACGGCGAACGCGCCGCCGCCCAGCCGGTGATCGCGGCCCCGGCCGAACAGGCTCAGCTCGTCGACACTGCGGTGGCGGCTCAGCAACAGGCCGGTGAGGAGGAACAACGCGCCCTTGACCGGGGCGTGTGCCAGTAGGTAGACGGCGGTCCCGGCCACGCCGAGTGAGCTGAGCGCGGCGATGCCGATCAGGAACAGGCCGATGTGGGCGATCGTGGAGTAGGCCAGCAGCCGTTTGATGTGCCGCTGGGTCACGCTCATCGCCGACCCCAGCAGCGCGGTGACCACGCCGACGACCAACAGCATCCGGTGCACGGCCGGATCGGGCAGCACGCCGCGGAACACCACCCAATAGATCCTGGCCACGCCGTAGATTCCCAGCGGTGCCATCACCCCGGAGAACAGCACGCACACCGGCGCCGGCGCGACCGCGTGCGCGTCGGCCAGCCAGAAGTGGAACGGCACCGCGGCGGCCTTCACCAGCCAGCCCGTGCAGATCAGCACAAAAGCCGCCAGCACCAACGGATCGGCCGGATGTCCCGCCAGCGCGGTGCCCAGCTGGGGCAGGCCGAGTTGGCCGGTGTGTGCGTAGAGCAGGGCGATGCCGATCAGGCAGAGGTAGGCGCCCAGTGAGTTGACCACACCGAAGGTCAGACCGCCCTGCACCGACTCGGCATCCTCGATCTTGAACCCGGTCAGCGCGTAGGCCGCGGCACCCATCAGCTCGAAGAAGACGAACATGTCGAACAGGTCGCCGCTCAGCGCGAATCCGGTCATACCGGTCAGGAACAGCAGGATCAGCGCCTGGTAGTGGGCGTGCACGCTGTCGAAGTAGCGCCAGCCGAACAACAGTGCGATCGCGGCCAGCCCGGCGATCAGCAGCGCGATCCCGGCGTTGGTGCGGTCGGCCACCAGCACGATGCCCACCGTCAGTTGCGGCCGGGGCTGCCAGCCACCGGCCCACACCACCAGTCGCCCGCTGCCGGTGGCCCGGACCAGCAGCGCGGCCAGCGCCACGCCGAGCACGGCGACGCCGGTGGCCAACCCGTCCACCGCCCACCGGGGCAGGTGCCGGCCGCCGGCCAGCAGCAGGCACGCCCCGGTGACCGGGACGGCGAGCATCAGCGTGGGCAGCGCCTGCGTCGAGGTCAGCAGGGACACCTCAGCCGCGCAGGGCGTGCAACTCGTCGGGCGCCACCGTGCCGTGTCGCTTGGCGATCTGGATCACCAGCGCCAGCAGCAGGGCGGTGACCGTCGCGGACACCACGATGTCGGTCAGGGTCAGCGCCTGCACCACCGGGTCGACCACCGGCGTGCCCGGTGGGGTGCTGGAGCCGAAGATCGGGGCCACCGCGCCGGTCTGATAGCCGATGGTCAGCAGAAAGACGTAGGTGCCCGACTGGGCGACCGACACGCACACCACGGTGTGGATCAGGTTGGTACTGCGCACCACGCCGAAGATGCCGACCAGCACCAGCCAACCGCCGACGCCGTAGGCGAACTCGGTCATTCGGTGCTCCTCGCCCGGGTCCTGGTGGCCAGGTCCTGTTCCAGGAAGCCGGCGAGCAGCACCACCACCGCGCAGGCCACCTCCACGCCGATGGCCACGCTGAACAGCGGCACCGTGCCGGCCGACACGAGTGTGCCGAACCGCCCGCTGGGCAGCGTGTTGGCCAGAAAACCCGCGCCGGTGACCAGCCCGGCGATGCCCAGCGCGACGACCGCGCCCATGCCGAGCGTCTCGCCGTACTCGTACCAGTTCAGCGGGCGCAGCCTGCGCAGCGCCGGATAGCTGTCGGCCACGTACATCAGGTGCAGCCCGGTGGCCAGCACGACCCCACCCTGGAAGCCGCCGCCGGGCGTGAGATGGCCGTGCACCACCACATCCGCGCCGACCAGCAGGGTCACCGGCAGCAGCACGTAACCGGCCAGTCTGGTGGACTGCAGGACCCGCCCGGAGTCCAGCGGGGTACGCCGGCGTTCGTCCTCACCCGGCCGCAGCAGGGTGACCGCGCCGAGCACGGAGGCGAGCAGGATCGTCTCCTCGCCGAAGGTGTCCAGGCCGCGCTGGTCGAAGTTGATCGAGGTGATCACATTCGGTTCCTGCCGGCTCAGCGCGGCGGCATCGGCGGCGTCCCGGTAGGGATGCTGGCTGCCGCCGAAGGCCGGCATCCGGAGGATGGCGGTACCGAGCAGGATCGCCAGGACAACCGCGCCAAGGCCGAACACCACCAGCCGACTGGTCCGGTTCACCGGCGCCTGCTTCGCGTGGTCCGCCCTACCGCGCGGACCACGAGCAGGACCATCAGCGGCACCACCGCGCTGCCGATGGCCACTTGGGACAGTGCCACGTCCGGGGCGGCCAACACCAGGAACAGCACACTGAGCAGCACGCCGTAGATCGACAGGGTGACCGCCTGCCGGGTGGGATCACCGGTGAGAGCGACCACCGTGCCACCGATCGCGGCCAGGCCCAACATGATCACCACGAGCACGGTCATTCCGGCTCCTCCGAGGTCAGAATCCCGTCCTGTCGTGCGTTCAGCCGGCCGGTGGCCGCGCCGAGCACCGGCCCGGTGACCGCGAGCAGCACGACGATCAGCAGCACGCTGGC
>DATATV010000119.1:0-7148 GCA_036268615.1 Pseudonocardiaceae bacterium
GTGAGGACAGATGGCAATTTTCCTTAACGAGAACAGCAAGGTCATCGTCCAGGGCATCACCGGTTCCGAGGGCACCAAGCACACGAAGCGGATGCTGAAGGCCGGCACCAGCATCGTGGGCGGCGTGAACCCGAGGAAGGCAGGCCAGGAGGTCGACTTCGACGGCACGCTGCTGCCGGTGTTCGCCTCCGTCGGCGAGGCGATGGAGAAGACCAGCGCCGACGTGTCGGTGGTCTTCGTGCCGCCCGCGTTCGCGAAGGACGCGGTCGTCGAGGCGATCGACGCCGAGATCCCGCTGTGCATCGTGATCACCGAGGGCATTCCGGTGCACGACACGGCCTACTTCTGGGCGCACGCCGTCGCGACCGGCAACAGGACCCGGATCATCGGCCCGAACTGCCCCGGCCTGATCAGCCCCGGCAAGTCGAACGCCGGCATCATCCCGGCCGACATCACCGGCCCCGGCCGGATGGGTCTGGTGTCCAAGTCGGGCACCCTGACCTACCAGATGATGTACGAGCTGCGGGACGTCGGCTTCTCCAGCGCGGTGGGCATCGGTGGCGACCCGATCATCGGCACCACGCACATCGACGCGCTGCAGGCGTTCCAGGACGACCCGGACACCGCGGTCATCGTGATGATCGGTGAGATCGGTGGCGACGCCGAGGAGCGGGCCGCCGACTACATCAAGGCCAACATCACCAAGCCGGTGATCGGCTACGTCGCCGGCTTCACCGCGCCGGAGGGCAAGACGATGGGCCACGCGGGTGCCATCGTGTCCGGCTCGTCCGGCACGGCGCAGGCGAAGAAGGAGGCCCTGGAGGCCGCCGGGGTGCGGGTCGGCAAGACGCCGAGCGAGACCGCGGCCCTGGCCCGCGAGGTCATCAGGGCGCTGGACTGATTCAGCACGCATTAGTCGGTCAAGGGCCGGACGCTACTCAGCGTCCGGCCCTTGTCGTTTTCTGCGGCTTATGTCATTCGCCCGGGAACTCGCTATCACCCCCATGCGTATCACGGTCACGATTCGCTACTGTTCCGCTGCCTTGCCAACCGTGCTGTGCTTGGCCCAGCAGCCGTGAGTCGATGCAGCCGTGATGTCGACCGATCCCAAGGAGTGAGTCCGATGTCCTACCCCAGTGGTCCTCCTGGTGGCTACCAGCAGCAGCCCCAGCAGCAGGGCGGTGCCCCGGTCTTCGGCCAGCCGCCCGCCAGGCCCAACCCGCTGAGCGGCCTCGGTATCCCCGGCCTGCTCACCCTCGCCGTCCTCGTGCTGGCGCTGGCTTCCTATCTCTGCAGCTTCGGCGGCGGCTACGGCCTCGAGGTGCTCGCGCTGCTCGCCGGCGGTCTGCTGGCCGGTCTGGCGCTGCTGCCGAAGGCTCCGAACACGCTCCCGTTCGCCGTCGTGCTCAGCGTCGTCGGCGGCCTCGGCATGCTGGACACCGTGATCAACGCGTCCGGCGGCGGCCTGCCGACCACGGTCATCCTCGTCCTGGTGCTCGGCCTGCTCCAGGCCATCGCCTCGGTCGTGGCACTGCTGCTGGAGTACGGGATGATCAAGCTGGCGCCCCGAGCCGCCGTGCCGCACCCGGCAGGGCCCTCCAGCGCACACCCGGCTGCCTACCCGCCCGGTGGCTACCAGCAGCAACAGCCCCAGCAGCAGCCGCAGCACCCACAGCAGCAGCAACAGGGGCAGCACCAGCAGGCCACCACCTACCTCGGCCAGCAGAACACGCCGCAGTCGACCCAGTTCCTGCAGCACCCCGGCCAGATCAGCCACCCGCAGACACCGCCGGGCGGCAACGAGTAACCACCCTTTCGGGGCGGAACGGGCGCGGCGTGGCTCACCCGAACGGTGCAGTCGTTTTGTCAGAGTGGGTGTATGCCCAGCGTCCGGTCGGTCCCTCGTGGCACCACTGCCCGGCCGGAACAGCGGCGGGGCGCCGGCCAGGTACTGCTGCTGGCGTCGGCAGGACCGCTGATCGCGGGCTACCTGGGCATCGCCGCGCTGCTGGCGCTGGTCACGGCGACCGCGCCCGGCGCGACGCTGTCCACCATCGGCGTGCTGCGGGCGGCCGGCCCCGGCTGGCTGGCCGTGTACCACGTGCCGATCGACATCGTGGGCCACGAACTGGGCATGCTGCCGCTGCTGCCCACGGCGCTGGCGCTGGCGCTGGTGGGTCGTTCGGCCGGTAACGCGGCCCGGCGGCTGGAGTGGGACACACCTCGCCGTGCCGCCAGGGTGATCAGCGCGGTCGGCGCGGCGCACGGCGTGTTCGGCCTGGTCATCGCGCTGCTGTGCGCGGGCGGCACCGTGTCGGCGTCGCCGGTGACAGCGTTCTTCGGCCCTGGCCTGCTGGCCGCCGCGGCTGCCACCGTGGGCACCGCACGGCAGTGCTGGCTGGTGTCCGCCGCACTGGCCCGTGCCGACGACGCCACCGAGACCGGGCTGCGCGCCGGCGGGCTCGCGGTGTTCGGCCTCGCCGCGGTCGGCACTGTGGTGTTGGCCGTCGGTCTGCTCGCGTCGTGGTCCACGGCGGCGCGACTGTTCCACGCCGCGGCGCCCGGCTTCGGCCCTGGCCTCGGCATGTTCCTGTTGTCCCTGGCTTACCTGCCGAACGCGTTGATCGGCGCCCTGTCGTTCACCGCAGGGCCCGGTTTCGCCATCGGGCAGGTCCAACTCGCCCAGTGGGCCTTCCACGGTGGCCCGCTGCCCGCCGTGCCGGTGTTGGCGTCGTTGCCGGTGACGCAGGCGCACTGGTGGCCGGTGCTGATGTTGTTGCCGGCCGGGGTCGGTGTGCTCGTCGGCCTGTCCTGTCGGAACTCGCCGGCGCGGACGCGGTCGGTGGCCGTCGCCGCGCTGGTGGCCGCCGTGACCTGGCTCGTGTTGGCCGCGCTGGCCGGCGGTGCCATGGCGGGCGGCCCGTTCGATCCGGTGACCGTGCCGTCCGGAGCGCTCGGGGCCGCGGTGTTCCTGCTCGTCGCGGGGCCCGGGATGCTGACCGTGCCGCTGACCGGTCGGGGTGTCGTCGCCGAACCTTCCGCCGAACCTGAGGAAGAGCCGGAGCCAGAGCCCGAAGAGGAGTGACCTACGCTGGTCGGGCACCCTGCACCGGCCGTAGGAGATCACGCTGAGCCCGTCCGACTCCACCGACGTCCAACGGCTGAGCTTTGCCCTTCCGGTCCGCGTCGCCGTTCTCGTGTCCGGGTCAGGAACCCTGTTGCAGGCCCTGATCGACGCGTCGGCGACCGCCGGCTACCCGGTCCGGCTGGTCGCCGTCGGCGCCGACCGGCTCGGTATCGAAGGGCTGGCCAGAGCCGAACGCGCCAACATTCCGAACTTCGCGGTCCGGTTGGCCGACCACCCCGACCGGGAGGCGTGGGACACCGCGCTGACCAACGCTGTCGACGCATACCGGCCGGATCTGGTCGTGTCGGCCGGTTTCATGAAGCTTGTCGGGCCGACGTTCCTCGCCGCCTTCGGTGGTCGGATCCTGAACACCCATCCCGCCCTGCTGCCGTCGTTCCCCGGCCGCTACCCGGTGGCCGACGCGTTGGCCCACGGCGTCAAGGTGACCGGGTGCACCGTGCACCTGATCGACGGCGGCGTGGACACCGGGCCGATCCTCGCGCAGCAGGCGGTGTCGGTCGAATCGGACGACACCGAAGCCGGCCTGCACGAGCGGATCAAGGTGGCGGAGCGACGGATGCTTGTCGACATCGTCGGCAGGCTGGCCAGGGAGGGCTGCACAGTGAACGGACGAAAGGTGAGCATCCCGTGACCGCTACTACACAGTCACAGTCCACTGTGAACGAGCGCAAGCCGGTCCGCCGGGCGCTGATCGGGGTTTCCGACAAGTCGAGCCTGGTGGAGCTCGCCACCGCGCTGCACACGGCCGGGGTGACGATCGTGTCCACCGGCGGTACGGCGAAGGCCCTGGCCGACGCTGGCGTGCCGGTGACTCCGGTCGAGGAGCTCACCGGCTTCCCGGAGAGCCTGGACGGCCGGGTCAAGACGCTGCACCCCAACGTGCACGCGGGCCTGCTCGCCGACATGGCCAACCCGGCGCACGTCGAACAGTTGGGCTCGCTGGACATCGAGCCGTTCGACCTGCTGGTGGTCAACCTGTACCCGTTCGCCGAGACCGTGGCTTCCGGGGCCGGCCCTGAGGAGTGCGTCGAGCAGATCGACATCGGCGGCCCCGCGATGGTCCGTGCCGCGGCGAAGAACCATGCGAGCGTGGCTGTGGTTGTCGACCCGGGCCGCTACGACTGGGTGGTCGAGCAGGTGCGTGGCGGCGGCTTCACGCTGGCCGATCGGCGGTCGCTGGCCGTGGACGCGTACCGGCACACCGCGTCCTACGACGTCGCCGTGGCCTCGTGGATGGGCAGCGTGCTGGCGCCGGACACGACGTCCGTGTTCCCGTCCTGGGTGGGCGCCACGTGGCGGCGCGACGGCGTGCTGCGCTACGGCGAGAACCCGCACCAGGGCGCCGCGCTGTACCTGTCCGACTTCGGCAGGCCCGGCCTGGCCGCCGCGCAGCAGTTGCACGGCAAGGAGATGTCCTACAACAACTACGTCGACGCCGACGCGGCATGGCGTGCCGCGCACGATCACGAAGCGCCGTGTGTCGCGATCATCAAGCACGCCAATCCGTGCGGCATCGCGGTGTCCGCTCTGGACGAACCGTCGGCGATCGCGGACGCGCACCGCAAGGCACACGCGTGCGACCCGGTCAGCGCGTTCGGTGGGGTCATCGCGGCCAACCGTGAGGTCACCGTCGAGCTGGCCGAGCAGATCGCGGACGTGTTCACCGAGGTCGTCGTGGCCCCGTCGTACGCCGACGGCGTGCTGGACGTCCTGACGCGCAGGAAGAACCTGCGGCTGCTGGTCGCCGAGCCGCCGTTCCGGCGCGGTGTCGAGATGCGGGCGGTGTCCGGTGGGCTGCTGATGCAGAACGCCGACGCGGTGGACGCCCCCGGCGACGACCCGGCGAACTGGCAACTGGCCTGCGGCGAACCGGTGGACGAGGCGACAATGGCCGACCTGGTGTTCGTCTGGCGGTCGGTACGCGCTGTGAAGTCCAACGCGATCCTGCTGGCGCACGACGGCGCCACGGTCGGTGCCGGTATGGGCCAAGTGAATCGGGTCGACGCTGCGCGGCTCGCGGTGCAGCGGGCGGGCGGGCGCGCGGCCGGTTCGGTGGCCGCGTCGGATGCCTTCTTCCCGTTCTCCGACGGCCTGGAAGTGCTGCTGGAGGCCGGTGTCCGCGCGGTGGTCCAGCCGGGCGGCTCGGTGCGTGACGCCGAGGTCATCGCGGCTGCCGAGGCCGCCGGTGTGCCGCTGTACCTGACCGGGACGCGCCACTTCGCCCACTGAGGTTGTTCGCCACCGACCCCCGTTGACCTGCCAGGACGCTCCTCACTCAGCTGGGTGATCCAGTTGACAGGACCCCGGCGGGTGCGGTTAAGTTGGCTCCATGGTTCGAACGTATGTTCGAATCATGTGTATGGTCGACATCGGGGTTGGCCAGCCGGTACCGCCGTCTCCCCACGGCGTTCCGTGCGCATGGGGCGTGCGCACGACTGTGTGGTGGAGGTGGCTGGTGTCGGGGTCGTTGGCGTCACTCACGGCTGCTGGGGTCGCTCCAGCGACCGCAGGGCCGTCGTCTCCGGGCGTGGAAGACCCGGAGACCGGTGGTGCCGGGTCGGTGCAGTGGCAGCGGGCTCGGCTGGTCCTGGACCAGCACCAGCGGGGAGTGGACGTCGGCCCGGTGGGGCGGGTGTTGCCGGTTCGCGCGGAGCTGGCGCAGCTGTTGCCCTACCAAGGTCTACGGCGTGGCAGCACGGTGGTGGTACGCGGGTCCACCACCGTGCTGCTCGCCCTGTTGGCCCGGGCCACAGCTGAGGGCTCGTGGGCAGGCGTTGTCGGGATGCCTGATCTCGGGTTGTTGGCGGCGGCCGAGTTGGGTGTGGCCGTGTCCCGGTTGGCGCTGGTACCCAGGCCGGGTGCCGAGTTCGGGGCAGTGGTCGCGGCGCTGTTGGACGGTGTGGATCTGGTCGCGGTAGTCGCTGGTGGGGCGGTTGCCGGGTTGGCGCGGCGGCTGTCGGCGAGGGCGCGGCACCGCGAGTCGGTGCTGGTGTCGTTCGGCGCGTGGCCGGGTGCTGATCTTGAGTTGGACTGTGCCGAGTCGAGCTGGTCGGGGCTGGACGGCGGGCACGGGCACCTGGTCGAGCGCGAGCTCACGGTCACGGTGCGCGGTAGGGGTGCGGCGGCTCGGCCGACCCGGGGCCGGGTCACGCTGCCCGCAGGCCCAGGAGCGCGGCCAGGCACGCAACGCCCAAGGCCGGTAGCGATCCCAGCGGCAGGATCGGCCCCAGCCCGGCCGGCGGCAGCGCCGTACACGCCCAACCGGCAGCCGGCCTGCGGCGCCTCGCACGAGCCCGGATCGGCCTGGCCGACGCGGCTGGGCGCACTACCCGGCCCGCGCGGAACCAACCCGCCACCAACCCCCGAGACCCATCCCACCGCGCCGGCGCCCAACCCGGCCGAGCTGGATCCGGCCGCCCACAACGCAGCCGCCCTGAGCCCGGCCGCCCTCAACCCGGCCAACCACGGCCCGGCCGGTTACAGCCCAGCCGGCTTCGACCCGGCTGAGCTCGACTCCGCCGAGTTCGATCAGCCTCGGCCCGTGCTCCACATCGTGGGGGCGGGATGAACTGGCAACCCGGCCCGCAGAACCCATCCGTCCCCCAGCAACTGGGCCGCCCGCAGCGCGAGGGCGACCCGCAGCGCTCAGCCGGTCCCCACCGCTCAGCCGGCCCGCAGAGCCTGGCCGGCCCGCAGGGGCTGGCCGTCTCGCAGCAGCCTGCCTACCCATCGCCGGGCGATGACCGGCCGCTGCCGCCGGATCACGATCGTCTTCAGCTGCAGAGTCCCGATCGGTTCGAGCCCTCCTATCGGGACCGCCCGCCCGCCCTCCTGGTGGTCTGTTGTCCGGACTGGCCGTCCATGGCGGCCGCCGCCGTCGAGGGCCTGTCGCCACAGATCCCCATCGCCGTGGTCGCCGGCAACCGGGTGATCGCATGCTCGGCCTCTGCTCGCGCCGAGGGCATCCGTCGCGGTACCCGTCGTCGGGATGCCCAGGCGC
>DATATV010000120.1:0-100898 GCA_036268615.1 Pseudonocardiaceae bacterium
TCACCTTGCTCGGCCCGTCCGGCTGCGGCAAGACCACCACCCTGCGGTCGATCGCGGGACTGGAGAAACCCGACTCCGGCCGGATCAAGCTGGGCGAGCAGATCCTGTTCGACGGCGGGGCGCGGGTCGACCGCCCGGTGAACCGGCGCGGCCTGGCGATGGTCTTCCAGTCCTACGCGATCTGGCCGCACATGTCGGTGTGGAAGAACGCCGCATTCCCGTTGGAGATCAGCCCGCGGCGGTCCCGCCCGTCGGGCCGGCAGATCAAGGAACGGGTGCACCGCGCGCTGGCCACGGTGGGGCTGGACGGTTTCGCCGACCAGTCCGCCACCCGGCTGTCCGGTGGCCAGCAGCAGCGCCTCGCGCTGGCCCGCGCGCTGGTCATCGAACCGTCCGTGCTGCTGCTGGACGAGCCGTTGTCCAACCTGGATGCCAAGCTGCGGGAGAACATGCGGCTGGAGCTGAAGCGGTTGCAGCGGGACATGGGCCTGACCGCGATCTACGTCACCCACGACCAGGCCGAGGCGCTCAGCATGTCCAGCCGGGTGGCCATCATGAACGCGGGCAAGGTGGTACAGATCGGTCGTCCGCGGGACATCTACGGCGCACCGGCCGACGAGTTCGTCGCCGACTTCCTTGGTGTGTCGAACTTCGTAGAGGGAACCGTGTCCGAGGTCGGGCCGGAGCTGACCGAGATCCAGACCGACATCGGGGTGTTCCGGACCACCTCGGTCGACACGATCACCTCGGGCCAGGCGGTTCTGGTGTGCCTGCGGCCCGAGCAGTTGGCCGTCACGATGACCCGGCCGAGCGCGACCCCGGTCAACGAGTTCGAGGGAAAGCTCCTGGCGACGGCCTTCCTGGGTGATAGAGTTGATCACATTGTCGCGATAGGAGGGACTGAGGTGCGCGTGCGATCTCACTCGGCGGTGCGAATCCGGCGGGATGCCACCGTGTACCTGACGATCGCCGCGGAGGACATCGTGGTCCTGCCCCGGTGACGGCGGCGGCCGGCGCGAAGTCCTCCTTCCGGGCACTGCGCACCCGCAACTACCGGTTGTGGGTGTCCGGCACCGTCGTCTCCAACACCGGCACCTGGATCCAGCGCACCGCCCAGGACTGGCTCGTCCTCACCTCGCTGACCCGGCATTCGGGGCTGGCCGTCGGCATCACCATCGGCCTGCAGTTCGCGCCGATGCTGTTGCTGGCCGGCTACTCCGGCGTCGTCGTCGACCGGCTGCCGATCCGGCGGCTGCTGGTGGCCACCCAGTCCTTGATGGGTGCGACCGCGCTCGTGCTGGGACTGCTGGTGATCACCGGTCAGGTGCAACTCTGGGAGGTGTACGTCTGCGCGACCGTCCTCGGGATGGGCAGCGCGTTGGACAATCCGGCCCGGCAGGCGTTCGTCTCGCAGGTGGTCGAGCGCAAGGACGTGACCAGCGCGGTGAGCCTGAACACCGCGTCGATGAACATCGCCCGGCTGGTCGGCCCCGGTGTTTCCGGGCTGCTGATCAGCGCGGTCGGGTCCGGGCCGTCGTTCCTGATCAACGCCGCCAGCTTCGGGGCGGTGCTGGTGGCGCTGTTCCGGATGAACACCGCCCAACTGCACCCGGCCAAACGGGTCGCCCGGCAGCCCGGCCAGTTGCGGGAGGGCCTGCACTACGTACGCAGGCGGGCCGACCTGGTGGTGATCTTCGTCCTCGCCGGCATCGTCGGTACGTTCGGCCTCAACTTTCAGATCACCAACGCGCTGATGGCCAGCGGTCCGTTCCACCGGGGCGTCAAGGAGTACGGGCTGCTCGGCTCGATGATGGCGGTCGGCTCACTGAGCGCGGCGCTGCTCGCCGCCCGTCGGGATCGGCCCCGGCTCACCCTGTTGGTCGCGGCGGCGGCAGGTTTCGGCGGCTTCGTGACGATCGCCGCGCTGATGCCGAACTATCTGACGTACGGACTTTTCCTGATTCCGGTCGGACTGTCCTCGGTGACATTTCTGAACAGCTGCAACACCGCCGTACAGCTGTCGACCGCGGACGGGATGCGCGGCCGTATTCTCGCGCTCTATCTCGCCGTGCAGCAGGGCACCACGCCCATCGGCGCGCCGATCGTCGGCTGGATCGGTGGTGAGTTCGGCGCCCGCTGGTCGGTACTCGTCGGCGGACTCAGCGCGCTGGCCTGCGCGGGCGTCGTGCAGTTCGTGCTGTGCCGACGATCGGGCATCCGGGTCGGATTCGAGGCCGCGCTGACCGCCGCCGAGCCGCCGCCGGAGGTGCCGCTGCCCGCGGCCGCCCCCGAGACCGCACTGTCCGACACCCCACTGCCGGAGACTCCGGTGTCCGAGACTCCGCTGCCGGACCTGCCTTCGACGGAGGGCCGGGACGACAACGTGCGTGGTGACCTCCGCTGATCGGAGGTCACCACGCACGTGGTTCTTGCTGCGGGAAAACGTTTGTCAGGCGGTCGGCGCGGCCTCTTCGCTGGACGCGCGGGCCAGCCGGCGAGCGGTGCGGCCGATGTGCTTCTGCATGATGGCCATTGCCTTGTCGGTGTCCCGCTCGGCGATCGCCTCGACGAAGTCGCGGTGCTCGTAGGTACCCCGCTGGCCCATCAGCGGCGCGGCGGTGGCCGCCTCCCGCAGCGACATCAGCAGCGGGCCGTGGAAGGACTGGACGAGCATTTCGATCGCGCCGTTGTGCGTGCACGCGCCGACCCGATTGTGGAACTGGGCCGACATCGCCATCGTGTATTCGCCGTGCCGAAGTGCGTCGATGTGCTTCCGGGTCATCGCCCGGAGGTCCTCGATGTCCTGCTCGGTCGCGCGTTCGATGACCATCGGGACAATGCCGAGTTCGAACACGAGGCGTGCCTCGGTAACCTCGACCGAGGTCACCGGCGAGAGATTGATGAGATCGGCCAGCCCGGCACCCAACCGATCGGATGATGGTTTAGTGACGAACGCTCCGCCACGCGCGCCGACCCGAATCTCGACCAGGCCGCCCGCTTCGAGTACCCGCAGTGCCTCGCGCACCGTTACCCGGCTGACGCCAAGGCGTTCGCAGAGTTCGCGCTCGCTGGGCAGCCGGTCGCCGGGGCGCAGTCGATTGGTGCGAATCAGCGTGCGGATCTGTTCGACGATCGCTTCGGACATTCGATTGGCACTGACGACTGTGAACATGCCGCCATCGCCTGTATCGGATGCGGAATTCTGCAGTTCCACCGGCACCGCCACTCCCACTTCAGGCACGTCCGACCGCGCCCGCCTTGAGTGGGCCAGAAACAAGCGCCAAAGGACATAGGGTACGCCCATTAGGCCAATAGACCAAATCTCGGGGCTGGCAACGAACGATCGTTGTCCGACATTTCGCATCCTTCTCGGGTCACGAATCGGTTCGCCGCCGACCCTGTGCGGGCCGGTCCACTACCGAGTGGCGTAGCCGACTACGGATTGCTGACCAACTAAGGTTTCCGTAGTGTCCGCTCGGTAGCGGCCGGTTGCCCATGAGGAGAGAGCTGAATGTCCAGGCTGGAGATCGTCATCGCGAGCACCCGGCCCGGCCGGATCGGTCCGACCGTCGCACAGTGGTTTGACCAGGAAGCCAAGGCGCACGGGGGTTTCGCCGATGTCGAGCTCGTCGACCTTGCCGAGATGAACCTGCCGTTCATGGACGAGCCACACCACCCGCGGCTGGCCAAGTACACCCACCAGCACACCAGGGACTGGAGCGCGAAGGTCACCGAGGCGGACGCCTTCGTCTTCGTGATGCCCGAGTACAACTACGGTTACAACGCCGAGCTGAAGAACGCCATCGACTTCCTGCACAACGAGTGGAAGTACAAGCCGGTCGGTCTGGTGAGCTACGGCGGCGTCGCGGCCGGCACGCGGGCCGCGCAGCAGATCAAGCAGGTGGTTACCACGCTGAAGATGATGCCGCTGGCCGAGGCCGTGTCCATCCCGTTCGTACACCAGTTCATCAACGAGGAGGAAGGGCTGGTGCCCAACGACGTCATGGCCGCCTCGGCCAAGGCGATGCTGGACGAACTGGTCCGGGTGAGCGAGGCGCTGCGGCCGCTGCGTGAGTCGCCGTCGGTCAGCTGATCCGATCGTGACCGACAGGCATCCGGTCTGCGCGCGTTTCCACGCCGCGATCGAGTTGATCGGCACCCGGTGGAGCGGCGCGATCCTGCGCGCCGTCTTCATCGGGCAGCACCGCTACGCGCAGATCAAGGCCGCTGTGCCCGGCGTCAGCGACACCATGTTGGCCCAGCGGCTGCGCATGCTGGAGGCGGAAGGGCTGCTCGACCGCAGGGTGGTGCCCAGCACGCCGGTGCAGGTCGAGTACCACCTCACCGAGATGGGCCTGGACCTCGAACCGGTGCTGGACTCGATCATCGCCTGGTCCCACAAATGGCTGCCTGACGCGCCGGCGTCGCGGTAGGTCGGGGGCAGTAGGACACGGAGCGAGGCGACTGGTCCTTGGGTGGACTCGCGTCTTACGGCCGCTGTGATCGGGCACGATTTGTTGCCCCGGATCTCAGTAGGCGGTCGATCCAGGACCGGGGTGGTGTCCTGGGGTGGTGCCCCGGTGTGCTCGGCGCGGTCATGGATGGGCGGTGACCGGGGCGGGGGTGGCACCCTGTTCTGCGGTGAAACCGGGTCGCTTCGCTCCTGGGCCTCCCGCGCCGCTAGCGCGGCAGGCCCTCCCTGCACTGACGCTCGTTCAGGTTCTTGCCGGCCCAGGTGGCCAGTTGCTCGAACACCGGCATGAGTGTCGTCCCGGCGTTGGTCAGCTGGTACGTCACCGTCGGTGGCCGGGTGTCGGACACCGTGCGCGCGATCAGGCCGACCAGGGTCAACTCGGTGAGCCGGTCGGAGAGCACCGAGTCGGTGATGCCACCAACCCCCCGCCGCAGCTCGGCGAAGCCGGCCGGCCCACGGCCGAGGCTGACCAGGATGGCGCCGTTCCAGCGTTTGCCGAGGAACTCGAAGGCGCGCCCGAGCGCCGCGTCGCAGGCCAACGCGTCGGCGGGGGTGGGAGCCTCGCACGGCGTCACGCTGGCGGCACGGTCGACGGATGTCACGTAACTCATACTACCGTCGCTCGCTCATCACTTGATGCTAGCTTTTTCATAGTCGCTTGCTCACGGCTATGAGCTTGCAGGTGGCTATGGCCATCGGGCCGTGTGGTCCGAGCCATGCGATGAGAGATGTGGAGGCAGTCATGTCCCTGTTCCGCCTGGACGCGAGCATGCGGGTGGAGGGCTCACACAGCCGCGAGATCGCCGACATCGTCGAGCAGGAGTGGCGGGCGGCCCACCCGGACGCCACCGTGGTCACCCGGCACGTCGGCGTCGAACCGATCCCGGCGACCACCTGGGCGGCCTCGGTGACCGCCGGCCACCTGCCCGAGGCCGACCGATCGCCCGAGCAGCGGGCCGCCGCCGCGCTCGCCACCGAGGAGGTCGACCAGCTGATCGACGCGGACGCCCTGCTGTTCGCCGTCCCGCTGTACAACTTCGGTGTGTCCCAGCACTTCAAGGCGTGGGTCGACCTGGTGCTGACCGAGCCTCGGTTGGCCCCGGGTTCCGAGCCGGTGCTCAAGGGTCGGCCGGCCGTGCTTGTCGTCGTGCGGGGCGGCAGCTACGCGCCGGGCACCCCGCGGGACGGCTGGGACCACGCGACCGGCTGGATGCGGCGCATCCTCGCCGACGTGTGGCAGCTCGACCTGAAAATCGTCGAGTCGGAGTTCACCCTGGTCGGCGTCAACCCGGCGCTGGACGAGTTCAAGGAACTGGCCGCGCAGATGCGGGTGGACGCCGAGCGGACCGCGCACGAGCACGGGCGCAGCCTGGCCGGCGCACTGTCCGTCTGAGCTGGTGACCTGCCGAACTGGTGACGCTATGCCATCGCGGAGTCATCAGGTACCGGATCACATTCACTAGGTAGTGATTTCGCCGCCGACGCTGATTACTCTGCGTTCCATGCTTGGTCTCCCCGCTGCCTGGACGGAACTCTCGGCCCGTCGGCTGCTGACGCAGCTGCACGACCAGTTCGGCACCACCGGCCTGGCCGCGGCGAGCGCCGTGCCCGCGCTGACCGCCGTGCTCGACCAGCACTCGGCGGCCGTGCGGGACATCCTGATGGCCGGCGTCGAGGGTTCGGCGGCGGTGGCCGGCGTGGTCCTGCTCGCCGGCTACGCCCGGGGTCTGCTCGCGCAGGGTGCGGCGATCGGCTGGCAGTTCGCCGGGTCGGGAGACTCCGCGGAGTGGGCGCGGGCGGACTGGCTGTCGGTGCGACTGCTGAGTGTCTGCGCGCTGGCCCGGTCGGTGGACGGCCCGGCGCCGTCGGTGGGTGCGGGGCGCGTCGAGTACGGCTACTGACCGGCACAAGTACCTGAACAGCCGGATGGGGCGGTCGGCACATGGCCGGCCGCCCCACCTCGGCGCTCCTGACAGGTTGGCTGTCGGTCAGCGGTAGCTGTCCGGCGGCATCGAACTGCCCGGACCGTCGGACTGCCCACCGGGGCGACGGCTTTCCCAGCCGGCCGTGCCGCCCTGCGGCGTGGCACTCCGGCTCGCGCCACCCCGGGGTCCGGCGGCGGCCCGCGCCTCGGCCTGGTCGATGGTCTGCTGGGGGAGCTGCTCGGTCGGGTGATCGCCGGACCGCATGGCGTCCTCCTGGCCGCGCTGGAACGCCTCGGAGTGCGCCTTGGCCGACGGCAGTTCGCCCTCGGCCCGGTTGATCCAGCCCTCCCAGCGCTGCTGCATCGGCTTGATCAGACCGCCGCCCATGCCGACGACAACCACGCCGCCGATCGTGGCCAGCACGGTGATCAGCACCGGCGTGGTCACCGCGGTCGCGATGCCCATCTGGTTGAGCGCGGCTATGATGCCGAGGCCCCAGATGAACACCGACGCGATGGTGCCGAGCATCCGGCCGTAGGACAGCCCGCTCAGCGCGCCGCTGACCAGATCCTTGACCACCTTGGCGATCGCGCCGACGATGACCACGATCAGCATGGCCACGATGAGCTTCGGCAGCCACGCCACGATCGCGGTGAGCACGGTGCTGATCGGGTTCGGCCCGAACACACCGAAGGCGACCTCCAGCGCGATCAGCACGATCGCGTAGTAGACCACCTTGGCGATGAGGGTCGAGGCGTCGTACTTGCTCTTCTCCAGCATCGTCTTGATGCCGCCGCGTTCAACCACGCGGTCGAAGCCGACCTTGTTGAGTACCGTGGCCACGACCTTGCTCAGCACCTTGGCAATAACCCAGCCGATTACCAGGATAATGAGGAATGCGACCAGTTTGGGAACGAAGTTCGCCACCGCGGTCCAGGCGGAGGATATCCCGCCATTGATGTCGACGGCGGCCAAATTGGACGTTGACACTGATCTGCCACCCTTTCGTGTCAGGAACACCGCGTGAGGTGCGGCGCGCTGTGATCACTGTTCCCCTCACGCGCTGATCCGACACACGCGAGATTTCTTCATCTTCCGTCCGAACAGGACGGTCGGTGTCGACCGGGGGATGGGCGGTGGCGCGATCTGTTGAATCGGCGCTGGTGGTGCGTCGCGAAAAGGCGCGAACCGGTATCGGTCGCCCGGCCGATACACCGGTCGGGCACGAATCAGAACAACACGAACGGGTGTTTTTATTGGCGCGGTGCCGGGGTCAGATCGTCGTCGCGAGTTCGCCGAGCATCGGTTCGATCGCGCCGACGGCGATCGACAGGTGGCCCTCGCCCTGTTCCAGGTGCGCGGTGACGCCCGGAATGTTGCGGGCCAGCCACTGGCCGTGCGCGAAGGGCACCATCAGGTCCTCGCTGCCCTGCCAGAGGAAACTCGGCACGGTGATCTCGGCCAGCTCGAACCCCCACGGCCGGACGAACGCGAGATCGTCGTCGACCCAGCCGTCCACCCCGGTGCCCAGCGCCGCCGCGAAGTTCGCCGCCAGGTCCTCGCCGAACTCGTCGGTCAGCACCGCCCGATCGACATCGGGCAGCAGCGTGCGCATGCCCTCGACCATGCTGGCCACGTCGCCGCCGCTCATCGCGTCGGCTTCGGCCTCCTGGCCAGGCCGGATCGCGGCCTCGCCGTGCAGCGCCCTGCCGAACTCCTCGACGTTCTGCTCGCCCATCCCGGCCAGGAAATCAAGGCCGGGCGCGCCGTAGGGGGCGACGCCGGCGATCACCAGCACGCCGGCCACCCGTTCGGGCAGCCGGGCCGCGGCGGCGAGCGCGTGCGGGCCGCCGCCCGACCAGCCGGCCAGCACACAGCGGGACGCGCCGAGGAGGTCCAGTACGGCCTCGGTGTCGGCCGCCGCCGCCACGACCGTCCGGCCGACGTGCCGGGTCGAGCTGCCGTAGCCGGCTCGGGAGAAGGTGACCAGGCGCAGCCCGAGCGCGTGCGCGGCCCGCTGGATCGCCCGGAACTGGGTGGCCGAGCCGGGCGTGCCGTGGTGGAACACCAGCGGCGTGCCCTCCGCTGGTCCGGAAACCACCACGTCGAGCTGACGGCTGTCGGGCAGGACCGTGATCGTCACGCCGTCGATTATGCCGTCCCGAGCCGCCTTTTCGGTTGACGTGCCGGACCGACGTGGCAGGGTGGGGCGATGAGCAGCGACGACGAGCGGGACGGTGTGGCGCTGACCAATCTCGACCAGCCGCTGTTCGCCGGCGCCGAGGCCACCAAACGCGACCTGGTCGACTATCTGGACGCGGTCAGCGACCGGATTCTGCCCGCGCTGCGCGACCGTCCGCTGTCGGTGATCCGGGTGCTGCGCGGCCAGGAACCCTTCATGCAGAAGAACGTGCCGAAGTACGCGCCGCCGTGGGTGCGCACGGTGTCGCTGTGGGCACAGACGTCCCGGCGTCAGGTGTCCTATGCGCTCTGCGACGACCGGCGCACCCTGCTCTGGTTCGCCAACCAGCGTGCGGTCGAGTACCACCCGACGCTGGTCCGGGCCGACGACCGGGAACACGCCGGTTATCTCGTGCTCGACCTCGATCCGCCGGAGACCAACGCGTTCCCGCTGGCCGTGCGGGCCGCCGAACTCGTCCGCCAGGCGCTGGCCGACGACGGTCTCACCGGCGCGGTGAAGACGAGCGGGGCCAAGGGACTGCATGTGTTCGTGCCGCTGGACCCGGGAATCGAGCTGGCGGACGTCGCCGCGGCCACCCGGGCGGTCGCGGTCCGCGCCGAGCGGCTGGACCCGGCGCTGGCCACCACGGCGTTCATCGTCGAAGACCGGGGCGGCAGGGTTTTCCTGGACTCGACCCGGGCCGGCGGTGCGACCGTGGTCTCGGTGTACAGCCCGCGAATCCGGCCGGGCACACCGGTGTCCTTCCCGTTGGCCTGGACGGACCTGGACCGGGTGACGCCGGCCGACTTCACCGTGCACACCGCGGCCCGGCTGCTCGCCCGGAGCGATCCGTGGGCCGACCGGATGCCCGCACCGCAGCGCCTGCCGGCCGACCTGATCGCCGAGGGACACACCATCCCGGTCGCCCGGGTACAGGCGATGCACGAGGGCAAGCGTCGTGCCCGCGCCCGCCGCGAGTCCTGACAAATGCTGGTGCGATCTCGGATTCGCCGTGGCAGGGTGACCGGGTGTCCGACTACGTGGAGATCAACAAGGCGAACTGGGACGAGCGCGCCCCGGCCCACGCCGCGTCCGTCGACTACGGCGTCGACCAGTTCGTCACCGACCCGGATTTCCTCAGCGGGGTGGTGCGTTTCGACCGGCCCCGGCTGGGTGACCTCAGCGGCCTGCGCGGGGTGCACCTCCAGTGCCACATCGGCACCGACACGCTCTCGCTGAGCCGGCTCGGCGCCCGGATGGCCGGGCTGGACTTCTCCCCGGCCGCGCTCGCCGAGGCCCGCACACTCGCCGCGCGCACCGGCACCGAGATCGACTTCCACGAGGCCGAGGTGTACGACGCCGTCAACGTGCTCGGCGCGGGCTCGTTCGACCTCGTCTACACCGGTGTCGGCGCGCTGTGCTGGCTGCCCACCGTGGCCGGCTGGGCCCGGGTCGTCGCCGGCCTGCTGCGGCCGGGCGGCCGGCTGTTCATCCGCGAGGGACACCCGATGCTGGCGACGCTGGACGAGGACACCGAGCCGCCATCGCTGCGCTACCCGTACTTCGAACACGTCGAGCCGCTGGTCTTCGACGGGCCCGGCACCTACGTGCGGACCGACGCGGTGTTCACCCACGTCGTGTCGCACAGCTGGAGCCACGGCCTCGGCGAGATCATCTCCGCGCTGCTGGCCGAGGGAATGCGGTTGACCGCGTTCGTCGAGCACGACAGCGTGCCCTGGGACGCGCTGCCCGGCCGGATGACCGTCGACGACGCCGGCGAGTGGCGGCTGACCGACCGGCCGGAACGGCTCGCCGCGAGCTTCACGCTGCAGGCGGTCAAGGGCTGATCGCCGGGGTGTGCACGGGCCGCCCGGCAGGGCACACTCGTGCCCATGAAGGTCACGAAGAGCGTGGTCGGCCAGCGGTCGACCACGGCCCGGCTCGTCGCGGCGATCGAACGGCGGCACCTGACCGTCTTCGCCCGGTTCGACCACACCGAACTCGCCCAGCAGGTCGGTCTTGAGCTGACGCCGATCGAGGTGATCGTGTTCGGCAATCCCCGAGCCGGCACGCCGCTGATGGTCCGCGACCCGAGGGTCGGCATCGAACTGCCGTTGCGCTTCCTGGTCTGGGAGGACGGCGAGTCCCCTGCGCTGATCGGTTATCACGACCCGCGCGATCTCGCCGACCGGTACGAACTCGACGATCAGCTGGTGGTTCTCGACACCATGGCCGAACTGCTCGCCGCGATCGCGGCCGAAGCGGCCGCCCCGGAAGAGGTCGTCGAACCGGAGGCATGACCGGTCAGGTCGGGCGGATGTGGGCCGAGCCGGCGGGGATGGGACGCACTCCCGCCGACCCGGGTCGGTTCACCGCACGGCGCTCACTTCACCGCGAGGATGTCGTGCAGGCGGATGTCCGGGTCCTTGGCCAGCAGGTCGGGGGCGACCTGACCGAGCGCGGTCGGGATCTGCCCGTTCAGGTGGGCCTGTCGCCCGTCCTCGTCGTTGAACGTGTCGAAGATGCCGTAGGTGGTGTCGCTGAGCTTGAAGGCGTACCAGGTGACGGTGCCGGTCTCGGCCGCCGCGAGCGCGCGCCCCTGTGCCAGGAAGGCGGCCAGCTCATCACCCTTGCCGGGCTTGGCTTCCAGAATGGCGAGGAGTCCTCGGTCGACGCTCATGAAAGATCCTTTCCGTGGAGACTGAGCCAAGGCTAGGACCGCGCTCGGACCTGAGACAGTGGCGGATCCGCCGCGAAGAGTACCGTTCCCGACATGCGGATCGCGCTGCTCGCCGTGGACGGCTTGTTCGACTCGGGGCTCAGCTCGCTGCTGGACGTGCTCGCCACCGCGAACGCCCTGCGCACCGACGCGCCGGCCGGCGGGTCACCGTTCGACGTGACCGTGGTCAGCACCCAGGCGGAGGTGCGCACCGGCCACGGGCTACGGCTGGCCACCACCCCGCTCACCGACCTGGCTGACGCGCCCGACGTGCTGGTGATGCCCGCGGTCGGGTTCAAGGCGCCCGCGCAGGTGGTGGACATCGTCCGTGACCATGCCGCGTTGGCCGAGGTGGTCGCCCTGCACGAGGCGGGCAGTGCGCTCGCGGCCGCGTGCAGCGGCACGTTCTTCCTGGCCGAGGCGAACCTGCTGGACGGACTCGTGGCCACCACGAGTTGGTGGCTCGGACCGGCGTTCCGCAGCCGCTACCCGGCCGTGCGACTGGACGAGAGCCGCACCCTGGTCCGTGACGGCCAGGTCACCACGGCCGGCGCCGCGTTCGCCCACATCGACCTCGCGCTGTCGATCGTGCAGCAGGAGAGCCCGGCCCTGGCCGACCTGGTCGCCCGCTACCTGGTGATCGGCGACCGGCCGTCCCAGGCGGTTTTCGCGGTGCCGTCCCACCTGGCCAGCAACGACCCCACGGTGACCGCCTTCGAACAGTGGGTGCGCGACCACCTCGCCGACTCGGCCCAGATCAGCGGGGCGGCGGCGGCGATCGGCGTCAGCGAGCGCACCCTGCAACGGACCACCGCGGCGGTGCTGGGCATGTCGCCGATCGACTTCGTGCACGAGATCCGGCTCGATCAGGCGACTTTCCTGCTGCGCACGACGAGCCAGACGGTGGACGCGGTCGCCGCCGCGGTCGGCTACCAGAACACCAGTACGCTCCGGGCGCTGGTCCGGCGCCGCCGGGGCACGACGATCAGCGCACTGCGCGTCGGACGCCCGGACTGGCACACCATGGCGTCCGGTCAGAGTTCGCGTTCGAACCAGGCCACATCCCAGTAGCGGCCGAACTTGCGACCCACCTCGCGATACACGCCCAGCGGTGTGAAGCCGAACTTCTGGTGCAGTCGCTCGGAGGCGTCGTTGGGCAGCGCGATCCCGGCGTAGGCGCGGTGCACGTCCTGCTGGCCCAGTAGGGTGAAAAGTCCCTCGTACAGCAGCGTTCCCGCGCCGCGCCCGCCCTGGTCGGACGCGCAGTACACGCTCGTCTCCACCGACGTGTCGTAGGCCGGCCTGGGCCGGAACGCGCTGCTGGTGGCGTAGCCGACGACCCGGCCGGCCGACTCGGCGACGAGCAACCGGTGCGGGCCGGTGGCCGGGTGCGCGTCGAACCAGGCCCGGCGCCGCGCCACGGTGAACGGGGTGATGTCGAAGGTGACCGGACTGTGCACCACGTAGTGGTTGTAGATCTCGGTCAGGGCCGGCAGGTCGTCGAGTTCACCGGGTCTGACCAGGATCTGCTCGTTCGTGGTGACGATGGTCGACCTCCCCGGCCGGGCTGCTCCTGTCGGCGTGATTGTCGCATCGGGATCGCGGTTCTCCCGGCAACGGCGCCGGTCAGGGCTGGTCGGGATCGCCGATGCCGGCCCGGATGCTGTACACGCTCAGCTCGTCACTCGTACCGGTGCTGCCCGCGCACGCCTCGGCACCGCTGCCCAGCGGGATGAACATCGACGCGGTGTCGTCCGGCGGGTAGATCCGGTAGCCGCGCACCGGGGTGAGCTGGCAGGTCGCCGGGTCGAAGACCTCCGGGTCCACGCTGTGGATCACGGTGGACGCGACCTGGCCGGGCGCCACGGTGATCCGGGCGCCGATCTGGCCCTCGCGCACCGCCGGCGCGCCGACCTGCTGGCCGTTGTCACCGGTCACAAAGGACACTCCGGGGAAGCCGACCAGGAAACAGGACTGCCGGCCGGTGTTGGTGAACCGCAGCACGGTTTCCTGCTGGCTCATGCCGGCGTCCCCGGAGCCGAAGCTCAGGGCGAGCGAGTTGGCCCTGCACTCCGGGATGCGGGTGCCTCCGCTGGCCACCACGGTCGCCGCAGGCGGGCTCGGCGCCATCGTGGTCGGCGGGTTCTGGCCGATCGGCGCGGTCTGGTCGGCGGGCGCCGTCTGGCTGGTCGTCGACGGGGCGGCCTGGGTGGTGGCGCCGCCCGTGGTGGCCGAACCGGACGCGGTGGCCTGGAAACCGGAGCAGCCGGCCACCGCGACGGTGGCCAGAATTCCGGTGGAGAACAGCAGAGTGCGGGCCCAGGTGCGGCGGGTGTTGCCGGTGTTCATCGCTACCTCCAGTGTCCCTGGCGCGTTGTCGCGCTGACTCCGGGTAGATGCGCCGACACGGTTCGGCGTTGCCTGGATGTCGAGTTTTTGTGAAGTACGACAACTTGACGCAACGCGCACGCCCGGTGGCTGTTCGCGGCGGCGATGGTGACCGGAAGCCCGCCGAATGTCCTGCCGGAACGGAGATTTCCCGGTTCGCCTGCCCCGGTGGGCTGAGTCACGTACGGTCCAATCGGGGCACGCGGTCCGTGGGGGACCCATACTCTAGAATTGTCCGTCGACACGGAGGTAATTGAAATGACCAAGCCAGGGGAAAAGGACGCCGATCAGGCGCAGCGCGCGCCGCGGCACGCCGCACCCGACAACGCCGAACGCAGCCCGTTGATCGACCTCACCCGGGACCCGACGCCCGGCGTGCCCGACCACGCGGCCCCCGGCGAGGACGACGAGTAGGTCCTCCCTACCCGTCGGTATCCCGCCGGGACCGCGGGTTCGCGGCCGTCGGCCGCCGTCATGGTTCGGGAAACGGCCGGCTGCCTGGGAGTTCGACTCAGCTCAGTGTCCCGTGTGGATCGATTACGTACTTCCGGGCGGCCCCGCTGTCGAAGTCGTGGTAGCCCTGCGGAGCCTGGTCCAGCGAGATCACCGTGGCGTTGACCGCCTTCGCGATCTGCACCCGGTCGTGCAGGATCGCCATCATCAGGCCGTGGTTGTACTTCATCACCGGGCACTGACCGGTGGTGAACGAGAGCGACCGGGCCCAGCCGGTACCCAGGCTCAGCGACAGCGCGCCGACCTTCGCCGCGTCGTCGACGCCACCCGGGTCACCCGTGACGTACAGGCCCGGAATCCCGATCGCGCCACCGGCCGCGGTGAGTCCCATCAGTGAGTTGAGCACGGTGGCCGGCGCCTCGGTGGTGGAGTCGGCGCCGTGCCCACGAGCCTCGAAACCGACTGCGTCGATGGCCGCGTCCACCTCCGGCACGCCGAGGATCTCGGCCACCTGCTCCTTCGGATCGGCCTGGGACACGTCCACCGTCTCGCAGCCGAAACTACGTGCCTGGCCGAGCCGTTCCTTGTTCAGG
The DNA here is from genome assembly GCA_036268615.1 of Pseudonocardiaceae bacterium. Taxonomy (GTDB): domain Bacteria; phylum Actinomycetota; class Actinomycetes; order Mycobacteriales; family Pseudonocardiaceae; genus DATATV01. The sequence goes on from DATATV010000120.1 coordinate 14,735, forward strand.
TCGGCCACGATCACCACCGCGGCGCCGAGCAGTTGCGCGCTCGCCGCGGCGGCCAGCCCGACCGGACCGGCGCCCGCGACGTACACCGTCGAGCCCGGTTTCACCCCGGCGGTGACGGCGCCGTGGAACCCGGTCGGGAAGATGTCGGAGAGCATCGTCAGGTCGCGGACCTTGGCCATCGCCTGGTCCTTGTCCGGGAAACGGAGCAGGTTGAAGTCGGCGTACGGCACCATCACGTACTCCGCCTGGCCGCCGACCCAGCCACCCATGTCCACGTAGCCGTAGGCCGAACCGGGCCGGTCCGGGTTGACGTTCAGACAGATGCCGGTCTTGCCCTCCTTGCAGTTGCGGCACCGGCCGCAGGCGATGTTGAACGGCACCGAGCACAGGTCGCCGACCTTGATGAACTCGACGTCCCGACCGGCCTCGACGACCTCGCCGAGGATCTCGTGGCCGAGCACGAGCCCCTTCGGCGCGGTGGTACGGCCGCGAACCATGTGCTGGTCGCTGCCGCAGATGTTGGTGGTGACCACTTTCAGGATCACCCCATGGTCGCAGCGCCGGCCGACATTCGCCGGATTGACGCCGGGACCGTCCTGTAGTTCGAGCTTCGGATAGGCGATGTCGAGTACCTCGACCTCACCCGGTGCGATGTAGGCGACCGCTTTGTTGCCTGCCATTGCTGGTCCTCCTCGACTGGCCGCGAGGGGGCTTTGTCCCCGCGGCCGATGTGGCCGCTGCGCGCCGGAAGCGTCTGCCGTGGCGACCCGACGGCGACGAGCGGACGGACCACCGCAGTCTTGCACCGACCCCGCCCGCCGTCGACCCCTCCGGACCCCGCGCTGCCGACCGGGCCGGGCGCACGTCCCGGATCGCCGTGACTCAGCTCAGGTGATCGGCGGTATCGATGGTGGGTAATCCGATCGGGCGATTTGGTTATTCCCCTATTACCAAGGGAATTGCCGCAGAGATCACTCTTTTGGTTAACAGACGGGCGGCGGTGGTACCCCCATGATGAGGACTCAAACCAATAGTTGGAGGCGATTCCTCATGACCAGTACGGCACGACGACTCTCGATCGCGGCGATCGCGACGGTTTCCGCCGGCTGTGTCGCTGGCATTCTGGCCACTCCCGCGCAGGCCGCGACGAGCGGGCCACCCTGTTCGGCGGCGGCCCGGGCCTGTGTGGACCTGTCCACTCAGCAAGGCTGGCTGATGACCAACGGCAAGGTCGACTACGGACCGGTGTCGGTGAGAACCGGCCGGTCCGGCGCGCCCACCGATCCGGGTACGTTCCATGTGACGTACAAGGACCGTGACCACATCAGCAGTGTGTACCACGTGGCGATGCCCTACGCGGTGTTCTTCAACGGCGGTGACGCCTTCCACGAGGGTAGCCTGGCGGAGTCCTCGCACGGTTGCGTGCACCTGTCCGCGTCGTCGGCCCGGATGTTCTACAACTCGCTGGCGCCGGGCGACGAGGTCCAGGTCGAGCGGTGACCTGATTTTTTGCTGAGCTGAAAAACTACGCCGTCGGTCGTGTTGAGCGGCTCGACCGACGGTCGGGTCGTGAGTGGCGAAGTCCGGTCCGCCGGACCTCGCCACTTGCGGCCGCTCCGATTATGTCCACGGTGGTGTCCACTGTGTACAAAAGCGCCAGGGCCGTCAGGTCGTGTACCTGTCGGCCCCGGCACTGTGCTCTACCAGAGCCCTAAGCCTGAGGAACGGCACCGTTGTTGGTCTGCGGGCTGAGGGCGAACCGGGCGCGGCCCTGTTCGTCCAGATCCCCGTCCAACACCTTGTCCGACAGGTACATGGCTGCCTGCGGCTCAAGGAAGATCCGTGCACCGGTTTCAGCGACCACCTCGTCGCGTTCGGCCGGACCCGACACGAGTTCGAGTTCCAGTGCGCTTGCCTCCTGGGTTTCCCCACTACTGGCAATGCGCAACCCGGCGCTCTCCGGCATTCCGGACGCGGCCGTGATGGTGCTGACGACCTCGACGGCCGCCGGGGTGAGTGCGAGCATGATGTTCGCTCCTTCCGTACGTGGCTGCGAGAAGTCAGCGACGTTAGTCCTGCTTCGGTTGGCGCGCAGCCCCTCGGGTAGGTGAATTCTCGTCCGTGCTGGTCAGCGCGCCGGGTCCGGACCCGGAATGTGGGCTGGGTCATGATTTGCGGCGGGCTCGGCCGGGTTCGTGAGCAGCCGGGCCAACTCCGCTGCCGTCCACCGCTCGGCGGCACCGGGCCGGGCGGCGAGATAGGCGGCGGTGCGCGGAATGTCCCAGTCATGCCCGTCGATCAACCCGCCGGCGAGCATTCGCAGATAGGCCAGGGACGGCGGCTCGGCCGGGATGTCCGCGCAGTGCCAGGGCGCGGTGAAGGTCAGCAGTGGACAGCGGTCGCGTTCACCCACGTGCAGCAGCGTTTCGTACCGGCCGGGGCCGAGTTCGGCGCGGCCGGCGGCCAGCACGTCGGTGAGGTCCAGATCGGTGCCGGGCGCGCGGTACATCTCCTGTGCGCTGATGTCGGCGAACTGGGCGGCGGTGATCAACCACGCCCGGGCCGCCGCCGTTCCGGGCAACTCCGGGTCGTAGAACGCGCGGCCGCCCTCCCACACGGGGGAGTGGGTGGCGAAGTAGACGCCCCCGGGCAGCCACACCGCCGCGTCCTGCCGTGGCGGCCGCGGATCGCGCGCGCCGGCACAGGCGAACGTGCCCCCGGGGGGAACACCGCCGGCGAGGTAGCAGTTCAGCCGCTCGGCGTGCATGTTCGAACCATATGAGACATACCAGACCAGCTGGTCGGGATCGGTCATCGCACGCGTCCTCTCGGATTGCCGAGCACCGGAACGATGTAGGCGAGCAGCGCCCGGCGCACCTCCGCGCGCACCGCGGGGTTGGTCGCGCCGGCGGTCAGGCCGACCGTGTACAGCCCGTTGCTGATGTGCACGATCATCGCCGCGACCACCGCCCGCCGCTCGGCGGGTATGTCCGGCGCGAGCACCGCGATCATCTCCGCCAGTCGCTGCCGGATCGCCTCGGTCACCCCGTCGGTGAGCACCACCACCGGTGTGGTGAGCAGAAAGCCGAGCAGACCGGGTGGGTCCCGGTTGAGGGCGGCGTGGATGTCCAGCACGTGGTCGATCGTCTCGGCGAGGTCGATGTCGGCGTCGATGCGCAGCCGTTCGTCCAGCGCCTGGCCCAGCCGGGTGGTCCACTTGTCCTGCAACGCGGCGAGGATCTCCTCCTTGTCCGCGAAGAACTGGTAGAGCGAACCGACCGACACCCCGGCCTGTTCGGCGATCAGGTTGGTGTTGGTGTCGGCGTAGCCGCGGGTGGCGAACAGTTCGCCGGCGGCCACCAGAATCCGGTCGACGAGTTCCCGGCTGCGGGCCTGCTTGGGCACCCGGCGCTGCGCCGACCGCACCGATCGCGGGCCGCGCGACTCCGCTGAGCCCATCTGTCCTCCCACGGCCCGTCCGGACCGGTCAAACGCGAGCAGTCGGACGGTTCACCAGGTAGAAACGCGAGTTGAGAAACGCGAGCTAATACTCGGATAATGGTAGTCAGCAGGCGGCCCATCGGCAAAGGAGCGGGATGACCAGCGACGTCGGACACGTGCTGACCTCGACCGTCGAGGTGGCCGGCAGGCAGGTCCGCTACGCCACGGCCGGCACCGGCGAGCCGGTGGTGCTGCTGCACGGTATCGGCCGCAGCCTGGAGGACTGGACCCAGACGCAGGTCGCGCTGAGCGACCGGTACGCGGTGTACGCCGTCGACCTGGCCGGGTTCGGCCGCTCCCAGCCGCTGGTCACGGCCGACCTGCCGGCACTGGCCGACCACGTGCTCGCCACGCTGGACCAGCTCGGCGTCACCGGGCCGGCCCACCTGGTCGGCAACTCCCTCGGCGGTGCGGTGGCCATGCGGATGGCCGTGCGCGACCGGCGCCGGGTGGCCTCGCTGACGCTGGCCGACAGCGCCGGGTTCGGTCGCGAGGTGACCGTCGCGCTGCGCGTGCTCGGCATCCCGCTGTTGGGTCAACTCCTGTTGCGCCCCAATGCGAACCGCACCCGGATGGCCGAGCGCTCGGTGTTCCATGACCGGGCCTTCGTCACCCCGGAGCGGCTGGCTTTGGCCACCGAGCTGTCCCACCGGACGGGCGGCGCGGAGGCGTTCCTGCAGGTCGCCCGGTCGCTGGGCACCTGGTGGGGCATCCGGCCCGGCTGGCGGCGCGAGCTGCTCGCCGCGGTCGCCGGGTACCGGATTCCGACCCTGATCGTCTGGGGCACCCGGGACCGCATCCTGCCGGCGACCCAGCTGATCGCCGCGGCCACCGCGTTCCCACATGCCCGCACCCACTTGTTCACCGAAACCGGCCACATGCCGCAGATCGAGCGCGCCGACGAATTCGGCGCACTGGTTGTCGACTTCCTCGCCGCCAACCCGGCGCGCCCCTCCATCACCCCCGCAGGAGCCTGACCATGACCGCGAAGCACGTGGACGTCCTGATCGTCGGCGCCGGCCTGTCCGGCATCGGCGCGGCCTACCGCCTCCAGACCCAGACCCCCGGCCGGACCTACGCCGTGCTGGAGTCCCGCGAGGTCATCGGCGGCACCTGGGACCTGTTCCGCTACCCCGGGGTCCGGTCCGACTCGGACATGTTCACCCTCGGCTATCCGTTCCGTCCGTGGACCAATCCGAAGGCGATCGCCGACGGCCCGTCGATCCTCAAGTACATCAGGGAAACCGCCGCCGTCTACGGCATCGACCGACAGATCCGGTTCGGCCACCGGGTGGTGCGTGCGTCCTGGTCGTCGGACGAGTCACTGTGGACGGTCGACGTCGAGATCGGCCCCGAACGCGAGCCGGCGACCTTCACCTGCTCGTTCCTCTACCTGTGCAGCGGTTACTACAGCTACGACTCGCCGTACTCCGCCGACTTCCCCGGCCGGGCCGACTTCGCCGGCACCATCGTGCACCCGCAGCGTTGGCCGGCGGACCTGGACTACCGGGACAAGAAGGTGGTGGTGATCGGCAGTGGGGCCACCGCGGTGACCATCGTGCCGGCGATGGCCGAGCAGGCCGAGCACGTCACGATGTTGCAGCGCTCGCCCAGTTACGTGGTCAGCAGGCCGGCGGGGGACAAGTTCGCCGACCGGCTGCGCGCCGCCCTGCCCGACTCGCTCGCGCACCGGTTGATCCGTGGCAAGAACGTCGTCTTCTCCACCCTGGCCTACCAGTTCTTCCGCCGCTGGCCGGACAGGGCGAAGGCGTTCATCCGGGACGGGGTGCGCGAGCAGCTGGGTGACGAGGTCGCCGTCGACCCGCACTTCATGCCCAACTACAACCCGTGGGACCAGCGGCTGTGCCTGGTACCCGAGGGCGACCTGTTCACCTCGTTGCGCCAGCACAAGGCCAGCGTGGTCACCGACCAGATCGAGTCGTTCACCGAGAAGGGCATCCGGCTCGCGTCCGGCGAGCACCTCGACGCCGACATCATCGTCACCGCGACCGGGCTGAAGATGGTCAGCTTCGGCCAGATCGGGCTGACCGTGGACGGCAAGCCGGTCGACCCGGGCGAACACCTGGTGTACAAGGGAATGATGTTCAGCGGCATCCCGAACCTGGCCTGGTGCGTGGGTTACATCAACAACTCCTGGACGCTGCGGGCCGACCTGACCTCGCAGTACGTCTGCCGGCTGCTCAGCCACATGGCCCAGCACCGCTACACCAGCTGTGTGCCCGAGGTAGCCGCGGCCGCCGCCGCCGGCGGTGGGTCCAGGCCGATCCTCGACCTGACCTCGGGCTACGTCCAGCGGGCGGCCGACACCATGCCCAAGCAGGGCGCCGGGCAGCCCTGGCGGATGCGCCAGAACTACCTGCTCGACCTCGCCGCGATGCGGTTCGGCCGGGTCGACGACCGCACGATGCGGTTCGGCCGGACACCGATCCGCGACACCGCGGCTGTCTGAGCTGTACCCCTGTTCTTCCGCTTTTCCGTTACTCCACAAGGGATCAGCCGATGCGCAGCTTCGAGTTCCCCGGCAAGACCTGCTTCCTCACCGGTGCGGCCAGCGGCATCGGCGAGGCGCTCGCCCTCGACCTGGCCGCCCGCGGCTGTGCGCTGGCCCTGGTCGACCGGGACGAACCCGGCCTCAAGCGGGTCGCCGACGCAGCCCGGCAGCGGGGCGCCACGGACGTGACCACGTACCTGGTCGACCTGTCCGACGGCGGGGACCGGCTCGACCTGGCCGAACAGGTGCTCGCCCACCACCGCCGGGTGGACCTGGTGATCAACAACGCCGGCGTCGCGCTCGGCGGGGCCCTGCACCAGGTCACCCTGGCCGACTTCGACTGGCTGATCAGCGTCAACTTCGGTGCGGTGGTACGGGTGACCAAGGCGTTCCTGCCGCACCTGCGGGAGAACCCGGGTGCGCACCTGGTCAACCTCTCCAGCCTGTTCGGCCTGATCGCGCCGCCCGGCCAGGTCGCCTACGCGGCGAGCAAGTACGCGGTGCGCGGGTTCACCGAGGCACTGCGCCACGAACTGGCGCCGGTCGGCGTCGGCGTGACGGTGGTGCACCCCGGCGGCATCCGGACGAACATCGCGGTGAACGCCCGGATCAGCACCGGCCAGGTGTCCGAGGAGGAGATCAAGCAGGGCCGGGACCGGATGAACGCGTCGCTGACGATGCCACCGGCGCAAGCCGCCCGGCAGATCCTGGACGCGGTCGCCCGACGCAGGCCGCGGCTGGTGATCACCCGGCTGGCCAAGGTCGCCGACGTGATCGCCCGGCTGACCCCCGGCCACTACTGGACGATCATGGCGAAGCTGTCCGCCCGTCGGCGCTGAAGCGTTCCGGCGGCTGGTCGGCCGGGACGGGCAGTCCCCAGCGCTGCCCGGCCGACTCGACGGCTGCCTGCGCCTGCTGATGGCCGTGCTCGCCCCAGTCGAGCAGCACCGCCGCCCGGGCGGGCGCAACCACGAGGCGGGTTCTGAGCCGGCCGCTGTCCGGGTCCGGCGCCGCCGGGTGCACCGCGCCCAGTCGCGCGATCATCCGCACCTGCGCGTAGGGCGGACAGCCGTGGTCCTCCTCGACCCGTTGGTAACCGAGATAGTGCGGGTCGGTGATCTCGGCGGTGACCTCCTCGAAGACCTCCCGCCGCAACGTCGCGACCTGGTCGGTGTCGGTCGGTTCCGGCCGGCCGCCGGGCAGCCCGAAATGTCCGGCCACCCGCCAGATCACCACCCGGCCGTACTCGTCGAAGATCCAGCCGTACACCTGGTTGACCGGCATCCGATCGGGGACCGGCTGGCGGAACCACGAATACACCACCATTCGACAATCGTCCCGCAGCCGGGCGGCGGTCAACCAGGTGGGACGGAGTTCCGCGCCCACCGACGTGCGGTATTCGTGCTGAACCGCGCAGCTGCCGGCCCGGCGGACCAGGAGCGTCGCGACCCCGGGTTGTTGGGCCCGGCTCCGGTCGTGGTTCCGCGTGGTGACGACGTGACCAGGACACAGCGAGCCCTCCGCCGTCGCGACCTTTTCCGCGTCGCAATTGTGGCGAAAACGCCCGGCTGCCAACATCATCCACAGGTGCGGGGTTGGTCGGCGCGGCTGCCGCCGGGTCGGACAGCGTGGTAAGAAGTCCTGGTGATCGCTTCCAGCAGCGCGGATGACCCGGCCGAACCGTTCGCCGATCTCGACGCCTACGTCGGCCTGCCGCGAGTCGGTGGACTGTGGCTGTCGCCGGACGGCAGCCGGCTGGTGGTCGGTCTGGCCATGCCGGATCGGGAGCAGACCCGGTTCGCCAGCGCACTGTGGGAGGTCGACCCGACCGGGACCAGGCCGGCGCGGCGGTTGACCCGCAGCGCCGAGGGCGAGTCCTCGGCCGCGTTCACCCCGGGCGGCGATCTGCTGTTCGTCTCCGCCCGACCCGATCCGGCCGTGGCCGCCGAGGACAAGCCGGTGAGCGCGCTCTGGCTGCAACCGGCCGGCGGCGGCGACGCCCGGGTGGTCGCGGCCCCGCCGGGTGGCCTGCGTGGTCTCGTGGTCGCAAGGGAGTCGGGCACGGTGGCCCTGGGCTCGGCGCTGATGCCCTCGTCCGCCGACCTGGACGCCGACCTGGAGATCCGCAAGAAGCGCAAGGACAGCAAGGTTTCCGCGATTCTGCACGAGGAATATCCGGTTCGTTACTGGGATCACGACCTCGGCCCGGCCCGAACCCGTTTGCTGGCAGCGGATATCAGCAAGGACCTCGGCACCGTAGACGATCAGCTCGACCTGCGTGACCTCACCGGTCACATCGGCGGTGCGCTGCACGACGAGTCCGGTTGGGACATCGCCGCCGACGGCCGCACCATCGTCACCACCTGGGCGGTGCCCGAACCGGCCGGTTCGCAACGCAGTTCGGTGATCGCCATCGACGTGGCCACCGGCGAGCGTCGGGTGCTTGCCGACGATGCCGAACACGAGTACGAGTCGCCACGGCTCTCCCCGGACGGCACCCGGATGATCGTCACTGTCCAGCGCCGGTACACCCCGCAGGAGCCGGGCGACTCGTGGCTGGCCGTCCTGCCCACCGCCGGTGGTGAGATCCAACCGCTGACCAGGGCGTGGGACCGGTGGCCGCACGCGGTTCGCTGGACGCCGGACGGCGGCACGCTCGTGGTCGTCGCCGACGACCACGGCCACGCGCCGCTCTGGCGGGTCGACGTGGCCACCGGCGAAGCCACCCGGCTCACCGAGGACGGCGCGTTCAGCGACCCGCAGGTTTCCCCGGACGGCCGGTGGGTCTACGCGCTGCGGTCGAGCGTGGACCACCCGCCGGCACCCGTCCGGCTCGCGCTGGACGGCAGCTCGCCGGTGGAGTACCTGCCCGGCCCGGCCGAGGCGCTCGGCCTGGCTGCTGCTGTGCCCGGTCGGCTGGAGCAGGTCGAGACGGTCGCCGCCGACGGCACGTCCCTGCGTGCCTGGCTCGCGCTGCCGCACGGCGCCGGTGCCGAGGACCCGGTGACGATGCTGCTGTGGATCCACGGCGGCCCACTGGGCTCGTGGAACGCCTGGTCCTGGCGGTGGAATCCGTGGCTGGCGGTGGCCAAGGGCTACGCCGTGCTGCTGCCCGACCCCGCGTTGTCGGTCGGCTACGGCATCGACTTCATCCGGCGGGCGTGGGGGCACTGGGGTGGGGTGCCCTACACCGACCTGATGGCGATCACCGACGCCGCCGAGGCGCGCCCGGACATCGACGAGACGCGCACCGCCGCGATGGGCGGCTCCTACGGCGGTTACATGGCCAACTGGGTGGCCGGCCACACCGACCGGTTCACCGCGATCATCGCGCACGCGTCGGTGTGGTCGCTGGAACAGCTCGGCACGACCACCGACGGCGCGTTCTACTGGACGCGGGAGATGGACGCGGCGATGGCCGACGCCAACTCACCGCACCACTTCGCCGACTCGATCCACACGCCGATGCTGGTCATCCACGGCGACAAGGACTACCGGGTGCCGATCAGTGAGGGGCTGCGGCTGTGGTGGGACCTGTCCTCGCGGGTCGAGGGAACCGACGGGTCGAGCCCGCACAAGTTCCTCTACTTCCCGGACGAGAACCACTGGATTCTCACGCCCAACCACGTGAAGGTCTGGTACGGCACCATTTTCGCCTTCCTCGCCCAGCACGTGCGGGGCGAGGAGTGGGTCCGGCCGGAGATTCTCGGCTGAGCCGGGGTCACTCGACCCCGAGCATCACCTCGGTGGACTTGATCATCGCGGTGACCGGTGAGCCGACCCGCAGGCCGAGATCCTCGACGGCGTGCTTGGTCACCGACGCGGTGACCTGCTGGCCGCCGGGCAGCTCGACCTTGACGATGGACATGACCGCACCGATCTCGATCTCGGAAACCGTGCCACTGAGCTGATTGCGCGCGGACAGGCGCATGACTACCTCCACATCGGACCAACGTGTCGCCGGCCACGGTAGCCGCGCGATCCGTCCGGCGCCGCCCGTGCGGTCGGGCCGTCTACCGGTCGGGTCGACCGGGTTCCGCAGGGTCATCACGGCCGGGTCCGGCGGTCCGTAGTTGCGGCGGATCGGGACGGTTTCCGCAGTTATGATGTGGGACACCTTTCGGTCCCGGATGGACCGCCGCCCGACTCGGAACGAGGCCCATGAGCGCGCTCGGCAACGATCCGCCGGACCCGGACATCGCCAGGACCCGGGCGTTCTTCGGCCCGCGGGCGGCCACCTGGGAGGACCGTTTCCCCGACGACGACCCGAGTTACCAGCAGGCCGTTGGTGAACTCGCGGCGCCGGCCGGCGGCGCCGTGCTCGACGTGGCGTGTGGCACCGGTCGCGCGCTGCCCGCGCTGCGGGCAGCGGTCGGACCGGCCGGCACGGTGCTCGCCGTCGACCTGACCGGCGAGATGCTCGCCGAGGCGGCCCGGCGTGGCCGTGCCGGCGTGGCCGCCCTCGTGCTCGCGGACGCCACCCGGTTGCCGCTGCCCGCCGGCAGCCTCGACGCGGTGTTCGCCGCCGGGCTCATCGCGCACCTGCGCGATCCGACCGCCGGGTTGGCCGAGTTGGCCAGGGTGTGCCGGCCGGGCGGCCGGTTGGCGCTGTTCCACCCGATCGGCCGGGCGGCGCTGGCCCGCCGGCACGGGCACGAGCCCTCCGACGACGACATCCGTGCGGCCGGCCGGATCCGGCCGGCGTTGGCCGCGGCGGGCTGGCGCTGCGACTCGGTCGACGACGCCGAGCACCGCTACCTCGTGCTGGCCACCCGGGCGGCCGGGTGATCTGCCCGCTGCCGGTGATCGGCGTGGTCCACACCGACCGGACGACCACCGAGACGACCCCGGTGCAGGCCGCGCTCAACCGCACCGAGCACGGCAGGCTCGTGCTCGGTGCGGAGTATGTCGATGGCCTTGCCGGACTCGCCGAGTTCGACTACGCGTGGCTGCTCAGCTGGCTGCACCGGCCGGACGAACCGGTCGCCGAACCGCCCGCGCTGACCCAGGTCCCGTTCCTGCTGCGACCCCAGCAGCGCCGGATGGGCATCTTCGCCACCCGAGGACCGCGCCGGATCAACCCGATCGGGCTCAGTCTGGTCCGGCTGGTCGAGGTGGCCGGCGCGACGGTCCGGTTCGCCGGCGTCGACCTGCTCGACGGCACGCCGGTGCTCGACCTCAAGCCCTACGTCACCCGGTTCGACCGGCCGGCCGGCGAGCCGCGTTGCGGCTGGTTCGACACCACGGCCATGCCCGAGGGTGTCACCCCGGCCGACCTCGGTTGACGACCACCAACCGAACCGGACCAGGCGGCTCGCACGGTGCGCGAACCCGAGCGGTCAGTCGAACAGCCCGAGGTCGATCGAGTCTGCCAGCGCGCGGTGGCCGGCGTCGTTGCCGTGCAGGTGGTCGCCGAAGTCGAAGCCGGCCGCGATGCGGGCCGGGTCCTCGGGATCACGCCACACGGCGTCGAAGTCGAGGACCGCGTCGAACGCTCCGCTGCTCCGGGTCCAGTTGTTGACGTTCTGCCGGGCCGCTTCGCCGGCCGGGGTGCTGGAGTCCGAACCGCCACAGGGCGTGAGCGTGGCGCCGAACACCGCCACACCGTGCGCGTGCGCCCGTTCGATGATCTGCCGGTAGGCGGCGATGAGATCCGCCGTGCCGATCGGTGCGTCGGTCGTCATGATCCCGGCGAACTCCGGGTCCACCGCGCCGGGCGCGATCGAGTAGGCGATGTCGTTCATGCCGGCCAGCAGGACGAGGTGCGTCACCCCGGGCGAGGCGAGCACATCGCGGTCGAACCGGGCGAGGATCGATGCGCCGAAGCCGTCGTTGAGCAGACGGTTGCCGCTGATGCCCTGGTTGGCCACGGCCACCGCCCGGTTCGAGGCGGCACTGAGCCTGGCGGCGAACCGGGCGGCGAGTTGCTCGGGCCAGCCTCCGCCGGCTGCGTTCGTCGCGCCGGCGCCGTCGGTGCCGGAACTGCCGATGGCGACGATGCCCACGGCGGACTCGGCGACGAGCGTCTCGATACCGGAGAGCAATGCCCGGCTGCCCAGGCGTTCGGCGGCGGACGGAAGGCCGGCGGCCGCGGTCTGGTCGCCAGGGACGATCCAGCCTGGCCCGGCGACGAAGTTGTGCCCGGTGACGTCGCGCACGCGTCCGGGCAGGTGGATGCTGACAACAACGGTGGCCAATGCCGGAGCGACGAGATCCACCGGGTCCGAGATCGCGGGAGCGCCCGCCGGGACGAACGTGGACGGGGTGCCGGCGAAGGTGAGGCCGCGGTCGCCGCCCGGCAGAATTGTCCCGTCGGGGCCCGCGATGCCCACGCGTGCTGCTCCGATCGTCACCCCGGTGCCGCCGAACTCGTTCGTGAACCGGATGCGGACCCGACTGCCCCCGCAGCTGATGCGAACTTCTTGGCGCAGGGTCGCATCGGCGATGTCGGGGAGATCCTGATCGGCCCGCTGTGGCGCGGCAGCCCACGAGCGGACCCAGTGGCCACCGGCGGCTTCAACGGTGCGCGTCATGACGCGTCCTTCCTTCATCTTCCGCACGATGGCAGCTCCGCCAATGTTGGAACGCCGCTCCAGCGGTAAGTTTGGAACGTGGTTCCAGAGATGTCAAGCCTGCTGGGTGACCGAGCGGCGCCCCGGGCGCCGTGCCGGCGGTCAGCCCTCGTCGGTGATCGGCGTGGCCTGTTTGCCGGACCTGTCGACGGCCGCTGTCGAAAATGCTTGGTAGCGAACGAAAGTCGGCAGGGCGAGACTGATGATCGCGGCGCCGACGATCGTGCTCAGGCCACCGCTGACCGCGCTGACCGACGGCGAGGTGAGCGAGCCGATCGCGCCCGCCCGGAAGTTGCCGAGTTGCGGGCAGGCGGCGCCGATGATGTATTCGGCCGCGCTGACCCGGCCGCGGTAGCCGTCCGGCGTGGCCAGTTGGACCATCGCGGTACGGAACACGACGCTGGTCACGTCGGCCGCGCCGGCGATCGCGAGCATCAGCAGGGTGAGCCAGAGGCTGTGCGCCAGACCGAAGCCCACCAGCCCGGCGCCCCAGACCACACCGGCGATCAGCATCGCCCGGCCCTGTCGGGTCACCTGGCCGACCGGGCCGGAGAAAGCGGTGCCCAGCACGCCGCCGACGGCGACCGCGGCGCTCAGAAACCCCAGTGTCTGGGCCGAGCCGCCGAAGCGTTCGGCGTTGATCGCCGGGAACAGTGCGATCGGCATGCCCAGCACGGTCGCGCTCAGGTCGGCGAGGAACGCCCCGGTGACGATTCGGTTGCCCCGGATGAACCGCAGGCCCGCACCGACCGACCGCAGCCCCGGCCGGGCCCCGCCGGCCTGCGGTGGCATCGCCGGCAACCGGGCGACGCCGTACAACGCGGCGCCGAAGCTGACCGCGTCGATCAGGTAACAGACCTTCAGCCCCCACGCGGCGGCGACCACACCGGCCAGCGCCGGGCCGGCGATCACGCCGCAGTACAGCGCGAGCATGTTCAGGGCCGACCCCACGGCCACCTGGTCGGCCCGCAGCAGGCGCGGCATGAACGTGCGCCGCGCGGGGTTGTTGAGCGCGTTGAGCAGGGACTGCAACGCCACCAGGAGATACAGCGGCCACAACTGGCCGAGGTCGGCGAAGGCCTGCGCGGCGAACGCGGCCGACACCAGGGCCAGGCAACTGCTGGTGACCAGCACCAGCACCCGCCGGTCGACCGCGTCGACGAGCGAACCGCCGATCAGGCCGAGCGCGATCGCCGGGGCCGCGGCGGCCAGGCCGACCGCGCCGACCGCGACCGACGAGTGGGTCAGTGTGTAGACCTGTAGGGCGACCGCGAACGTGGTCATCTGGCTGCCGACCGCCGAGAGCGCGGAGCCCACCAACAGCCGACGGAACGCCGGTGACTCGCGCAGTGGCCGAATGTCGATGAGCAGCCGTCTCCTAGCCACGTTCGCCCTCCGCCCGGGTCAGGGCCGCGCGAAACGGGTCGATGGCCGGATCGTCCACCGCTCGCGCCGCGTCCGCGATCCGCTCCCGGAACGGCCGCCTGGCCAACGCGTCCACCAGCGCGGCGACGAGATCGCTGAGTGGGAAGGGAAGTTCGGCGTCCAGCGCCACCGCGGCCGCACGGGTCACCGTCCACTCCGCCTGGATCACCGGCAGCGACGCCCGAGCCTGGTCGGTGAGCCGCACGATCCGTTGTCGTGCGTCACTTCCGGCCGCCAGGGTCACCAGCCCGCGCCGGGCCAGCTGGGCGACCGTCTGGCTGGCGGCCGAGTGGGTCACCGAGATGGCCAGCGCGAGGTCGCGGATCGAGCTGGGGCCCAGTTCCACGAGTGCCCGCACGATCGGCGAGAACCGCGGCCGGTAGTCCGACAGGCCCAGGTCGGCGCACGCCTCGGCGACCGCGCCGTCCATCTCCTCCAGGACGTGCCGCAGCTGCGTACCCAGGCCCTTGTCCAACGGCGAAACCGACATCCGGGAATTATAACAGCGCTGTTGTATTTTCGGGTTCTGGTACTGCCGCTGGGAAGTCGTGTTCGGGCAGTGGCGGATACGCGGGTCGTGCCGGACGTGGACGCGGGCCGGGTGGCTCGGATGGTGCGGTGCCTGCCGAGTGGTCCGGGCGTCTACCGGTTCCGCGACGCCACCGGCACCGTGCTCTACATCGGCCGGGCGACCCGGTTGCGGCAGCGCGTCTCGTCCTACTGGGGTGACCTGGGTGACCGCGCGCACCTGACCCGGATGGTCGGCACGGTCGCCCGGATCGAGGCGGTCTGCTGCGCGTCCGTGCACGAAGCGGCGTGGCTGGAGCGAAACCTGTTGGAGGAGCGGATTCCGCGGTGGAACCGCACCGCAGGCGGACAGGAGACGCCGGTCTGCATCCGGCTGGACGGCCGCGCCGACACTCCCGGGCTCGCCCTCGTGCACCTGCCGGCGATCAGCGGCCAACTGTTCGGTCCGTACCTGGGCGGGGTGAAGGTGCGGCAGGCCCTCGCCGCTCTGCACCGGGTGCTGCCGCTGGCCTACACCGGTGCGCGACTCCGTGGCGCCGAACGGGACATGGCCCGGGCCCGGGGGATCGGCAGCGGCGACCGGGATCGGCTGGCGGCCACGCTCGGATCGGTGCTGCGCCGGGACTCCGTCGCGGTCGCCGCGCTCACCGAGCAGTTGCGGGACCGCCGCGACCAGGCGACCGCGACGCTCGCCTTCGAGTCGGCGGCGCGCATCCAGGGCGAACTGACCGGGCTGGAGTGGATCACCTGTACGCAGCGGGCCACCGTGCTGGAGCGCACCGACCTGACCGTCCACGGCTGGGCCGACGGTCTGCTGGTCAGCTTCACCATGCGCGCCGGCCGACTGTGCCACTGGGAGCAACGCCGGTGCTCGCGGACCGCGGCCCAACCGCGGCTGGCCGCCACCCCGGCCGACTGGGTGGACTTCGCTCAGCGCAACGCCGTACTGGCGGCCGAGTTGGTCACTGCGGCCGGATCGGGCTGAGAGCCCGTCAGGATGTCGGCGTCCACACATAGGGCGTGGTCGTGGTGACGGCGGTGAAGCCGAGGCGTTGCAGGATCGGGCGGCTGTCCTCGCTCGCGTCGACCTGGAGGTAGCGGGCGCCGCGGGTGACCGCGAGCTGGGCCCGGTAGGCGACCAGGGCGCGGTAGATCCCCCGGCCGCGCCACTCGGCGAGGGTCGAACCACCCCACAGGCCGGCGAACTCGGTGCCCGGCACGAACTCCAGCCGGGACGAGGACACCAGCAGATCACCCGCCTCGGCGGCCACCACCACGGCGCCGTTCGCGATCCGCGCCGCCAGTTCGTCGGCGAGCCAGCCGCGGTCCTCGGCCCAGACCATCGTGGCCAACTCGGCGATCCGGCGCAGGTCGACCGGTTCGCTGACCTCCCGCAGCGCGACACCTGTTGGCAGCGCCGGGTTTCCCTCGGCGAGCGCGGCGGCGGAGCCGATCAGTACGGTCTCCGCGGGCTCGGCGACGAAGCCGGCCGCGAGCAGGCGTCCGGGCAGGTCGGCCGGGCGGTCGTGGCCGTAGGTCTTCCACTCGACGCCCTCCCCGCGGGCGGCGAAGAAGTCGCGCTGCCGGGCGATCAACGCGTCCACCGCCGGGCCGGCCAGCCCGAGGTCGACCGGGGCGCCGATGAAGCCGCGGTGTCTGCCCAACACTCGCCGGATCGGGCCGTCGGTGTCGACGGACGTGCCGGCGGGCAGGTTCTCCGTCTCGGCCGGGCGGAGTTGGTTGTCGTACGCGGTGAGCAGGGCGGTTACGTCGGGCACGCGGGGCACGCTAGCCCGGCGGCGGCCTGCTGGCATCCGAATATCCGGTATCGGGGACCGGCGCTCCCAGCTAATGTGACAGCGCTGTTGTATTTATTCGAACGGGAGGTCCTGGGCGTGTCCACCCTGTTGTATCCACCGATCGAGCCGGCTGAGCACGGGCTG
Source organism: Pseudonocardiaceae bacterium (assembly GCA_036268615.1). Classification (GTDB taxonomy): domain Bacteria; phylum Actinomycetota; class Actinomycetes; order Mycobacteriales; family Pseudonocardiaceae; genus DATATV01. The sequence continues at coordinate 31,216 of DATATV010000120.1, forward strand.
CTCGACGTCGGCGACGGGAACCTCGTCTACTGGGAGACGTGCGGCAACCCGGCCGGCAAGCCCGCGGTCGTGCTGCACGGTGGCCCGGGGTCGGGCTGCACGCCCGGTCAGCGCCGGGCTTTCGACCCGCGTCGGTACCGGGTGGTCCTGTTCGACCAGCGCGGCTGTGGGCGCAGCAGGCCACACGCGAGCGATCCGGCCACCGACCTGAGTCACAACACCACCGAGCACCTGATCGCCGATCTGGAGCGGCTGCGCGAACACCTCGGCATCGACCACTGGCTGCTGTCCGGCGCGTCCTGGGGATCGACGCTGTTGCTCGCGTACGCGCAGCGGTATCCGGAGCGCGTCTCGGAGATCGTCATCACCGCGGTCACCACCACCCGGCGGACCGAGATCGACTGGCTCTACCGCGGCCTGTCCCGGTTCTTTCCCGAGGCGTGGCATCGGTTCCGGGCCGGAGCACCCGACCCGGACGGCGATCTGCTCGCCGGTTACGCCCGGCTGCTGGCCGACCCGGACCCCAGGGTCCGCGCTCGTGCCGCCGAGGACTGGCACGCCTGGGAGGACGCCACGATCTCCCTTGAGCCGAACGGGAAACCGAACTCCTACAGCGACCGTCCGCCGGCCGAACTGCTGTCCCGGGCGCGGATCTGCGCGCACTACTTCGCCAACGGCGCGTGGCTGCCGGAGGGTGCGCTGCTGCGCGAGGCGCACCGCCTGGCCGGCATCCCCGGTGTGCTCATCCCCGGCCGGCTCGACCTCGGTTCGCCGCTGGACACCGCCTGGGAACTCGCCCGCGGCTGGCCGGACGCGGAACTTGCCGTCGTCGAGGACTCAGGACACACCGGCAGCGACACGATGACCGCGCACAAGGTCGGCGCGCTCGACAGGTTCGCGGTCAGCTGAGGTGCCGCACCGACTTCCAGGCCGGGTCGGCATGCGTCTCGACAGCCGCACCAGGGCACTGGTCGGCCCAGCGTTCGGTGGTCGCGGTCGCGCTGGGGTCGGTCGAGTCGCTGTAGAGGTGCAGCACCCGCCGGCCGCGTGCGGTCTCGTGCGCGACCAGCAGCGCGCGCGGCCCGAGCAGCGAGGTGAGTTCGTCCTCACGACAGCGCAGGTCGACCAGGGCCTCGTCGGTGGGCAGCCCGCTGTGCGGGTCGATCGGGTAGCTCAGGCTGACCGCGATGTGCTGGTCCAGCAGCGGGTGGTCGATCCAGCACAGCGGCCGCATCGTGGTGGACAGGGTGAGCGTGCCGTCCGGCGCCCGGGCGGTGAGCAGCGTCCAGGACGGCTCGACGTGCCGCTGGGCCATCGCCCGTACCGTCTCCACCAGCGCGTCGGCCGGCAGCGCGTCCGGTAGCCGGGCCGCGGTCGTGCTGATCTCGCCGAGCCAGCGCTCGACGTCGTCCTCGCCGAGCAGCCAGTCCAGCACGAGGTAGCTGATCTGCTGGCGGAGCTGCGCGCTGGCCTGGGCGAAGAGCGGATGGTGCACGGTCACCGCGACGCGCATCGCCGGCTCGTCGATCTGGATGGACAGTCGCGTCTCCGCGAGGTCGAACTCCTGCGAGTTGAACTGGAGCCGGAGGTCGAGAGCGGCCGGGTCGGCCCGGCGGGCGGGCAGGTACTCCCAGACGTCGTCGGCGGGCGGCGCGGCGCGCAGCCAACGCTCGGTCAACGGCCGCAGGGTGGCGTCGCCGCCTGCGCTCAGACACAGCGCGTGCCGGGCGTCCACCCCCTGGCCGAGTTCCCAGTGCAGGTCGGGATCGATGGCCGCGACCCGGTCGGCCAGCTGCTGCGGCAGCGAGCCGTAGTCACCGTCGACGGCCTGCGCGAACTCCTCGGCGGCGTGCGGCCACCATCGCCAGAACTCCTCGATGCCGCGCATCGCCGCGTCGGGCCCGGTACGACCGAATGTCGCCATCCCGCCATTCAACCCCACTTTCGGATCTCCCTCCGGCCGTGGGCCGGACGTGGGGTGTCAGCCGTTCGCGGTGCGCACGGTGATCGTGGTCCACGCTCCGACGTGGATGCGGTCGCCGTCGTTGACGGCCACCGGGACGTCGGGCTTGATCGGGTCCTCGTCGTCGTTGATGGTCGTGCCGTTCGTCGAACCGGGGTCGACCACGACCCAGCCGCCGGTCGGCTGCGGCAGCAGCACCGCGTGCAGGTGTGACACGCCCGGGTCCTGCGGTGGGCCGGTCAGGTCGATCTCGGGTTCGATGCCCCGGCTGCGGCTCCGCCGACCGATCCGGATCTGGTTGCCGGCCAACGGAAACACTCGTTCCGGACAATAGGCGGGAAAGGTGATCGACGCGGCATCCGGGCCCTCCTGCTGCTGCACGGCGTCGAAGTACGCCCGGTCCGCGCTGACCACGGCCCGCCAGTGGGCCACCGGCGTCGAGCCCGTCGGGCCCACCGAACCCGTCGCGACCGGAGCCGGACTCGCGACCGCGGTCGGCTCGGCCGGAGAGTCCGGAGACGCCGGAGAGTCGGGGGAGACCGGTGCCGCGGCGGGTGCGGTGACCGGCGCCAGTCCGCTGTGCACACCGGACACGAAGTCGTAGCTGCATCCCTCGCAGAACCGGCCGGTGCGCGGCTCACCGCAGACCGGGCACAGTTCGGCCGCCGTCCCGGGCGCGGCCGGCGCCGCCGTGGCCGGGCCGGCGGTGATCTGCCGACCGCACACGTCGCAGAAATCCGTGCTGGTCGAGTCGTGGCCCAGCGGACAAGCCGGCATCGGAACTACCTCCCTAGGTTCTTGCGCTCCCGCAAGCTCGTCAACTCTTGCGGACCCGCGAGGTCTTCGTCGACCGCGTGTCCAGGGTCATCGCGTCCACCTCGGCCACCTTCGACTTCAGCCGCACCGTGCCGGTCACCGGGTCGTCCACGTCGACCACCTTGGACAGCAGCTTCGCGGTGTCGGTGTTGCCGGTCTCGGTGGCCAGCGCCACCGCCCGGCCGAGCTTCGCGGTCGCGGTGTCCAGGTCGCCGACCTTGCGGGCCTCCAGGCCCTCCTGGATCACGTCGGCCAGTTCGGCCTGCCCGGTGTAGTGCGCCACCTCCGGGTTGATCCGGGTGGACAGCACGGCGTCGTCGGTCCAGGTCGCCTTCACCAGGCCCTGACCGAGCACCTCGCCCGGACCGTCGGGCACGGCCAGCACCAGGCTGACCCGGCCGGCCAGCATCACGTCGCCGACGCCGGCCGGGTTGACCTCGACACAGACGTGGTAGTCGCGACTCTCGGTGCCCCACGAGCCGGTCGGGTAGTCGGCGCTCTGCGGGCCGGACACGACCTTGCGGTCGGTCAGGTCGGCCATCGACGGCGACACCTGCTTGACGAACTTCACCGTCGCGCCCTGCGGCGTCCACAGCCGCAGCGCCACGTCGGCGACGGCCTTGCCCATCGCGGTCGCGGTCATCGCCTCGAAGTCGGCGACCAGCCCGGCCGGGTCGGCCACGATGTCCACCGAGCCGAGCAGCGCGGAGGCGATCCGGCGCAGCTCGCTGACCTCCCACTCGGCACCCACACCCCGGCAGTCGCAGACGAACTGGCCCTCGCTCTGGCTGATCGCGCGGTCCAGGTCGGCCGGCTGTTCGTGCTCGTTGCGGCCGTCGGTGAGCAGAATGGCGTGCTTGATGGTGTTCTGGTGGCCGGCGAACAGCCGGTTGGCCATCGTCAGCCACTGGCCGATCGCGGTACCCCCGCCGGGCTGCACACCGCCGATGGCGCCCCGGGCAAAGGCTTTCGTCTGCGCGTTCGCGACAACCAGCTGCGATCCCTTGGGGTAGACCATGGTCGCCTCGTGGTTGCCGGCGACCACCGCGAACAGCACCCCGTCGCGCAGGGTGTCCACGGCGACCGACGCGGCCTGTTTGGCGGCGCGCATCTTGTCCCGGGCGAAGCCCATCGAGCCCGAGCAGTCCACGATGATCACCTCGGCGGCCGCGACCGTCGGCGCGGCGGCCACCGCCGGTCCGCTGCCGGCCTCGGCCGACACGGTGACCACGGCGTTGACCTCCCGGCCGCCTTCGGGCAGGTACTCGTTCTGGTACACGTCGAGGTGGAAATCCGGGCGTGCGCTCATTCTTGGCTACTCCTCGGGCCGGCCGGCGGGTCCGCGTCGCCGGTGTCGCTGGATGTCGTGGGCGGGAAGGGCACCAGCACCACGGTCACGTTGTCGTGGCCGCCTTCGGCCAGCGCGAACTCGGTCAGCGCGCGGGCCTCGGCCAGCGGCGCGTCCACCGCCGCCGGCAGCGCGCGCTCGGCGAGCTGGTCGGCGGCCCACAGGTAGTTCCACAGCCCGTCGCTGCACAGCAGCACCGCACCCGGCCCACCCGGCTCGATCGTGTGCACGTGCGGGGCGATCTCGTCGGCGTCCGCGCCCAGCCAGGCCACCAGGGCGTGCGACCGGTTGTCGGCGAACGCCTCCGCGGCGGTCATCCGCCCGGTGGCCGCCATGGTGACCGCCCACGAGTCGTCCTCGGTCAGCGCGCGCGCCGGGGTCGGCCCGCCCGGCTCGGCCAGCCAGTAGACCCGGCTGTCACCGATCCAGCCGACCACCACCCGGCTGCCGGTCACCACCGCCGAGACGATCGTGCACGCGGGCGCCTTCTCCAGCCGGCCCGGCTCGGCCAGTTCGGCGACGGCGGCGGCGGCGCGCAGGATCGCCTCCCGACTCGCCTCGACCAGGTCGGTGCCCTCGGTCACCGCGTGCGCCAACACGTCCGCGGCGCAGGCCGCGGCCACCTGCGAGGCCACATCCGGATTGTCCGATGTGGACACTCCGTCGCAGACGACGGCGACCACCTCGTCGCGCTCGGCGGTGCGCACCCGGCGCAGGGCGAGCGCGTCCTCGTTGCGGTGATGGCGCAGCCCCCGGTCGCTCACCCCGGCGACCGCGCCGAGGTCCAGTTCGGTGTGGTCGCGGGCGGCCGGCTGCTGGAAACCGCAGCGGGCACAGAACCGGTCGGCGTCGATCTCGGTGCCACCACAGGAAACGCACGCCCGCGCGCCGGGGACCGGGGTGTCCGGGTCCGGGCTGGCGCCCTTGCGCACCGCCACCTCGGCGCCGCACTCCTCGCAGAACCGGTCGCCTGCCACGAACGGCGCGGAACATTCCGGACAGTGCAGTGATTCGGTCTGCTCGGGCGCAGTCTGCTCGGTCATCGGCTCACACCCACGTCGCCGGTCGCACCGCGTTCGCCCGATCGACGAGGGCGATCCGCTGTCCCGGTGTGTCGGCAAGTCTGGCCAGCGCCCGGTAGGACCGTTCCAGGCCGAACCGCAGCTCCCGCTCGGTCAGCGCGCAGCCCAGCACGGCGGGACCGGTGGCCCGGCCCGACGAACCCGGGCTGCCGGCCAGCACCCACGCGTTGGCCGCCTCCAGCAGGCCGATCGCCAGCCGGTTGCGGCGTTCGAGGTCCAGGGTGAGCGCCTCCAGCCGGCCGGACGCGCCGACCAGGTCACGCTCGGCCAGTTCGGCCGGGGTGGCGGTGTGCGTGCCGGCGGTGATCGCGGCCAGTTGGGCCGGCAGGTGGTGGCTGGAGCTGGCGGGCACCGAGTCGAGCACGGCCAGCGCGGCGGCCCGGTCGTGTTCGGCGAGCCGCACCCGGGCCAGGCCGAACGCGGCGCTGAGATAGCCGTGGTCGGTGCGCCAGACCAGCTCGTAGTACTTGGCCGCGGTGGCCCGGTTGCCGCGCAGTTCCTCGCTGACCGCCAGTGCCAGCTTGCCGGCTGCCTCGCCGGGCAGGGTGTTGTGGACCACCGTGAACTCGGCGGCGGCCGCGACCGGGTCGCCGCCGGCGAGCGCGGCCAGGCCGCGGTACCAGGTGACCCGCCAGTCGCCGGGCGCGGTCTGGTCGAGTTCGGCCAGGTCGGCACTCGCGCCGGCCAGGTCGCCCAGTTCGATCCGGGCGCGGACCGTCCGCAGCCGCACCTCCAGGGTGGCCAGCGGCGCGGCCGACAGGGTGCGCAGCACCTCGCCGGGTTCGGTGGCCGCCGAGGTGGCCAGCAGGCCGGCTGCCGGATCGGCGGTGTCGACCTGGGGGACCGGCAGCGCGGCGGCCAGTTCCGGTCCGGTCGGCGCGGCCGGCCAGCTGTCCGGGTCGGCGCCGAAGACCTTGCGCTCCGGGCTGAACAGAGTGGACAGCGCCGGCCGCTGCCGTCCGTCCTCCGTGGACATCACCTCGCGCAGCACGCCGGTGAGCTGCTCGACCATGTCCTGGGCGGAGCCGAACCGGCGGTCCGGGTCCGGGTCGGTGGCGCGCAGCAGCACCCGCCAGTACGAGCCGTGCCGGCCGAACACCGGCACGTCGATCAGGTCGGGCAGCTGCTCGCGATACTTGCCGGAGTAGTCGAAGTTCACCGTGAGCACCGCCAGCGTGCGGCCGACGGTGTAGAGGTCCGAACTGGCCGACGGGCCCTCGGTGGCCAGCTCCGGCGCGCAGTAGCCGTCCGTCTTGTACATCGGGCTCTCGTCGTCGTCGAACCGGCGGACCGCGCCGAGGTCGATCAGCTTGAGCTGTTCCTCGCTCTGGATCACGTTGTCCGGCTTGAAGTCGCAGTAGAGCAGGTTCAGGCCGTGCAGATAACCCAGTGCCGGCAACACTTCCAGTGCGTAGGCGATGGCCTGGCCGACCGGCATCGGGACGAGCTGCCCGCTCGCGTCGCGCACCGAGCGCAACTCCTTGAGCGACTGGCCGCCGACGTACTCCATCACGATGTAGCCGACCATCGTGCCGGTGCGCGGGTCCGGGTGCTGCACGAAGTTGTAGATCTTGACGATGCTCGGGTGCTCGACCTCGGCCAGGAAGCGGCGTTCGGCCACGGCCGCGGCCATCGCCTCGCTGTCCCCGGTGTCCAGCAGGCCCTTGAGTACCACCCAGCGGTCGTTCACGTTGCGGTCGCGGGCCAGGTAGACCCAGCCGAGGCCACCGTGCGCCAGGCAGCCGAGCACCTCGTACTGGTTGCCCGCCAGGTCGCCGGCGACCAACTTGGGCGCGAACGAGTAGCCGGTGCCGCACTTGCGGCAGAAGCCCTCGGTGCGGCCCGGTCGGCCATCCCGGCCGCGGCCCACCGGATCGCCGCAGTTGCCGCAGAAACGCTTGCGCTCGGCCACTTCCGGGTTGGTCATCACCGCACTGGCCGGATCGCGGTAGGGGACCGGCGGCACCTCGACCAGGCCGGCGCCCAGCAGGCCGCGCCGGCTGGACCGGCCGGACCGGGAGGACGTGCCTCGGGAGCCGCGTGCGGTGCCCGGCCCGGACAGCGGGCCGGTGGACGAGCTGGCTCTGGTCGCGGTGGACCGGGAGCTGGTCGGGCCTGCGGCCACGGTGCCACTCATGCCACTCATGCCGCTGGCCCCGGTGGTCGCGCTCGTCCGGCCGCTCGTGCCGCGGCTCGGTGTGCTGCCGCCGCCGGCCGGCGTGGCGGCCGAGGCCGCCGGGGCGAGCCCACACACGTCGCAGAACCCGTCCTGGATCGTCCCGGTGCAACCGGGTCGTGCGCACGCCGTCATCGCTTCGGTCCCCTGTCCGCGATCGCCTGCTGGTAACGAACCAACGCCCTGGTGGCGGCCTGCAGGTCGCAGGGCACCGTCCACAGCAGGTCGTGGGCCTGCTGGTGGAGCGTGCCGAGTTCGATGTCCTCGGCGTGGCCGAGGTGACCGGCCTTGGCCTGGTAGGCGTCCAGTCGGCCGCGCAGTTCGGCCCGGCGGCCGAGCAGCGCGGCGGCGGTGTCCTGGAAACCGCGCGCCTGGGCCAGTGCCGCGCCGATCGCCTCGGTCAGCTCGTCGAGCTGGGCGCCGAGCACCGACCAGTTCCGCCGGGGCCGGGCCGCGGTCAGCGGGTCGAGCCTGCGGCGCAGCTCCGGGGTGGGGTCGGGCACGTCCGGCAGGGTGGACACCGCGATCTTGTCCAGCACCGTCGCCCTGGCCCGGCCGGCCTCGGCGACCGCGCCGGCCAGTTCGTCCAGGGAGCCGCGTAACCGGCCGATCCGGGTGTCCAAGCCGGCCCGCAGCTCGACCAGATCGTCCAGGCCGGCCCGCACCGGCGTCAGGTCCTGCTCGACCCGCAGCAGCCGGGACACGTCCGCGTGGCCGCCGGCCGCACTGTCCAACTCGCCGACGTGGAGCGCGAGCGGGTCGGCGAAGACCAGTTCACTGATGGTCGCCAGCTCGTCGCTGATCCGGCTCAACTCGGCGGTCACCGGGTCGGCTGCCTCGCCCAGCCCGAGCGAACCCGCGGCCGACCGGGCCCCGGCGACCTGGCTCTGCAACTGGTCCAGCCGCTTCGCGTACGCCGACCAGACCAGGTCCACCGCCACCACCACCCGGCTGACCTGCTGGTACTCCTCGGTCATCGAGGTGACCAGGTCGGCCAGCGTCATCCGGTGGGTGATCGTCGCCGGACCGGTCAGGTCACGTCGTTGCAGCGGCACGTTCTCGCTGGCCAGCATGACCGCGGGCCCACGAAGCAGTGCGGTCAGCTCGTGCAGGTCGGTGCTGGACGGGCGGTTGCGTCGGGCCCGGACCTCCTTGGCCTGGTCGAGCACCTGGCGGTACTGCTGGAACTGCTCCCAGAGCACGCCGATGGTCGCCTTGGCCGTGGTCCACCGCGCCTCGGTGGTGCCGGTCAGTTGCGCGCCGTCCAGGAATCCACGGCCGGGATGGTTCTCCAGGTCGACGAGGGCGGCGGCCATCCGCTCGCCATCCGCACCGAGCCGGTCGATCGCCAACTCCACCTGGTCCAGGCTCATCGCCGGCGTCCCCGGCCCGCCGCTCATCGCCGCTCAGCCCTGGCGTCTGTTCGGCGCACTCCGCGCCCTTCCGGTACAGCGCGCGGTCACTCGTGCACGGTCCGTCGCGCGCGGGCCCGAAACCCCACGACCGGCCCGCCGACTACGCCCCAACATGCTTCGAGCGTACTGATCACGGGTGCGATCGCACCACAATATGCAGCGGAATCACCGGTTCGTCCGGCATCGCCGGGTCCGCGCCCGGCGGTGTGCGGCGCGCTGTCGGTCGGCCCGTTCGGGTGCCCGCGGGCCGCGTCCCGACGCGGGAATGCGTCGCGGCAAAAGGCGTAATGTCATTCACAGTTCCGTTGCTGTGAATGCGCGCGCAATTTCTCGACACGGTTCGCCGGGGTTGTCCGGAAAACGACAGGAAATGTGGCCAGTCTTGACACGGCTGACGCGTCCGGCATTTCATGTGAACGCAGCTCTACGATGACAACGTTGTCAACGCCGGTAGCCAAGGAGTTCGCCGTTCAATGGCCGCGTGTCATCTCCTTCCCTTCCCGTTTCCCTGCAGCTATTCAACGCGAAGGACCGGCAGCATGATCTTACGCGGACCACTGTTGAAAACAGCCTCGGTCGCCATCCTCGGAATCGCGACCGTACTACCCCTTTCGGCCGTTAATGCGGCCGCCGCCACGCTGGTGAGTGATCCGGCGTCGGTGGTCAACCCGTTCGTCGGCACGTCCAACAGTGCCGACGACTTCCCCGGCGCCGACGCGCCGTTCGGCATGGTCCAGTGGAGCCCGGACACGCCGAGCCGGCCCGACGGCGGCGGCTACGAGTACAACGACTCCTCGATCACCGGCTTCAGCCTGACCCACCTGTCCGGTCCGGGCTGCGGTGCCGACGGTGACGTGCCGATCCTGCCGACGGTCGGCGCGGTCAACACCGGCGCGACCGATACCTTCTCGCACAGCAACGAGTCCGCCAACGCGGGCTACTACTCGGTCGGCCTGAGCAACGGGGTCAAGACCGAACTGACCGCGACCACCCGCTCCGGCATGGCCCGGTTCACCTTTCCCTCGACCACCCAGGCCAACCTCATCTTCAAGCTCAACGGCAGCCAGAACGGCGACTCCGCGACGAGTTGGACCGTGGTGAACAACAACGAGGTGTCCGGCTCGGTCACCTCCGGCCACTTCTGCGGCGCCGGCTTCACCTACACGCTCTACTTCGACATCGTGTTCGACCAGTCCTTCAGCACCAACGGCACGGCCGCCGCGACGGCGACGCCCAACGCCGCCGGCAAGAACCAGGAGACCCTGCACGGCCTCGCCCCGCGCGCCGCGACCAGTGCCGACGGGAGCGCCGCGGTGACCCCGGCGGCGAGCCCGAACAGCGGCTACGTCACCTTCAACACCACCAGCAACCCGGTGGTGCAGGCCAAGGTCGGCGTCTCCTACGTGTCGGTGGCCAACGCGGTCACCAACCGCACCGCGGAGAACCCGGCGTGGAACTTCACCAACACCCAGCAGGCCACGCACACCGCGTGGAACGGGTTGCTCGGCAAGCTCCAGGTCGCCGGCGGGACCACGAACCAGCAGCAGATCTTCTACACCGCGCTGTACCACTCGCTGTTGCACCCCAACGTTTTCTCTGACACCAACGGCCAGTACATCGGGTTCGACAACAAGGTGCACACGGTCGGCTCCGGTCAGTCCGCGCAGTATGCGAACTATTCGGGCTGGGACATCTATCGAACACAGGCGCAGCTGTCGGCGCTGATCGCACCCAGCCAGGCCGGTGACATCGCCCAGTCGATGGTCAACGACTACGCGCAGGGCGGCACGTTGCCGAAATGGGCGCAGAACAACGGCGAGACCTACGTGATGGTCGGTGATCCGGCCGATCCGGTGATCGCCGACTACTACGCGTTCGGCGCGCACAACTTCGACACCTCGACCGCGCTGGCCGACATGGTGAAGGAGGCCAGTACCACCAACAACGACCGGCCGGGCCTGAACTACCTCAGCAGTCCCGGTTACCTGCCCAGCGACGGGTCCTACGGCTGCTGCAACTTCTACGGCCCGGTGTCCACCCAGCTTGAGTACGACAGCGCGGACTTCGCGTTGTCCGCCTTCGCCGGCCAGCTCGGTGACACCGCCGACCAGAACACCTACGCCAACCGGGCGCAGAACTGGCGGAAGATCTTCGACACCGGCAGTGGCTTCATGCAGCCCAAGCAGGCCAACGGCCTGTGGACGGCGGGCTTCAGCCCGACCAGCCAGACCAACTTCGTCGAGGGCACGTCCTGGCAGTACACCGGCATGGTGCCCTTCAACGTCGGCGGCCTGGCCACCACCAAGGGCGGCAATGCGTCGATGGCCGGCTACCTGGACAGCGTGCTGGCCGGATTCCACGGCAGCGGCGGCAGCCAGGCCGACATGGGCAACGAGCCGAGCCTCTACCTGCCCTGGGAGTACGACTACGTCGGCCAGCCGTACAAGGCGCAGTCCGACGTGCGCAAGATTCAGGACCAGATCTGGACCGACGCACCCGGCGGCCTGGCCGGCAACGACGACCTCGGCGAGATGAGCGCCTGGTACGTCTTCTCCGCGCTGGGCATGTACCCGGAGACCCCGGGCACCGCTGATCTCGCGCTGGGCAGCCCGTTGTTCACCCAGGCCCTGGTCACCCTGCCCAGTGGCAACACGCTGACGATCAACGCACCGGCCGCCGCGGACAACGCGCCGTACGTGCAGAGCGCCACCTGGAACGGCGCGGCGTGGAACAACGCATACGCGCCGACCTCGGCGATCACCAGCGGCGGCACGCTCAACTACACCCTGGGCACCACCGCGAACACGTCCTGGGCCAGCGGCGCGTCCTCGGCGCCGCCGTCCTACCCGGGCACGGTGGCCGCGCCCAAGGTCGGGCCGATCAGCTCGGCGATCACCGGCAAGTGCGCGGACGTGGCCAACAGCAGCCAGGCGACGGGCACGCACATCCAGCTCTACGACTGCAACGGCACCAACGCGCAGCAGTGGAGCGTGGCCGGTGACGGCACACTACAGGCGATGGGCGGCTGTATGGACGTGTCCAACAGCGGCACGGCCAACGGCAGCCTGGTGCAGCTCTGGGGCTGCAACGGGACCGGTGCGCAGCAATGGCAGCACCAGGCCAACGGTGAACTGGTGAACCCGGAGTCGGGCCGGTGTCTCGACGATCCGGGCAGCAGCACGACCAACAGCACCCAGTTGCAGCTCTACGACTGCAACGACAGCAACGCGCAGATCTGGACGATCCCGTCCTGAGCTGAGCGTCGGGTGCTCGCAAGTCGAACATGGGTGGCGATGTCCGGTTCCGCCGGGCATCGCCACCCGCCCGTTCCGGCCGCCCTGTGCGAAACATCTCTGCTGGTCAACGCCTGATTCGGTTGCCTGCGACAGTTCACCGGGGTTAGCGTCGGAAGTGACCGCACAGGGTTGTCGGCACGGGAGGATCAAGCACATGGCCGTCCGCGAGGTCCTCGACGAACTGGTTGATCTGCTGCCGCCCGAGGTGGTCGTCGGCGACCAGGACGTGCTGGCCACCTACAGCCACGACGAGGCGGAATGGGCACCGCACGGCGCGGCCGCGCTGCTGGTCCGCCCGCGCACCGCCGAACAGGTGCAGACAGTGGTCCGGCACTGCGCACGGCATCGCATTCCGGTGGTGTCCCGGGGTGCCGGCACCGGTTTGTCCGGCGGGGCCAACGCGATCGACGGCTGCGTGATCATCGCGTTCGACCGGATGGCCGAGATCCGCGAGATCAATCCACTGGAACGGCTCGCCGTGGTGCAGCCCGGTGTGGTCAACGACGATCTGCGCGCGGCCTGCGCCGAACGGGGCCTCTGGTATCCGCCGGACCCGGCCAGTTCGCCCTGGTCGACGATCGGCGGCAACGTGGCCACCAACGCCGGTGGCCTGTGCTGCGTGAAGTACGGCGTGACCCGCGACTACGTGCTCGGCCTACAGGTGGTCACCGGCACCGGTGAGCTGGTCCGGCTGGGCCGGCGCACCGCGAAGGGCGTGGCCGGCTACGACCTCACGTCCTTGCTGGTCGGCTCGGAGGGCACGCTCGGCGTGATCACCGAGATCACCGTGCGGCTGCGGCACCGCCGGTCGCCCGAGCACACCGTGGCCGGCTACTTCTCCTCGGCGGTGGCCGCCGGCGAGGCGGTCGCCGCGATCGCCGCCGCCGGGCTCACTCCGTCCGCGCTGGAACTCGTCGACCGGCACTGCCTCAAGGCGGTGGACGAGTGGAAGAACATGGGGCTGTCCACCGAGGCGAACGTCGTGCTGCTCGGCCGGACCGACGGTCCTGGTGTGGCCGGCGAGATCGAGGCCGACGCGATGCTCCGGTGTTTTGATCAGGCCGGTGCGTCGTGGTCGGCCCGGTCCACCGACCAGGAGGAGGCTGATGCGCTGTTCTCCGCTCGACGGTTGGCTTATCCGGCGTTGGAGCGGCTCGGTCCCGTGCTCACCGAGGATATCTGCGTTCCGGTCGAGCATATCGCCCTGATGCTGGGGCGAATTGATGAGGTCGGGGTTCGGCAGGACATCACCATCGCCAGTGTGGCGCATGCCGGGGACGGGAATCTGCATCCCATGTTGATTACGCCGGCCGGTGACGAGGCGGCTCGGGGGCGGGCACAGGTCGCGTTTGACGACATCATCGCGGCCGCGCTTGAACTGGGTGGAACGGTTACCGGGGAGCACGGGGTGGGGTTGCTCAAGCAGAACGGGTTGGGGGTTGAGTTGGGGGAGGCTGTTGTCGGGATGCATCGGGCGGTCAAGGCGGCGCTTGATCCGCTGAATATTCTTAATCCGGGAAAGGTCCTGCCGCGCTAGCGACGCTCCAGGACCAGGGGCGAAGCGATCACTCGCCCAACAGATGAAAGACGGTCGCTTCGCTCCTTGGCTGGACATCGCTGTCGCGACAGGCAGAGTGGCGATGCCCGTCCGCCATGGGGGCATCGCCACTCACCTTATTCGGCTGGCTTATTTGCCGGCCGAGAAGAATTGTCGGTCAGTAATCACTGGCCGCCGAACTGCTGGGCGCGGTCCTTCGCTTCGTCCACGCCTTTCTGGATCTGGTCGGAGTGCTTGCCGCCGGTTTTGTCGTCGACGAACTGGCCGGCCTTGTCCATGCCCTGATTCACCTGGTCACCGTGCTGACCCATGGCTTCCTTCGCTTTGTCCTTCAGGTCGTCCATCTTGTCACCGAAGCCCATGATGCCCTCCTCGGAAATCGAATGTGTCGGACACAACGACGATTACCCGGACCGCCACGGGTCACAACGTGGCCAGCGTTTTGTCACTCGAACTGGCTACCGTCCGGTGAGTGAACAATTTCGTGCCCGCCCAGGTCAGGACGCGATCGGCGCCAACCATACGGTCAGGCCGAGGTCGGCGAAGGACTGCGTTGGGTGAGCATCGGTGTCCGGCCTGCCCTCGGTGATGGACACCGCGAGCACCTCCTCGGCCACCAGTTCGCTGTGCTGGCGCAGGCTCATCGCCACGTCCGGCCGGTCGCTGGTCCACCACAGCCGGATTCGGTCGGTGATCGCCAGGCCGGTGCCCTTCCGGGTGTCCTGGATCAGCCGCAGCGCATCCCGGGCAAGGCCGGCGAGCCGCAGTTCCTCGGTCAGCTCCAGGTCCAGCGCCACGGACAGGCCGTCCTCGGTGCTCACCGCCCAGCCCGCGCGCGGGGTCTCGGTCAGGATCAGGTCGTCGCCGGTCAGCTCGACCTGCGCACCGTCCAGTGACACCAGCAGTCGGCCGTCGACCGGCACACCGGCCGTGGCGATCGCGCGGGCCAACTCCGGCATCTTCGGGCCGAACCGGCGGCCGAGGGTGCGGAAGTTCGGTTTGACCGTGACGTCGACGAGTTCGGCGGTCAGTGGCTCGACCAGTCGGACGTTCAGTTCCTCGGCGATCTGTTCGCGCAGTTCCGCGCTGAGCTGGTCGAAGCCGGGAGCCAGCACCATCGCCCTGGCCAACGGCTGGCGGGTGCGGATCTTGCCGGCCGCCCGGGTCGACCGGCCCAGTTCGACCAGCCTGCGGACCAGGTCCATCTGCGCCAGCAGCGCGTCGTCGGTGGGGCTCGGGTCGGCCACCGGCCAGTCGGCCAGGTGCACCGAGTCGGCGGCGGCCTCGTCCACCTCGGCCCGCAGGTGCAGCCAGACGTGGTCGGTGAGGAAGGGTACGAACGGGGCGAGCAGCCGGGTCAGCACGTCCAGCACCTCGTAGAGGGTGGCCAGTGCGGATGGCTCGGCGCGCCAGAAGCGGCGGCGCGAGCGGCGGACGTACCAGTTGGAGAGCAGGTCCACGAAGGCCGTCAGCCTGCGGCCCGCGGTGGCCGGGTCGAAGTCCTCAAGGGCCGCGTCGACCTGCTGGATCGTGCCCTGCAACTCGGCCAGTAGCCAACGGTCCAGGACGTGTCGGCCGGCGACCGGCGGGGCCGGCCGCGCGGTCGGGTGCCAGCCGTCCGCGTTCGCGTAGCGGACCAGGAAGGACGCGGTGTTCCAGTAGGTCAGCAGGACCTTGCGGACCACCTCGTCCAGTGACTCCGGGCCCACTCGGCGGTCGCCCCACGGCGAGCCGCTGGCCAGCATCAGCCAGCGGACCGCGTCGGCGCCGTACTTGTCGAACAGGTCGAACGGGTTCAGCACGTTGCCAAGATGTTTGCTCATCTTGCGGCCCTGGTCGTCCAGGATGAGCCCGAGGCACAGCACGGTCTCGTAGGACGACTGCCCGAAGGCGAGCACACCGACCGTCATCATCGAGTAGAACCAGCCGCGGGTCTGGTCGATGGCCTCGCAGATGTACTGCGCCGGGTAGGACTGCTCGAACGCCTCCGTGTCGCGGTGCGGCGCGCCCCACTGGGCGAACGGCATGGCGCCGCTGTCGTACCAGACGTCGATCACCTCGGGCACCCGGCGGGTCGGCGCCGCGCAGGTCGGGCACGGGAAGCCGACCTCGTCGACGTAGGGCCGGTGCGGGTCGAGGCCGGACTGGTCGGTGCCGGTCAGCTCGGACAACTCCGCGAGTGAGCCGACGCAGGTCAGGTGGGTCCGGTCCTGCTCGCACCGCCACACCGGCAGCGGCGTGCCCCAGTACCGGTTGCGGGACAGCGCCCAGTCGACGTTGTTGTTCAGCCACGCGCCATAACGGCCGTGTTTGATGTGTGCGGGGTACCAGGCGGTCGCCTCGTTCGCGGCGAGTAGATCGTCCTTGATCGCCGTGGTGCGGATGTACCAGGACGGCAGCGCGTAGTAGATCAGCGGCGTGTCGCAGCGCCAGCAGTGCGGGTAGCTGTGCGGGTAGGGCTCGTAGCGCCAGAGCACGCCCCGCTCACGCAGTTCGGCCACCAGCGGCTGGTCGGCCGACTTGAAGAACTCGCCGCCGACCAACGGGATCTCGGTCAGGAAGCGCCCGTCGTGGCCGATCGGGTTGATCAGCGGCCAACCCTGCGCCTTGCCCACCACGAAGTCCTCGGCGCCGAACGCGGGTGCCATGTGCACCAGGCCGGTACCGCTGTCGGTGGTGACGTGCTCGGCGGCGACCACCACGTGCGCCCGGTCGCCGAACTCCTCGATCGGCAGCAGGTCCAGCGGCCTGCGGTAGGTCGTGCCGACCAGCCGGGCTCCCGGCAGGCGGTCGAGCACCTCCGCGTCGTCGCCGACGGCCGAGGCCAGCAGTGCCTCGGCGACCACGAGCAGTTCGCCGGTCGTCGCGCGGGCGAGCACGTACTCGGCGTCGGCGGCCACCGCGACGCCGGTGTTGCTGACCAGCGTCCACGGGGTGGTCGTCCAGACCAGCAGGTCGGCGCCGCGGTCCTGCCAGACGCCCGAGGCGATCGGGAACCGTACGTACACCGAGGGATCGGTGACCTCGCCGTAGCCCTGGGCGACCTCGTGGTCCGACAGCGGTGTCTCGTCGTGCGGGCAGTACGGGGTGACCCGGAAGTCCTCGACCAGCAGGCCGTCGTCGAACACCTTCTTCAGCGACCACCAGACGCTCTGCACGTAGTCGGGGTGCATGGTCAGGTAGGCGTTGTCCAGATCGACCCAGTACCCCATCCGCCGGGTCATCTCGGCGAAGTCGGCGACGTTGCGCAGCGCCGACTCCCGGCAGTGTTCGTTGAACCGGGCGATGCCGTAGGCCTCGATGTCCTGCTTGCTGGTGAAGCCGAGTTCCTGCTCGACGGCGAGCTCCACCGGCAGCCCGTGGCAGTCCCAGCCGGCCCGGCGCGGGACGTGGTAGCCCTTCATCGTCTTGAAGCGGGGGAACAGGTCCTTGAACACCCGCGCCTCGACGTGGTGCGTGCCCGGCTTGCCGTTGGCCGTGGGCGGGCCCTCGTAGAAGACCCACTTCTCGCCGTCCGCGGTCCGATCCAACGACCGCTGGAAGACCTCGGTCTGCTGCCAGCGGCGCAGCACCTCCCGTTCGACGCCGGGGAGGTCGACCTCGGTGGGCCAGGCGGGGAAGGACGGGGTGTCGGACGCGCTCACCGGAGCATCCCACCACACCGTCCCACCGGGTGCCGGCGGTCAGTGCAGCAGCGAGCCGAAGACCAGGTCGAAGAAGGACTCGAAGGCCTCGCCGGACTTGTCCGCGCGGGCCGCGATCAGCGTGCCCTCCCAGGCGTTCACGATGAACCGGCCGGTCTTGTCCGGGTCCAACTCGGCGCGCACCGACCCGGCCTGCTGTGCCTCCCTGAGTGCACCCGCGATCCGCTCGGCCCACAGGGTCAGGCCCTGGTGGACCGCCGTCCGGATGGCCTCGCTGTGGTCGGCCATCTCGTTGCCGAAGTTGCCGACCAGGCAGCCCCGGCTGAAGCCGTGGCCGATCTGCGCGTCCCGCAGGAACTCGAAGTTCGCCCGTATCCGGGCCACCGGTTCGACCTTCTGGTCGGTCAGGTCATCGAGGCGCTGCTGGCTGCCGTAGCGCTCCAGCGCCACCACCGCGAGGGACTCCTTGCTGTCGAAGTGGTTGTAGAACGACCCCTTCGGCACGCCCGCGCGGTCGGTGATGTCCTTGACACCGGCCGCGTTGAAACCGTAGCGGTGGAACTGTTCCTGCGCCGCATCGACGATCTCTTCGCGCATGCTGCGCCTGGCCATCCGACCTCACCTCACCTTCCAATATGACCGACCGTCTTAGTTGCTGTCAAGTCGCTCGCCGACGCGGTGGCGTGCGGGTAGTCCGGGGAACGGTGTTGGAAGGACAGAATGTGCTGGTTGCGGATGGTGCCCTCGTTGATCTCGATGGCCCGGTGGATGGTCTCGTCGGCCGCCCAGGCGTCCGGTCCGCTCAGCACCGTGGGCAGGTAGGGCAGCAGCGCCTCGCTGATCTCCCAGGTCGCGGAGTTCCACAGATAGGACGGACTGTGGTCGACCGCGTAGTAGGTGATGTGGTCGCCGACGATGAAGGTCGGCTCGGTGAACGTGGTGGGGCGCGCCCAACTGAAGCCCATGCCCGCGTCGCAGGACACGTCGACGATCAGGGTGCCCGGCCGCAGAGCGGCCAGGTCCGGCTCGATCAGGAAGGTCAGCGGCGCGTCGGTGTCCTGTAGCACGCAGTTGACGATGATGTCGTAGCCGGCAAGGAAGTCGGCCAGCGGCTGCCGGCTCCCGTCGAGCAGCACCTCGCTGCGCCGCGGGTCCGCGCTGTCGTGGTCGAAGTGCAGGATGCGGGTGGAGTGGATCGGCGAGCTGACCGCGGTGACACCACGGTGGGTGAGCACGTGCACGTCGTGCACCCCGTGCGCGTTGAGCGCGGTCACCGCGCCACGGGCGGTCGCGCCGAAGCCGATCACCGCCGCACTCAGCCGTCGGCCGTAGTCACCGGTCGAGCCGATCAGCTGCAGGGCGTGCAGCACCGAGCTGTAGCCGGCGAGTTCGTTGTTCTTGTGGAAGACGTGCAGATTGAACGAACCGTCGCGGTGCCAGTGGTTCATCGCCTCGAAGGCGATCAGGGTCAGCCGCCGGTCGATGGCCAGTTGGGTGATCTTCTCGTCCTGCACGCAGTGCGGCCAGCCCCACAACACCTGTCCGGCGCGAAGTTCGGCCAGATCCTCCGGCAGCGGCTTGGCCAGCAGGATGACATCGCACTCTGCGATCAGCTGTTCGCGGGTGCGCAGCCCGCCGACCAACGGCGCCAGTTGCGCGTCGGACCGGCCGAAGCCCGTGCCGTAGCCGGTTTCCAGATAGATCCGGTCACGCAGCGCGGGATCGATCCGGTCCAGATGCAGCGGGTGGATCGGCAGCCGGTGCTCGTTCTCCTTGTGGGAGCCGGACATCACGCCAAGGCTCAGCGGTGCGTGCGTCATCGTCGACCGTCCTATCGGGCTGTGGATCGCGAAGTTCCGCTGACCGCTCGACGCGTCTGCCGCCAGGGACCGGAGCGGTTTTCGAACCAGCAGGAAACGATCCCCGGCGGAACCGACGTGGCCCGACGGGTAACGATGATCACGGAATTTCTCCTACCGTAGCCCCTGCGCGGGTTGCCGGACAGCGCCGCACCGCCGCAGCAGCCCGATGTCAGCCCGATGTGGTGGCGAATCCGGCCCGCCAGGACGGGTGCGGAGGGGCCCAGCCGAGGTCGGCGCGAGCGTGTTGGTTGTCCGCGCCACGGGCCCAGCCCGACCGGTCCGCGCCGTCGGTGATCGGTGGCTCGACGGCGCCGACCGAGCGGCAGAAAACCGGAACCCAGTCGCGCGCCGGGGCCGGCTGGTCGTCGCACACGTTCACCGGACCCGACGGCCAGTCCAGGGCGGCGGCCGCGGCCGCCGCCGCGTCGTCGACGTGCACGAAGCTGGCCACGTCGTCGTTCGCGACCAGTTGGCCCGCGCGGGCCCGCTCGGCCATCAGGCCGTCCGGCGCGTACCAGGTGGTCGGGCCGTAGAGCAGGCCGTAGCGCAGCACCACCCATTCCGGCGCCGCGCGCACCGCGTCCTCCAACCCGGCGATGCCGCGGACCGTGGTCAGCCGAGGCCCCGCCGCGCCGAGGTCCAGCGGGGTCGACTCGCTCGCCGGTTCGCCGCCGCCCTGGTAGGCCCAGGACACGCTCTGCGCGACGATCCGGCGCGCTCCCGCGGCCAGTGCGGCGTCGACCAGGTTTCGGGTGCCGGTACGGCGGATTTCCGCGTTGGCCGCGAGGTTTCCGGCGCGCAGGTCGGTCAGCTGGTGCATGACCACGTCCGGGGCGGCCGACCCGACGGCGGCGGCGAGCGCGTCGGCGTCGTAGACGTCGGCGACCGTGGCGGTCGCCCCGAGCGCGCGCAGGGTGGCCGCGTCGGCGGTCCGCCGGGTCAGGCCGGTGACCTCGTGGCCGGCCGAGACCAGTAGCGGGAGCAGCCTGCGGCCGATGACGCCGGTCGCGCCGGCCAGGAAGATACGCACAGCAGGACTGCTTTCTCGACGGTGGGCTGGGGTCGGCTCAGTGCGGCCGGGGTGCGCGCCGGTCCCGGCGGCGCTTGAGTTCGTCGTCATCGACCAAGGTCAGCATCGGCTCACCGGGCATGCCGGTCATCACCACCACGAACCGGGTCCACTGCTCGGCGAGGTTGTTGGCGGCCTGATAGTGGATCACGTCGCCGCCCGGCTCCCGGAAGGCTTCGCCGGCCCGGATGATCCGCTCGGGCTCACCCTCCGGTTCGAAGACCAGTTCGCCCTCGACCAGGTAGCCGAAGACCGGACCGGAGTGTCGGTGCGGCGGCGTTCCCGGATCGCCGGGTGGCAGTTCGAGCAGCGCGGTCATCACCTCGGCCGGTTCCGGCAGGGACGGTGGCCGCTGTGTCAGCAGGGTCGTCAGCACCGTGCCGGATCGGGCGGGCGGGGTCGGCATGACAGCCACGTTAGACCGAAACTGGACCAGTCAAATGAGCCACTCCCGCGTCGATTTACTGATCCAATCATGGCTGCTCAGCGGCCGGCCACCTGGGTGCCCTGGATCATCGCGGTCATCAGGGTGATCGCGTCGGCCGTGGCAAGCCGTTGCTGGCCGGCCAGGGACTGCCAGGTGCCGAACGCGGTCGCGTGCCGGACCGCCGCGTCCAGGATCGGCTGCCCGTCCGGCCCCACCGGGAAGGCCGCGGTCAGCACGGCGATCACCTGGTCCAGGTAGACGTGATAGGGCTGGAGGGTCCGCGCCGCCACCGGGACCGCCTCGGCGTCGCGCAACACGTTGGACAGCATCGGTGCGACCGCGGTGTAGAACGCGTAGAGATCACCCAGCGCGACGGCCAGCCGGGTGGTGGCCGGCTCGATCACCGACCAACCCTGCGGATCGGGCCACGGATGCTGCTCCCAGTACTGCGTCGAACACGCGGCGAAGAGATCCTCGTCGGTGGGGAAGTGGCGGTACACGGTGTGCCGCTGCACGCCGGCCAGCGCGGCGATGCCGGCGATCGTCGTGCGGGCCGGGCCGATGCTGCCGTGCAGTTCGATGGTCGCCTCGGCGATCCGGCGCCGGGTGGCCGCCATCGCGTCCGCCCGCTGCCGGAGTTCGTACTTCCGGCCCATCTTTTCATCAACCATCAGTGTGTCCTGAACTCTTGACCCCGGCTCGACGACGCCCCACACGTAGCATCGCACCGGACGCCGCGCGTGTGACCACTTCAGACTGTTGTGGCCGAAAGGTCGTTCGCGCGTCGGGAGTCCGTCACTTCTGGCTTACCGGAACCCCCGTCAGGAAAGGGGGTTTCGCCCAGCTCTGTCCCATCGTCCGGACAGAGCTGGGATCGTACGGTCAGGTCCGGTCGTCGACGAAGGCGAGCAGCCGTTTGTTGACGGCGTCGGCGGCCTCCACCGCGATGGCGTGCGAGGCGTCCGGCCAGATCTCCGTCTCGATGCCGGGCAGCAGCCTGCGCGCCCGGGATTCGGCCGCGACCGAGTCGTGCACCACACTGCGTCCGCCCAACAGCGCCAGCACCGGCGTGCGGACGGCCTCCAGGAGTTCGTCACCGCAGTAGGACAGCCGGGGCAGTCGCGCGCGGTACTCGCGCATACCGGCGATCAGCAGCCGGGCCACCGGGGTGTGCGTGGCCGACCCGCCGGCCACCCAGCGCAGGAACCGTTCGTTCACCCCGGCCGGCATCGCCGGCAGCGCGCCGACCGAGCCGATGGTGAACTTCGGGGTGAACCGGCCCAGCACGTTCGCCGGGTCCAGCAGGGCGACCGAGGCGAGCCGGGCCGGCCGGTGTACCGCCTGGTTGAACGCCAGCCAGCCGCCGGCCGACGAGCCCACCAGGTGCACGCCGGTCAGGTCGAGCTTGGCCAGCACCTCGTCCAGCCAGGCCGCGCAGTCGACCCGGGACCGGATCGGCACGCACTGCATGCTGTGGCCGGGCTCGCCGAGCGTGTCGACGGCGAACACCGGGTGCTCGGCGGCCAGCGCGGCCAGGTTCGGCTCCCACACCGCTGAGGTCGTGCCCCGGCCGTGCAGCAACACGATCGGCGCACCCTCGGCCGGACCGTGCCGGTAGACCCGGACCTGCCCGTACGCGGTGTCCACGTCGATCGGTTCGCGGGCGACCGGGCACCAGCCGATCGCCTCCGCGTAGCGCGCGAAGTACCGTGTCCGCGCCTCGGGGCCGCGGAAATATCCGATTCCCGTCACCGGGCCATTCTGTGCCCGGACGGTGTCAATGCCCGGTACCGGGCCGGGCGGGTCGCACGTGATCCGTCCTACGGGGCACGATGGACGGGTGCTGAGCTGTCCACAGCGCGGGCCGGTGGCCGCGCGATGAAAGCGGTCGTCTACGCCGACTACGGCCTTGTCCCGACGTTGTCCGAGGTGCCGGCGCCGGACTGTCCGGCTGGTGGGGTGGTGCTCGCGGTCGGTGCGACCGGAGTGTGTCGATCGGACTGGCACGCCTGGCGGGGACACGATCCGGTGCCACTGCCGCACATCCCGGGCCACGAGCTGGCCGGCACGGTCGCCGAACTCGGCGCCGGAGTGACCCGCTGGCGGGTGGGGGACCGGGTGACGGTGCCGTTCGTCTGCGGCTGCGGGCAGTGCGAGTACTGCCGTGCGGGCGAACCGCAGGTCTGTCCGCAGCAGACCCAACCGGGATTCACCGGGCCAGGGTCGTTCGCCGAGCGGGTGGTCCTGCACGCGGCGGACGTGAACCTGGTGGCACTGCCCGATTCCGTCGACTTCGTCACCGCCGCGTCGCTCGGCTGCCGGTTCGCCACGGCGTTTCGCGCGGTGCGGGTGCACGGCCGGGTGCGTTCGGGCGACTGGCTCGCCGTGCACGGCTGCGGCGGGGTCGGCCTGTCGGCGGTGCAGATCGGGGTCGCGTCGGGCGCCCGGGTGATCGCCGTCGACGTGACGACCGGCGCGCTGGACCGGGCCCGCGCGCTGGGTGCCGAGGCCGTGCTGGACGCCGGCCAGGTGACCGATCCGGCCGCCGCCATCCAGGAGATCACCGGCGGCGGCGCGCAGGTGTCGGTGGACGCGCTTGGTTCACCGGCCACCGCGGTGGCCTCGGTGCGGTCGCTGCGCAGGCGCGGCCGGCACGTCCAGGTCGGTCTGCTGCTGGGCGAGGCGGCCACCCCACCGCTGCCGATGGATCTGGTCATCGCCCGTGAACTGGAGATCTACGGTTCACACGGGATGGCGGCGCACGAGTACCCGGCGATGCTCGCGCTGGTCGCCGACGGGACGCTGCGTCCCGACCAACTGGTCGGCTCGGTGATCGGACTGGCCGACGCGGGGGCGGCGCTGGCCGGGTTGGACCGGGTCGGCGCGTCGGTGGGGATGACGGTGGTCGATCTGTCCCGCTGAGTGGTCAGCCGCGGCCGACGTAGGGCATCTCGTTCGCCATGATCGTCATCGTCGGCACGTTGACGTCCAGCGGCAGTGAGGCCAGGAAGGCGATCGTGCGGCCGACGTGCGCCACGTCCATCACCGGCTCCACCGCGACGCTGCCGTCCGCCTGCGGCACGCCCTGCGACATCCGGGCGGTGAGGTCGGTCGCTGCGTTGCCGATGTCGAGCTGGCCGCAGGCGATCCGATGGGCTCGCCCGTCCAGCGCCAGCGCCTTGGTCAGCCCGGTGATCGCGTGCTTGGTCGCGGTGTAGGGCGCGCTGAACGGACGCGGTGTGTGCGCGGAGAGCGAGCCGTTGTTGATGATCCGGCCACCCTGCGGGCGCTGGTCGCGCATCAGCGCGAAAGCTGCCTGTGCCACCAGGAACGACCCGGTCAGGTTGACGTCCACCACCGCCCGCCACTGCTGCGCGGTCAACTCGTCCACCGGCACCGCAGGCGCGCCCATGCCGGCGTTGTTGAACACCAGGTCCAGTCGCCCCCACCGGTCCCGGATCTCGCCGAACACGCGCTCGACCGCCGCCTCGTCGGTCACGTCGGTCGGCAGCACCAGCGGGTCCGGTCCGCTGCTCAGCTCGGCGGTGGCCCCCAGGGTCTGCTCGTGCCGGCCGGTGAGCACGACGGTCCAGCCGGCCGCGGCGAGGTTGATCGCGGCGGACCGGCCGATGCCGGAACCCGCGCCGGTGACCAGCGCGATACGGGGTGAGTCGGTCACGCCGGTCCTCCTGCTCGTCGACGGACCTCCATCCTGCCTGATCAGTCCCGCCGGCCGGTGGCCGCGCGGAGTTCGGCCGCCTCCTCTGGCCGGTCGAGCTGGTCCAAGGCGGTCGCCAACGCGGCCGCCGTGGCCCGGTACGGCCGGCTGTCGGGGGCCGTCCGGGACAGCGCGCTGCGCAACTCGGACTCCGCCTCGCCCGCCCGGCCGGCTTCCAGCAGGACCTGGCCGAAGATGAGTTCCGCGCCGGCCAACCGGTTGTGGGCGTTGGCCGCGTGGAAGTCGACGGGCGCGAGGCGAGCGTGCTCGATCGCCTCGGCCAACCGGTCCGCGCCGCGCAGCACCCGCACCGCGTTGCCGCGGAACTGGGCGCGGTGAAAGGCTTTTGCCGGCGCGTTCTCGTCGGGCAGCGCGGCCACCGCCTGTTCCGCCTCGGCCAGCACGGTCACCGCGTCGTCGGCCTGGTCACACCACAGCAGGGACAACGCTTCCTGGTACCGGCAGTACGCGAACCGATAGGGGTCACCGGATTTCCGGGCCGCGTCGCCGGCCTCGCGGTAGCGCCGCACGGCCCGTGCGTCCTGGTCCAACCGGTCGAGCAGGTCCGCCGACTCGGCCAGGATCTGTGCGATACCACCGAGTTCGTCGCGTTCGCGGGCGTGCGTGACGATCTCGT
This sequence comes from Pseudonocardiaceae bacterium, assembly GCA_036268615.1. Lineage (GTDB taxonomy): Bacteria > Actinomycetota > Actinomycetes > Mycobacteriales > Pseudonocardiaceae > DATATV01. Next base: position 56,227 of record DATATV010000120.1, read on the forward strand.
CGAACAGGTCGAGCGCCTGGCTCGGCTCGTTCGCGGCGAGCTGGATGTTCGCCAGCAGGTACCGGCAGCCGTCGCCGGCCCGGACATCGCCGCTCCGGTCGAAGCCGGCCGCGGCCTCCTCGGCGAGATCCGCCGCATCCACCAGTTGGTCAGTGTTTCGATACGCGTTGGCCAGCGTGCGCCGGCACTCCGCGGCCAGCTGCGGCTCGTCCGCCTCGGTGGCCCGGCCAACTGCCTCGGTCAGGTCGGGAATCGCCTCACCGGGCCGGTCGAGCGCGACCAGCAGATCGCCGAGCGCCCAGAGCAGCGCCGCGCGCATTCCGCTCGGCGCGGTCGGCGACAGGTGGGTGACGGCCTCCTGCGCGGCGGTCAGCGCGTTCGCCAGGTCGCCCTGGGCCCGTCGCAGCGCCGACAGCCGGTGGCAGGCGATCGACCGGAGCTGGGTCGCACCGGCCGTCCGGTACGCCTGGACCGCCACCGTCGTCGCGTCGACGGCCGCGGCCAGATCGCCGCCGGGCTCGGTGTGCCGGTCGGCCCGTGCCCACGCCAGCGCACCGAGGATCAACTGGTCGTCCAGCGCGCCGGCGAGGGCGTCGGCCCGGTCGAGCAGCTCGTCGATCTCCACCGCCGGGCCGTCGGTCACGGTCAGCCCGTCAACCAGTCGCAGCAGGCTCCAGACCTGGTCGGACGGGTTCCCGGCGGTGGCGAAGTACTCGTTGCCCGAGCGCAGCAGCGGCAGCCCGTCGGCACCCCGACCGGTCTGGCAGAGCAGCGCGCCCAGCCGGCCGAGGTTGGTCTGCCGGCGACGCTCGTCGCCGGCCGCCGCGAACTGCTCGACGGCCGTCCGCAGTCCGGCCTCGACCGCGGCCTGCCCACCGTCCTGCATGGCCAGTCGGGCGCGCAGCGCGGTGATCCGGCCGGCCAGCACGAGGTCGCTGTCGTCGGCGAGTTTGTCCAGGCGCCGCAAGGCTTCCTGCGCTTCGGCCGACTCCTGCCGGAGCACGGCAAGCTCGGCCCGGTCGGCGAGTTCGGCGGCGGAGTGCTCGGCCCAGTCCGCGCCGACCGGCGGCACCACGGCCGGCCCGGGCCTGCGGCTCGGCGTGACCGACAGCGGGAGCTGCTCGGCGACCGGCTGTTCGGCCATCAGTGCCACGATGCGCTCGGTCTGGTAGCCGGTGCCGTTGCGTGCGTCGAACCGGGCGGCCAGTTCCAACGCCTGCTTGGTGAGTTCGGCGCGCAGGTCCTCGGCCGGGATGCCGGCGGCCGGGCGGTCGCCGTGCGCGGGTCGCCGAACCGGCAGCGCGCCGTGGCCGGTCTCGGTGACCCGGCGCAGCAACAGCGCGGCCGACGCGGCGAACGACATCGCGCTGTAGGGGCTCGGTGGCCGGTCCAGCCAGCCGAGGTGCCGCTCCAGCAGTTCCAGTCCGCGCGGCTCGTTGCCGGTCAACGCGCAGAAGGCGAGGTGGTGGCCGATCGACGTGACGTTCTTGGGCATCGTGCGCAACAACCGGTAGGCCCGCCGGTGTGCGCTGCGCGCGTCCGGCTCGACCGCGCGGCGGGCGGTGATCGCGTCCACCGCGTTCTGCAGCACCTCCCGCACGTACACCCGCGGGCTGCCGTACAGATGGTGGCTCAGCAGGTCGACGATGCCCCGCAGATCGACCTGAAAAGCCCGCTCCACCACACACTCCCTGACCAGAATCCCCGGGCGACCGCCCGGACGGCGGCCACCACCGTAAGTGATCACGGCCGCCGGTGGAAGTCGAACACCGCGAGCTTGACCAAGTCGAAAGGCCACGCACCGGAATTGCGGCGTACGGCGTCAGCCGAACTGGGTCAACGAGAGCACGTTGCCGTCCGGGTCGGTGAACCAGGCGATCCTGGCGCCGCCGGGCGCGGTCCACACGCGGGTCTCGTCCTGGTCCATGCCGGGATACCGGGTGAACGTGACCCCCTTGGCGGTCAGGTCCCGGACGGTCGTGCTGATCTCGGCGACCGCCCAGCCGAGCACGGTGTCGGGCGCGGGTGTGAAGGTGGGCACCGGGGTGACCCGCAGCATGGTGCCGTTGGCGTCGAAGACGCTGGCGAAGTCGTTGTGCTCCACCAGGGTCAGCCCGAGCACGTCCTGGTAGAAGGCCCGCGCGCGGGGCGCGTCGAGTGTCGCCGCGAACGCGACCAGCGCACTGGTTCCGAGCATGTCCGCCTCCCTCGTGTGTCTCAACCCAACAATCCTCGGCCGAGGGCGCCGCCGCGATCGGCTGAACCGTCAGAAGAACCCGCCGTCCACCGGAATGGTGCGGCCGGTGACGTACCGGGCGTCGTCGGACACCAGGAACGCGATGGCGGCGGCGATCTCCTCGGGTTCGGCCAGCCGGCCGAGCGCGCCCATCGCCCTGAGGGCGGTGGCCTGGTCGACGTCCAGGGCCGGATTCGTGTACAGGTGGGCGACCTCGGCGGCCATGTCGGTAGTGGTGCCGCCGGCCGCGATGGCATTGATGGTGATGCCGCGCTGTCCGAGTTCGGCGGCGAGGTTGAGCACCATCGCCTCGACGGCGGCCTTGCTGGACGCGTAGAGCGTGTGGTGGAACACCGACTTTCGTGCGCTGACCGACGAGGTCAGCACGATCCGGCCACCCTCGGCGCCGAAGTGGCGCACCGCGTGCTGGACGGCGAACAGCTGGCCGCGGGTGTTGGTCGCGTACACCCGGTCGAAGTCGGCCGGGGTGATCTCGGCGAGCGGTCCGAAATGTTCGATCCCGGCGTTGCTGACCAGGATATCCAGCCCGCCCAACGTTTCCGCCGCGGTGTCCAGCAGCGCCGCGGTCTGCTCCGGGTCGCTCACGTCAGCCTGGACGGCCACCGCCCGGCCACCGCACGCGGTCACCGCGTCGACCACCGCGGTCGCCGACCGGGCGTCGCTGCGGTAGTTCACCGCGACCGCGGCGCCCTCCTCGGCCAGTCGGGCGACCACCGCGGCGCCGATGCCCCGGCTGCCGCCGGTCACCACGGCGACCTTTCCCTGCAGGCGTTCCATGTCAACTCCTCGTATGGTCGGGGGTGCGCCGGTCGATCACCCCCATAAGAAATCTTTTAACCCCTTTCTTAACCGTTGTCAAGCTCGACCTTAATCTACCCACAGTGTGTCGGTTGATCATGTCCAGTGTGGTTCAAAATTGGAAAGACGACCGTCCGCGTAGGCTGAACAGCCTCACTGGCCTGCGCTTCTTCGGTGCCCTGGCGGTGGTGCTCTGTCACGTCGAGTTTCAGTTCTCGGACACCGCGTCATTGACCACAGCGGCGAGCTACGGTTATGTCGGGGTGAGTTTCTTTTTCATGCTTTCCGGTTTTGTGCTGACCTGGTCGGCGAATTCGGACAGTCCGCGGAAATTCATGTGGAGACGTTTCTGTCGGGTCTGGCCGTTGCAGTTCCTGCTCGCCCTGGTCGCCTTCACCGTGTTGTCCGCGCAGGAGCAGTTGCCCGGCGTTTTCGGGCACATCTCCGAAGTACTGTTGTTGCAGGCGTGGTCGCCGCAGCAGAACGTCTACTTCGGTGGCAACGGGGTGAGCTGGTCGCTGTCCTGCGAGATGTTCTTCTACCTGCTGTTTCCGTTCGTCGCCAGCCTGGTCGTCCGGCTGGGCCGGCGCGGCCTGATGATCACCGGCGCCGGCACGGTCGGTGCGCTGCTGGCCGCGCCCCTGGTCGCCTCGCTGGTCGGTGTCTCCCCGGCGATGTACTACTGGCTCTTCTTCATTTTCCCGCCCTACCGGTTCGGCGAATTCCTGCTCGGCATGGTGTTGGCCCGCGCGATCTGGCACGGTCTTCGGGTGCCGCGACCGGGGGTGGCCATGCTCGGCGCGGCCGCCGGCCTCGGCGTGATCATCTGGGTGCTCACCGACGTGACCCTGCGCACCGGCATCGACGTGGACCGCCCGTTCGTCGCGCTGTGCACGCTGCCGCTGTTCGCGCTGCTGCTGCTCGGCGGCGCCAGCGGCGACCTCGGTTCGGGCCGCGGTTGGCTCAGTTGGTGGCTGCCGCTGCGACTGGGCGAATGGTCCTTCGCCCTGTACCTGGTGCACAAGCCGGTGTTCCTGCTGACCACCGGCTGGGGTTGGTGGGGCAACTCCGGCGGGGTCGAGGGCGCGGTCGTGTTCGCGGCCTACCTCGTGGTCGCGATCGGTGCCGCGGCCGGCCTGTACTACGCGGCCGAACGACCGCTGGAGCGGTTCCTGCGCGGGTGGGGTGTGCCGGCGAGGGCGGCCGGCCCGGAGTTGGCGGTCGGTCAGTTGCGCGCCTGAGCCTGCGGTCGGGAGCCGGGGTGCGGAGCGGGCTGGGCTAGAGCCGTTCCAGGGCCAGACCCGCGCCCAGCCCGATCAGCACGGTGCCGGTGGTGCGCTCCAGCCTGCGACGGATCTTGGCTCGGCTGAAGAACTTCCGCGCCCGCCCGATGAACGTGGCGACCAGCAGGAACCAACTCGCGTCCACGACCACCTGGACGGCACCCAGCAGCAGCGTGGTGGTCAGCACGGTCGCGCCGAGCGGGATGAACTGCGGGTAGAAGGCGAAGGCGAACACGGCGATCTTCGGGTTCGCCAGGTTGGTCAGCAGGCCCGAGACGGCCGGCCGCCACCGGCGACCACCCGCCGCCGCGGACTCGTCGAACGGCTGGTCCTCGGTGATGTGCCGAGAGCCCAGCCAGGCCTGCACGCCCAACGTGATCAGCACGATCGCGCCGGCGATCCGCAGACCGGTGTAGGCCAGTTCGCTCGCCTTCACCAGCGCGGACACGCCGACCGCGGTGGCCACCGCCCAGGCGAACAGGCCGACCTCCATGCCGAGGATCACCGGCAGGGTGCCGCGGGCACCGCCGACCGCACCGCGCCGGATCACCAACGCCATCGACGGGCCGGGCACCATCGCGCCCAAGCCGACCGCCAGCACAAAACCGCCGAGCACCGACCACATCACGCCGCCGAGCCTCGCACACCGGCTCCGCGGACAGTAGCCGGTTTCCGGTCAGCCGGTGTGGCTGAGCACCGCGGAGCTGGAGATCTTCCAGCCACCGTCCTGGCTGACCATGCCGAACGACGTACGTTCCACCTCGGTGTGGCCGTCCTTGTAGGCGTAGCTGATCGTCGCGATCACGCCCGCCGGTCCGTTCGCCACCACGTCGGACGTGCTCGCGCTGGCGATCTTCGACCAGAAGCTGCTGTATCCGGACCAGCCGCCGGCGTGATTGGTCTGATAGTCGGCCGTCATGTAGGTCCAGCCTTCGTTCAGATTTCCCGGCACGATCTGGTAATAGGTGGTGATCGTCGAGCTCGGCGAGCCGCCGGTCGGACCGCCCTGGCCACCGCCGGGCCCACCGCCCGGGCCGCCGCCCGGCCCGCCGGCCGGTGTCGTTGTTGTCGTCGGCGCGTGCGTCGTGGTGGTGATCGGCGTCGTGGTGGTGACCGGGGCCGTCTTCGTCACCGGCGCGACCGCGGCGCCGGTCGAGGACGAGGTGGCCGGCGATCGGGTGGTCGTGGTGGTGCCGGTGGTCGATCCGCCCGGAGTCTTCTGGTCGTTGCCGTTGGTCAGCACGGCGACCAGGATGCCGGCGGCCAGCAGGATGACGGCGAGCAGCGCGAACAGGATCACCCGGCGGCGATTGCCGTTGGGCGTGCCGGCCGGTGTCGCGGTCGCGGGGGAGAGCGGCGGAGCGGCCACCGCGGCCGGGATCTCGGCGGCCGGCGCCGCGGCGGCGACCACGGTCGGCGCGGGCTGGGCCGGCACCGGGACGACCACCGGCGGGGCCTCGACCACCGCGACCGACTCGGTGGCGTCGGCGATCAGGGCCAGCGCCTGCTCGGCCTCCTTGGCGGTGGGCCGCTGCGCCGGGTCGCGCTGGAGCATCCACAGCAGCGTGTCGGTGAGTGGGCCGGCCTGCTTCGGCGGCGCGACCTCCTGCGTCGCGATCTGGTAGAGCAGCGCGATCGCGTTCTCGTTGAGGCCGAACGGCGGCACGCCCTCGATCGCGGTGTAGAGCGTCGCGCCGAGGGAGAACACGTCGCTGGGGTAACCGGCGTCGTGGCCCTGAGCGATCTCCGGGGCCAGGTAGGCGGGGGTACCGGCCAACACCCCGGTGGCCGTCACCGTCCCGTCGCCCACCGCGCGGGAGATGCCGAAGTCGGTCAGTTTCGCGGTGCCCTCGTCGGAGAGCAGTACGTTGGCGGGCTTCACGTCCCGGTGCACGATGCCGGCCGCGTGCGCGGCCGCGAGCGCCGACGCGATCTGGGCGCCGATCCGCGCCACGTCCTCGATCGGCGGCACGCCCAGGTCTGCCATCAGGTCGGATAAGCTCCGGGAGGGCAGGAACTCCATGATCAGGCACGGCCGGCCGGCATGCTCGACCACGTCGTAGACGGAGATCGCGTGCGGGTGGTGCAGCCGGGCGGCGATCCGCCCCTCCCGCATCGCCCGCCGGTTGGCCTCCTGCGCCTGGTCCTCGCTCATCCCGAAGTGCACCAACAGTTCCTTCACCGCGACACTGCGGTGCAGCAGTTCGTCCTCGGCGCGCCAGACCACCCCCATCGAGCCACTGCCCACCCGGGAAACCAGGCGATAGCGGTGGGCGATCAGGTCACCGTCGTCGGTCACAGCCACATCCTCCAAGGAGCCTTCGCGTCGTGCGTGGGCTCCATCCTCGTTCATCCCGTAGCACGTGGGTGCCAACGGGGTGATCGACGGGCGTCGGCGGTGGGCCGAACGGCGGTGTGCCGTCGCCGCACAGGCGCTTCACAACCAATTCCCCGGCACGTTGCCGGCGAAACCTGAGCAAAGCCGCATACCGCCCCGGCCGACCTGGACCCGGGTGGCCGCTCGACCGCCCCCGGCATCGTTCGGGGCAGGTCAGCGCGGTTCGGGTGATGCGGAGGGGTCATGAGCGGGCGGATGGACGACGGCGACCGGATGGTGCTCTGGGGGCGCATCCAGGAACTCGAACGCAAGGTCGAGTTCCTGGATGCGCGCCGGCGGCCACCAGTTCCCGCCGCCGCCGAACGCGCCGACGGCCGGTTCGGCCCGGAGAGCATGCCGGTGTCCGAGGACGTGCTGATGCTCGTCCGGGCCGGCAAGAAGGTCGCCGCGATCAAGCAGCTCCGCGCGCAGACCGGGCTCTCGCTGGTCGGCGCCAAGCACATCGTGGACTCGTTGGGCTGACCGCGATGGCCGACCCGTCGATGATGATCATCCACAAAGGACTTTCAACTCACCGGATGGTTGATCGTGACCCACAGGCCGTAGCCGGCAAACGCGCAGGCCAGCACGGTCAGCGTCCACGCCGGGACCGGCCGGCCGGCGTGCTTCCGGACGAACCGGGGATAGACGGCGAACACGATCAGCTGGCTCAGCCAGAGCGCGACCAGGGACGGCTTGATCAGGCTGTCGTAGAAGCCGTCCGGGTCGATCAGGCTGATCGGCGCGGCGAGCACCAGCGCGCCGGCGATCACCGCGATCACGGTGCGCAGCGGGCGTCCGGTGAGCGTGTGCGCCAATCGGCTCAACGACAGGTACTCGACCAGCATCACGCCGACGACGCTCGCCGCGACGCCGATCCCGACGGCCACCGCCAACCCGTGCCCGGCGAACACCCTGACGATCGACATGCCCGGGATGGGTGCCTCGGCGAACGCGGGATTCGCCGCGATCGGGAAGACCGCCGCGACGACACCGACCGCCACCAGCAGAAAGCCGCCGATCATTCCGCGCGGGATCGTCCGTTGTGGACGTTTCAGCTCACCGCCGAGGAACAGTGGCAGGCTGCCGCAGACATAGAGCAGCGCGGTCTGCCCGGTGGCGGTCAGCGCCGCACCGGCCGGCGCACCCGCGCCGAACGAACCGACCGGCGCGTCGTGCCCGATGGCCACCACGGCCAGGATCGCGACCAGCACCAACTGGCCCGCGGCGAGCAGGCCGGTCACCAGCAGGGTGACGGTGCGCCCGGCGAGCATCACCCCGGCCAGCGCGACCGGGATGGCGATCTCCAGGGCCGGTTGGTAGGGCCGCACCCCGGGACCGAGCACCGCCGGCAGCGTGTCGTAGACGACCGAGGCGGTGGTGTAGAGCAGGTACAGCAGATAGCTGAACACCCAGATGCCCGCCTGCACCCGGGCGACGCGCCGGCCGGCCGCCGCCTCGACGAAGCCGTACAGCCCACCCGCGCCGGTCACCTGCCGGGTGTAGCGCAGCAGGATGGCCAGCGGCACCAGGAACACGACGGCCGCCGCGAGCATGACCAGGCCGGCCGAGGCGGTGGCGTCCGCGACGATGCTCGGCGCGTACAGCGCGGCCAGCGCGAGCGGGCCACCCAGCGAGGTGACCACGACGCCCAGAAAGGCCAACGGGGCGACCGGCCGCCCCACTCCGGGAGACGACCGATCGATCACCGCGACGTTCGTCGCACCGCCCGCCGGACCGACGGGCGGCGCGGTCGTCATGACCAGCCGCCACCGGCGTTGGCGCCCGCCCCGGCCGGCGAGGGGGTCGAGCCGGTGGCCGGTGAGGCGGTGGTCAGTTCGGCGCCGCCGGGCTGCACCAGCCACCAGAGCGCGCCGAAGCCGTTGATGCCTTCACCCTTGGTCTGGCCCGCGGCGCCGTCCTCGGCGAAGTAGTACAGCGGGTGACCGGCGTAGGTGACCTGCTTGGTGCCGTCCGGCCGGACGATCATGCCCAGCTCACCGCCGATCGCGCCGCCGGACGCGGTGGTCGGGCCGGTGGTGGTCAGCGGCGGCCACACCGAGGCGCACGAGCCCGAGCACGTCGACGTGGTGCTGGTGTCGGACGCGAACAGATACAGCGACTTCCCGTTCTGGTCGGTGAGGAACATGCCGAGGTCGCCACTGTGCGCCTCGACGGTCACCGCTGAACCGGCCGGCGCACCGGCCGGGGGCGTGGTCGACGCCGCGCCGGCCGAGGAGGCGGAGGTGCCGCTGCCGCACGCGGCCACCAGCGCGGCGACAGCCACCAACGGCGCCCCGAACCCGATTTTGCGCAGGGTTGAGCCGAGCATGTTTGTCTCCTTCCGAGCCGAGGCGTCGTCGCGGTGTTTCCGCCGCGCCTCGTCCTGCGGTGCTCTTCCTAGGTACGGCCGTTTCGGCAAAAGGGATTGCCGCGGCGTTGTGAGCCCGTTCACCGTGCTCGTCAGCGGCCCAGTGTCGGATGTGGACGGTGCCGCAGCTGCGCGAATCGGTGTCCGTGGCCGGCCTACCGAAGCGGCGGAGGTCTCCCGAACCGGACATCGGGCCGCTACGCTACCCCGCAGGGCAGCCCGCTTCGCCCGCGATTCGATGGCCCGCGTGCCTTCCAGGATTCCGGCGCACCAACGAGCGAGGTGGCGAAAACGGCATGTGGCCCCCGATCAGACAGCTCAGAGACCGTGATCCGAATGGTTACGCGCTGCACCGCGCCATCCGGGCGGCGGTGGTCATCCCGTCGATCTTCGCGTTGTCCTACGAGGTCATCGGCAATCCGACGATCGCCACGTTCACCGCGTTCGGTGGTTTCGCGCTGCTGCTGTTCGTCGACTTCCCCGGCAACTGGGCCGGCCGGCTGACCAGCTACGCGATGCTCGTGCTGACCGGCGCCGTGTTCATCGTGCTGGGCACGCTCGCCTCCCGGTTCGCCTGGATCGCGGTCGCCGGGATGATCGTGGTCGGCTTCGCGGTGCTGTTCGCCGGCGTGTTGAGCGCGGCCATCGCGGCCGGCGGCCGGGCCGCGCTGCTGATGTTCATCCTGCCGGTCACCATGCCCGGCGGCCTCGGCGACGTCCCGTTCCGGCTGGCCGGCTGGGGCATCGCGGCTGCGGTGGCGATCCCGGCGTCGATGCTCGTCTGGGCGCCCCGCGAGCACGACGACCTGCGCCGGTACGCGGCGGACACCTGCCTGGCCATCGCCGGCGTGATCACCTCCCGGGATGCCGGCGCCGGCGCGCCGAACGACGCGCAGTGCGGGCAGGTCACCCACTCGCTCGCCGCGCTGCGCAACACCTTCCACGGCACCGCGTTCCGCCCGGTCGGCCTGACCACCGGCAGTCGCGCGCTGATCCGGCTGGTCAGCGAACTGGAATGGCTCAGCTCGGTGGTCGTCACGCTCACCACCGACGAGATCCGCGGCTGGCCGGTGCTCGCCCGGGAGGCGGTGCTCGCGGCGGCCGACGTGCTGCGCGCGAGTGCCGCGATGCTCGGCGCGGACCGACGGTCCTCGCTGGACGACGATCACGGCCTCAACGACGCGCTCGCCCGATTGGCCGCCGCACGCCACCGGATCGCCACCGAGACCGCGGTGCTGATCGGCCAGAACTCCCGCGACCCGATCGACCTGCCCTATCAGGGCCATGAACTGGGTTACGCGGCCTCGCTGGTCGGCGCGACCGTCTGGTGGGCGGCCGAGTCCGACGCCCGCCCGGTGCTCGACCGGGTGCTCGGCCGGCCGGGCCCGAACCGGGGCGACGCGCCGCTGAGCCCCGTGTTGGAGATCGCCACCAGCCAGATCGAACGGCATTCGGTCTGGCTGCAGAACAGCCTGCGCGGCGCGGCCGGGCTCGGGCTGTCCGTGCTGGTGGTCGAACTGACCAGCGCGCAGCACGGGTTCTGGATCGTGCTCGGCGCGCTGTCGGTGCTCCGGTCGACCGCGCTGTCCACCGGTTCCACCGCGTTGCGGGCGGTGGTCGGCACGCTGGTCGGCTTCCTGGTCGGCGCGGGGATCGTGCTGGCGATCGGTACCAGCACCGGCATCCTGTGGGCCGTGCTGCCGATCGCGATCCTGGTGGCCGGGTTCGCGCCGGCAGCCATCTCGTTCGCCGCCGGGCAGGCTGCGTTCACCGTGTTGTTGTTGGTGCTGTTCAACATCATCGTGCCGGTGGGCTGGCAGATCGGCCTGCTCCGGCTGGAGGACGTGCTGCTCGGCTGTGCGGCCAGCGTGGTGGTCGGTGTGCTGGCCTGGCCGAGGGGCGCCGCCGCGGCGATCGGCACGGCACTGAGCCGGGCCTACCGGATCGGTGCGGACTACCTCGACCAGGCGGTCCGCTACACGGTGGAGGGCACGCCGGTGCCGGCCACCGAACTGCGCGACGTGCTGGCCGCCGGGCGCAGGCTGGACGACGCGCTGCGGCAGTATCTGGCCGAGCGCGGCGCCAAGACCGTGCCGCTGGCCGACCTGGTCGCGGCGGCCAACGGCGCGATCCGGCTGCGGCAGGCCGGCGAGGCGATCATCGCGCTGCGCGCCCAGGGCAACCACACCGGCGACCTGCGGGTGCGGTTCGCCGAGACCACCGCGCTCGTCTGCGGGCAGGCCGACTCGGTGCAGGCGTGGTACACCGCGTTCGCCGATGGCTACGACCCGCACCACGTCGGCGACCCGCCGCCGCTGCCGCAGTTGGCGGGGGCCGCCGAGGACGTGGTGGACGCACTGCGGCACGACCTGCCGACCACCCGGGACGGCGCCACCGACGGCGCCAAGGAGCTCACCGAGGAAGCCGGTCAGGCCAAGTCGCTCTACATGATGTCGCTGTTCCTGCAGGACCTGCGCGGCCTGGAAGCCCGGCTGCGCAACGGGTCCCCGCCGTTGCCGGCGCCCGCGTTGGCCGGCCGGGCGTCCTGAGCCGGGCGTCCTGAGTCGGCGGACCGGTCGGGCTACTCGGCGGCGAAGCGCTCTTCCAGCGCGGTCACCTCGGGCAGCCCGATCAGGTCGGTGAACTCGTCGAACTTCGGCAGCGCGGACATCATCGAGGCCGGCGTGCCCTCGGCGCGCAGCTTGCTGAGCAGCGTGCGGATGCCGGCGGTCGCGGCGAGCAGGGTGCCGATCGGGAACAGCACCAGGCTGAAGCCGAGTTCGGTGATCCGGCTCAACGGCAGCGGTGGCGTCCGGCCGCCCTCGGCCCAGTTGAAGACGAGCGGCGCCACTCCGCGCAGTTCCCCGGCCATCCGGGCGATGTCCGCCTCGCTGGTCGGCGCCTCGACGAACAGCACGTCCGCACCCGCCTCGGCGTACGCCTTGGCGCGGCCGATCGCGTCGTCGAGACCGTGCACCGCGGCCGCGTCGGTGCGGGCGATGATGACGAAGTCCGGGTCACGCCGGGCCGCGACAGCGGCGCGCACCTTGGCCGCCATCTCCGCCCGGGAGATCACCGCCTTGCCGCTCATGTGCCCGCACTTCTTCGGGTTGACCTGGTCCTCAAGGTGGATGCCGGACACGCCGGCCTGCTCGTAGGACCGGACCGTGCGCAGCACGCTGATCGCGTTGCCGTAACCGGTGTCCGCGTCCGCGATCACCGGTACGTCCACCGCGGACACGATGCGCCGGGCGTTGTCGATCATCTCCGCGCCGGTCAGCAGGCCCACGTCCGGCCGGCCGATCAGCGACGCGGTCGTACCGAATCCGGTCATGTACACGACGTCGAACCCGGCCTGCTCGATCAGCCGCGCGGACAGCGCGTCGTAGGCACCGGGCGCGAGCAGTGGGCGGCCGGCGGCCAGCAGTTCGCGCAGCCGCGCCCGGGGCGCGGTCGGAGGGCTCAGCAGGTCAGCCACGTTTCCTCCTTGTATACAGAATGTCGAAATTCACCGCCAACACTTGCCCAATGCTGCCACGCAACTTAGCTTTGTACACAACCTAGCTCCGGAGGTGACGCGTGACACGGCCGGCGACCTCGTCCGAACGCGCGGTGCACACGCTGCGTGAGCTGATCCTGCGCGGTGACTACCGAGCCGGCACCCGACTCGGCGAGGTCGAGTTGGCCGCCCGGCTGGGGGTGAGCCGGACTCCGGTCCGGCAGGCGCTCACCCAGCTGGCCGCCGAGGGGCTGATCGAGCTCGCGCCCAACCGCGGTGCCCGGGTGAACAGCTGGTCGGTGGCCGAGTTGGAGGGCATCTTCGACCTGCGCACCTCGCTGGAACCCCGGCTGACCGCGCTGGCAGTGCCCAACGCCACCGCCGGTGACGTGGCCGAACTGGCCGTGCTGGCCGGGCGCATGGTTGAGGTCGGCAGCCCCGGCCCCAGCCAGGACCTGGACGCGCTGGTACCGCTCAACCGCGACTTCCACGGCAGGCTGATCCAGCTGGCCGACCACGCCGCGCTGGCCGGTGCGCTGGCCAACGCCGTGCGCGCACCGATCGTGCTGCGCAACTTCCACACCTACGACGACGACTCGCTGCGGCGCAGCCTGGCCCATCACATCGAGATCGTGGACGCCCTGCGCGCCGTGGATCCCGAGTGGGCGCAGGCCGTGATGACCGCGCACATCCGCAACGCCAGGGCCGTGATGGTTCGGGCCGCACAGCCTCAGGAGGACGCATGACCTACCGGCTCGGTGTCGATGTCGGCGGCACCTTCACCGATGTGCTGCTGGTCGAGGAGGTCTCCGGCGCCACCTGGCGGGCCAAGGTGCCCTCCACGCCGGCCGACCAGTCCGTCGGTGTGCTCGGCGGAATCGCGAAGGTCTGCGCCGAGGCCGGCATCGAGCTGTCCGAGGTGGCCCAGGTGCTGCACGGCACAACCGTGGCGACCAACGCGATCCTGGAGGGCAAGGGCGCCGCGGTCGGCCTGGTGACCACGAAGGGCTTCCGGCAGGTGTTGCAGATCGCCCGCTCCTACGTGCCCGGCGGACTGGCCGGCTGGATCATCTGGCCCAAGCCGGAACCGTTGGCAGCACTGGAGAACACCGTCGAGGTGGACGAGCGGATCGGCAGCGACGGCACGGTGATCCGGGCGCTGGACGAGGCCGACGTCCGGGCGCAGCTGGCGAAGCTGCGGGGGCGGTCGATCGAGGCGCTGGCCGTGTCGCTGATCAACTCCTTCGCCGACCCGGGCCACGAGCGGCGGATCGCGCAACTGGCCGCCGAGGAGCTGCCCGGCGTGCCGGTGTCGCTGTCCTCGGACGTGCTGCCGGAAATGCGCGAGTACGAGCGGACCGTCACCACCGTGGCCAACGGCTACGTCCAGCCGCAGGTGCAGCAGTACGTGCGGACGCTCGCCGGCGAACTCGGCCGTGGCGGGGTGTCCGGTGAGCTGGCCATCCTGCGCAGCGACGGCGGCCTGTCCGCCGCGGCGGCCGCGATCGAGTCGCCGGTGACGATGCTGCTGTCCGGTCCGGCCGGCGGGGTGACCGGTGCGGTGTGGGTGGCCGAACAGTGCGGCTACCGCGACCTGATCACCTTCGACATGGGCGGCACGTCCACCGATATCGCGCTGGTGCAAGGTCTCAAGCCGCGGATCGGCCGGGAGACGAAGGTCGGCGACCTCACCGTCCGGGCGTCCAGTGTGGACGTTCGCACGGTCGGCGCGGGCGGCGGTTCGATCGCGCACGTGCCGGAGCTGACCAGAGCGCTGCGGGTCGGGCCGCAGTCGGCCGGCGCCGATCCCGGGCCGGCCGCCTACGGCAAGGGCGGCACCGAACCGACGGTGACCGACGCGAACGTCGTGCTCGGCTACCTGCCCGGTTCGCTGGCCGACGGCGAGATCACCCTGGACGTGGCCGCCGCGCGGACGGCGGTCGGCTCGGTCGCCGAGGCGATGGGGCTGCCCGGCCCGGAGGCGGCCGCCGCCGGCATCGTGGACATCGTCAACGAGAACATGCTCGGTGGCCTGCGGCTGGTCTCCGTGCAGCAGGGCTTCGACCCGCGCGATTTCGCGCTGGTCGCGTTCGGTGGTGCCGGCCCGCTGCACGCGAACGCGCTGGGCCGGCTGACCGGTGCGTGGCCGGTGATCGTGCCGCCCTCACCGGGCGTGCTGTGCGCTCTCGGTGACGCGACCACCAGCCTGCGCGACGAGTCGGCCCGCACGGTGCTGCGCCGATTCGCCGACCTGACCGGCACCGAACTCGTGCAGATCCTGCGCGAACTGGCCGAGGAGGCCGGCGGCCGGCTGGCCGGGCAGGGTCTCGACCGGGCCGAGCACACGGTCGGCTACCAGGTGGACGTGCGCTACCACGGCCAGGGCTTCGAGATCCCGGTCGCGGTCGAACCCGGCTGGCTGGACGAGCCGGACAAGGCGCTGGACACGCTCGCCGGCGCGTTCGACACCGAGCACGACCGGCTGTTCTCCTTCCTGCTCTCGGTCGACCACGAACTGGTCAACGCGCGGGCGACGGTCACCGGCCCGCGCCCGCAGGTCGCCCCGGTGGTGCTGGAGCAGGGCACCGGCGACCCGGCCGCGGCCCTGCTGGACACCCACCCGATCCACGTCACCGGCGGCGCGGTGGCCGCAGCCGTGTACGACCGTTCGAAGCTGCGCGCCGGTGACGTGATCACCGGCCCGGCGATCGTCGTCGAGATGGACTCCACGACCCTGGTACTGCCCGACCACGCCGCGACGGTGCACCCGTCCGGCAGCCTGCTGATCAACCCGGTGGAGGGCTGAACATTGGCACGCATCATCGAAACCACCACGACCCCGGTCGAGCGCACGGAGGTCGATCCGGTCACCCTCGACCTGATCGAGAACGGGCTGCGCAACGCGCGTTACGAGATGGACGAGGTGCTGTTCCGGACCGCGCTGTCGCCGGGTATCCGTGAGCAGCACGACGAGTTCCCGCTCATCGGCGACCCGAGCGGCAAGATGGTCGTCGGCCAGTTCGGACTGTCCATTCCAGACTTCCTGGACGGCTTCGACGACACCATCGAAGAGGGCGACGTGCTGCTCACGTCCGACCCGTACGCCTGCGGTGCGGCGATCAGCCATGCCAACGACTGGCTGATCGTGCTGCCGATCTTCCACGAGGGCCGACTGGTCGGCTGGTCGTCGATGTTCGGCCACATGTCCGACGTGGGCGGCAAGACGCCGTGCTCGATGCCGACCGACGCGCGCACCATCTTCGAGGAGGGCGTGGTCATCCCACCGTTCAAGCTCTACCGGGCCGGCGAGCTGAACACCGACGCGCTGCGCATCGTGCTCAACCAGGTCCGGATGCCCGACTGGAACCGGGCCGACCTCAACGGCCTGGTCGCCGCATGCCGCACGGCCAGCCGGCGGGTGGTCGAGATGTGCCAGCGGTTCGGCACCGCGACCTACCTGTCCGCGCTGGACGACCTGTTGCGGCGCAACTACGACGCGATGAAGGTGTTGCTGGCGGCGGTGTTCGAGGACGGCCGGACGATCAGTTTCACCGACTACATCTGTGACGACGGAGTCGGCTTCGGGCCCTACGAACTGAAGCTCTCGCTGACCCGGCACGGCGAGAAGGTGCACCTCGACTTCACCGGCAGCTCGCCCCAGGCCGCAGGCCCGATCAACTACTACATCAACGAGAACCTCACCCGGATGTTCTTCGGCATCTACATGATCACCGTGGCCGACCCGCAGATCCTCTGGAACGACGGCTTCTACCCGCTGGTGGACGTGACCATCCCGGACGGCTCGTACTGGAAACCGAAGTTCCCGGCCTCGCTCAACGGCCGCAACCACGGCATCGGCCGGGTGTTCGACCTGTTCGGCGGCCTGCTCGGGCAGATGAACCCGGCGCTGCTCAACGCGGCCGGGTTCTCCTCCAGCCCACACTTCATGTACTCCGGCTACCGTTCCGGCGACCGCGCGGGGGAGTGGTTCCAGCTCTACTCGATCGGTTTCGGCGGCATCCCCGGCCGGCCGCTGGGCGACGGCCCGGACGGCCACTCGCTCTGGCCCAGCTTCGTCAACATTCCGTGTGAGTACCTGGAGTCCTACTACCCGCTGCGGATCGAGAAGTGGGAGACGGTCGCCGACACCGGTGGCGCCGGCCTGCACCGCGGCGGCAACGGCGTGGATGTCGCCTACTTCTTCGAGGAACCGGGCACCATCGCCATTCACGACGACCGCTGGCTGACCTACCCGTGGGGCGTCAACGGCGGCGAGCCCGGCGCGCGCGGCACGAAGTGGATCGACCGGGCCGACGGCACCCGACAGGTGTTGCCCAGCAAGTGCCACGACGTGCCGGTCGCACCCGGGGACGTGCTGCACTTCGTCACCTGGGGCGGTGGCGGCTGGGGTGACCCGCTGGAACGTGCCCCGGAACTCGTCGCGCTGGAGGTGGCCCGCGGCCTGGTCGGTGCCGAGGGCGCGCAGCGCTACGGCGTGGTCCTCGACGCGGACGGCGCGGTCGACGACACGGCCACCGCCGAGCTGCGCGACCGGCTGCGGGCCGACCGGCCGGCCGAGCTGCCGGTGTTCAACATGGGTCCGCCGATCGACGAGCTGCTGGCCCGCTGCGAACAGGAGACCGGCCTGCCCGCGCCCACCCGGCCGACCTGGGCATTGACGTGACCGGCGGCCCGCACGGCAGCGCGTTCTCCGGCCGGGTCGGCTGGGGCGCCCGGCCGGCCGTGCTCGTGATCGACCTGGTCCGGGCCTACACCGAGCCCAGTGGCCCGTTCGAGCTGCCCGACCCGGGCCCGGCGGTGGCCGCGACCGACCAGCTGGTGACCGCCGCCCGGGCGGCCGGCCGGCTGGTCTGCTGGACCGTGGTGCGCTATACCAGCGGCCTCGCCGACGGCGGCCTGTTCGTGCGCAAGGTACCCGCGCTGGCGGCGTTCGCCGAGGACGCCGAGGGCGGCTGGGGTGACCTGGTCCTGCGACCGCGGCCGGCCGAACCGGTGATCGCCAAGCAGTACGCGTCGGCGTTCTTCGGTACCTCGCTCGCCGCCACCCTGCACGTGGCCGGGGTGGACACCCTGCTGATCGCCGGGGTGTCCACCTCCGGGTGCGTCCGGGCGTCCGCGACCGACGCGCTCAACCACGGTTTCCGGCCGCACGTGGTCGGGCAGGCGTGCGCCGACCGGAGCACCGAACTGCACGACCACAACCTGGCCGACCTGGACGCGAAGTACGCCGACGTGGACGACCTGCCCGAGGCGCTGGCCCGGCTCGGCGGTCCGGCGTAGCAGCGGGTACCGAGCGGATGTCGGTGCCCTCGGTAGGCTGGAGGCATCAATGACGTACTGATTCCCCAGCCCAAACGGACCGTGTAGTGACCTCAACCGGACAATCCGCCGCACAGCTCGATCCACGCCGGTGGCAGGCACTCTGGATCTGCCTGGTGGCCGGGTTCATGACCCTGCTCGACGTGAGCATCGTGAACGTCGCGCTGCCCTCGATGGAACGCGGCATCGGTGCCACCTCGACCGACATCTCCTGGGTGGTGTCCGGGTACGCGCTGACCTTCGGCCTGGCCCTCGTCCCGGCCGGCCGACTCGGCGACGACTACGGCCGCAAGCGGCTGTTCCTGTTGGGCCTGTTCCTGTTCGTGGCGACCAGCGTGCTGTGCGGCGCCGCGCGGAACGCCGAGTGGCTGGTGATCGCCCGGCTCTGCCAGGGAATCGCGGGCGGCCTGCTCACCCCGCAGGTCATCGGCGTGATCCAACAGCTGTTCAGCGGACGGGAACGCGGCAAGGCGTTCGGCTTCTACGGCGCCACGGTCGGCATCTCCACCGCGATCGGCCCGCTGCTGGGTGGCGCGCTGATCCAGGCGTTCGGTGCGGACGAGGGCTGGCGCTACGTCTTCTATGTGAACCTGCCGATCGGGATCGCGGCACTGCTGTTCGGGATGCGCCTGCTGCCGGGGGACCGGCGCAAGGACCAGCGCCGGCCGTTGGACCTGGTGGGCACGCTGCTGCTCGGGCTCGCCGTGGTCTCGGTGATGCTGCCGCTGGTCGAGGACGAGGTGGAAGGCTCCCGGCCGCACTGGTGGCTGATGGCCGTCGGCGCGGTGCTGCTGATCGCGTTCGTGCTCTGGGAGCGGTGGCTGGGCGCGCGCGGCCGCCATCCGCTGGTCAAGCTCAAACTGCTGACCATTCCCAGTTATGCGATCGGATCGCTGCTCGGTTTCGTCTACTTTGCCGGATTCACCGGTATTTTCCTGGTCGTCACGCTGTACTTCCAGCAGGGCCTCGGCTATTCGCCGCTCCAGGCGGGCGCTTCCACGTTGGCCTTCGCGGTCGGCTCGGCCATCTCGCCGACGATCGGCGGTCGGGTGGTGCACCGGTTCGGCCGGCCGCTGGTGGTGCTGGGCATCCTGGGCGCCGCGCTCGGGCTGGCCGCGACGGCGTTCCTGGTGCACGAGTGGACCGGCGGCCGGGACGCGCTGATCCTGGCTGGTCCGCTGTTCGTCGCGGGTTTTGGCAGCGGGCTGGTGATCGCGCCGAACCAGACACTGTCGCTGGAGGAGATCCCGCCGGCCGAGGGCGGCACCGCGGCCGGTGTGCTGCAGACCGCGCAGCGGGTCGGTTCGGCCGTCGGTACCGCGCTGGCCGGTTCGCTGTTCTTCGGTCAGCTCAACCGCACCCACGGCAACTTCCACACCTCGGCCGCCTACGGCTTGGTCGGCGCGACCATCCTGGTCACCCTGGCGCTGGTCATCGGCATCATCGACGTGATTTTCTCCGCCCGCCGCCGTCGTCGTCGGGCCGCTGACAGCACCGACACCGAGGCTGTCCCGGAAACTCCACAAAGGACCGCAGAGCCGGCCGACCAGCCGGCTCTGGCCGGAACCGTGACCGACCTGGCCGGTGCCGCGATCGCCGCGACCGTCACGCTGACCTCGGCCCACGGCCGGCAGGTCGCCCGGACCACCGCCGACCGGCGCGGGCGCTTCGAACTGCCCGCCGAGCCCGGTTCCTACCTGCTGCTGGTGGCCGCGCCCGACCTGCGGCCGGAGGTCCGGCAGGTGCAGGTCAACGGCGAGCCGGTGGTCTCCGACGTGACCCTGCTGGGCACCGCGGGCGTGTCCGGCGTGGTGCACGCCGACCTCGGTCCGGTCGAGGGCGCGACGGTCACCTTGCTGGACCAGGACGGCCAGGTGCGGCACGCCACGACGACCGGCGCGGACGGCCGATACCTGTTCGAGGGCATCCGTCCCGGCGAATACACCCTGATCGCCACGGGTTATGCCCCCACGTCCAGTTCGCTGCACATCGGGGCGGGTGCACAGGTTCAGCACGACGCCGTACTCTGAATCACCACCGGAAGCCGGAAATCCCACCCCGGCGACAGGTATCCCGACCAACGATCACTATCGTCCACGAAATGAGCACCGCGACGAACATCGAAGTGCCGGGGCTGCCCACGGTCACGGCGAACGGACCATGGACCCGGGCCTTCGGCGACCTGACCGCCGGCTTCGCGGCCCGGCGGCTGTGGAGCCACGTCGGGTGGCAGGACGTCAAGCGCCGGTACAGCCGTTCGCTGATCGGGCCGTTCTGGATGACCATCACCATGGCCACCACCACGGTTGGCCTCGGTGCGCTGTTCGGTGTGTTGCTGCACAACAAGTTGTCGACCTTTTTGCCCTATATCGGCACCGGAATGATCGTCTGGGGCTTCATCGGCGGTTGCCTGATGGACGGTCCGGACTGCTTCACCGGCAGTGACGAGATGATCAAGACCGTGCCGGTGCCGTTCACCGCGCTGGTGCTGCGCACGGTCTGGCGGCAGCTGATCACCTTCGCCCACAACATGGTCATCTACGTGGTGTTCCTGGTGCTGTTCTTCAGCTCGCTGCACCAGAAGAACTACACGATCACCGGGGCGCCCTGCGTCCCCGGCGGCGTGCCGTGCGAACCGGGCCTCGGCTGGTCGGCGCTGCTGGCGATCCCCGGTTTCCTCATGCTGGTGATCACGATGACCGCGGCCACCCTCGCACTGGGCGTCGTCGCCGCCCGGTTCCGCGACATCAAGCCGCTGATCGGCGCCATCGTGCAGCTGCTGTTCTTCTTCACGCCGATCTCCTGGCCGCTGGACACGCTGGTCCAGTCGATCGGCAGCAGCCAGTGGATCATCCAGGTCAACCCGTTGTTCCACTTCGTGCAGATCGTCCGGCAGCCGCTGATCGGTCAGCGGGTGGACTGGTGGAGCTGGGCGCTGGCCGGCGCGTTCACCGTGCTGTCCTGGGTGTTCGCGCTGTACCTGATGCGCCGCTACCGCCACCGCATCGCCTACTGGCTCTGACATAGGCCCTGTCGCGCCAGCGACGCCGTACACACACCCCCCGATTTTCGCCTCTCCGAACCCCGCCCGACCATGGCAGAGTCGGGGCGACAGGCATCGCAGTCGAACGGGAGACGATTCATGGCTGATCCGGTCATCGAGGACGTGGTGGTCACCTCCGGCGGGCGGGTCCGGGGTGCCCGGGTCGCCGACGGGGTGGTTGCCTACCGCGGGATTCCTTACGCCGCAGCACCGTTCGGACCGGCCCGGTTCCGCGCGCCGCAGAGCGCGCCGACCTGGGACGGGGTGCGCGAGGCCACCGCGTTCGGGCCGATCCCGCCGCAGCCGACCAGCCCGGTTCCCGGCGCGGTCAACTGGTCGGCCGAGGACGGCGACGAGATCCTCACCGTCAACGTGTGGCTGCCCGAGCAGCCGACCACCGGCCTGCCGGTGCTGGTCTGGATCTACGGCGGTGCCTACACCACAGGCTCGGCCAACATGTACGACCCGAGTGTGCTCGTCCGGACCGGGTTGGCCGTGGTGACCCTGAACTACCGGGTCGGCTTCGAGGGCTTCGGACACGTGCCCGGGGCGCCGGACAATCGGGGGCTGCTCGACCAGGTCGCTGCCCTGCGCTGGGTGCGGGAGAACATCGCCGCGTTCGGCGGTGACCCGGACAACGTCACCGTCGCGGGCGAGTCCGCGGGCGCCGGCTCGGTCGCCGTGCTGGCCGTCATGCCTTCGGCGGCCGGCCTGTTCCGTCGCGGCATCGCGCACAGCGTGCCGAGCGAGATGATGTCCGCCGACGCGGCCGCGACCATCGGCGCCCGGATCGCCGCGGCGGCCGGCGTCGAGCCAACGCTGGACGCGCTCACCGGGGTCGACCCCGGCGCACTGGTGACCGCGGCCGAGACGGTGCTGGCCGACTTCCGCGCCGACCCGGCTGCCGGTATCCGGCGCTACCTGCCGACCGTCTACAACCCGGTGGTGGACGGCGATGTGCTGCCCGACACCCCGCTGCGCGCGTTGGCCGCCGGCCACGCCACCGGCGTCGAACTGGTCTTCTGCCACACCGCCGACGAGTTCCGGCTGTTCACCGTCACCGGCATGGCACCGCCGGTGACCACCGAGGACGAACTGGCCGGGTTGGCCGGCGCGGTCGGACTCTCCGCCGATCGGCTGGCCGAGTACCGGGCGCTGGTGCCGACGGCGACCGTGCCCGACGTGTACGCGATGCTGGTGACCGACTTCCTGTTCGCCGAGTACGCGATCCGGCTCGCCGAGGCGGCGGCCAAGGCCGGCGGCACGGTGTTCCTGTCCCGGTTCGACTGGTCGAGCCCGGCGTTCGGCGGCGCGCTGAAGGCGTGCCACGCGGCCGATCTCGCCTTCTGCTTCGGTGACCTGCGTCCCGGCGGCGGCATCGTGGGCATGTTGCTGGGGGACACGGTGACCGAGCAGGACGAGGCGCTCGCCGGACGGATGTCCCGGTCCTGGGCCGAGTTCGCCACCACCGGCGACCCCGGCTGGCCTGCGGTGACCCCGCAGGCCACCCCGGTGAAGGTGTGGAACCGCACCGACAGCCTGGAGACCGAGACCGGTTCGGCCCTCCGGTCGCTGTGGACGGACCTCGACTACCCGCCGGTCGAACTCTGACCGAACCCGGTCACTCGAACCGCGCCGGGTCGCCCGCGCCCCGGCGGACGACTTCGGGCTCCTTCTCGGAGAAGTCGATGACCGTGGTCGGCTCGGTGCCGCAGTCACCGGAGTCGATCACCGCGTCCACCTCGTGGTCGAGCCGTTCCTTGATGTCCCAGCCCTGGGTCATCGGCTCGGCCTGGTCGGGCAGCAGCAACGTGCTGGACACCAGCGGTTCGCCGAGTTCGGCGAGCAACGCCTGGGCCACCGCGTGGTCGGGGATGCGGACGCCGACGGTCTTCTTCTTGGGGTGCAACAGCCGGCGCGGGACCTCGTTGGTGGCCGGCAGGATGAACGTGTAGCTGCCCGGGGTGGACGACTTGATCGCCCGGAACACCGCGTTGTTGATCTGCACGAGTTGGCCGAGCTGGGCGAAGTTCTGGCAGACCAGGGTGAAGTGGTGCCGGTCGTCGAGGTGGCGGATCGTCCTGATCCGGTCGATGCCCTCCTTGTTGCCCAACTGGCAGCCGAGCGCGAAACAGGAGTCGGTGGGGTAGGCGATCAGGCCGCCCCCACGCACGATGTCGACGACCTGGCCGATCGCCCGCCGCTGCGGATTGTCCGGATGCACATCGAAATACCTCGCCATCCGGACAGCTTAGGTCGGCCCGTCACCACCCGCCCGCCGGCAGGGCCTGCCGCAGCCCCCGATCGTCCAGCGCGTGCACCGCGGCCAGAATCGCCGGGTGCGGCGGTTCCGTGCCGATCACCCCGGCGGCGAACGCGCGCACCAGCCCGGTCCAGTCGGCGTAGCGACGCAGCATGGAATGCCCGGAGCCGGGCACCTCGAACCGGCAGATCCGGTCGGTCACCTGGCGGGCCCGGCGGGCGTACTCGAAGGACCGGGTCGGGCTGGTCCACCGGTCCCGGTCGCCGTGCGCGATGAGCACCGACCGCCCGGCGAGCTGCCCGACCGGTTCGTCGGGTTCGATCCACGGCGCGAGCGCGCACACCCCGACCACACCGGGAGTGTCGGCCAGCCGCAGCGCGGTGCGGCCGCCCATCGAGTGGCCGACGAGCACCACCCGTGCGGTGGGGTGGTGTCGGTGCAGGCAGCGCAGCGCCCAGCGGGCGTCCCGGACCGGGTCCTGGGTGGGCTCGTTCCAGCCGCGCAGCCGGTTGCGCAGCAGCCAGACCGCGGTCCCCTCGGCGCGCAACCCGCGGTGTGCGGCGCGCGCCAGCGGCACCATCCGGCGGTAGGCGAGCTGGTAGGGCGAGGTCGGCTGGTCGCTGTGCGACCGGCCGCCGTGCAGTACGAGCAGCACCGACTCGGTCGCGCCGGCCGCGGGCAGCACCAGCACGGTCGGCCGCTGGGCCGCACGGGTGACTGGCCGGGTTTCGGCGGGATCGGCGGGCACGCCGGGTATTCGGAGCCGCACGCCGGGTGGATGGGATGAATGTCGGCTGGACGGGTGCGCGCCCGTCCAGCCGACATTCGGCCGAACACCGCCGTGTCGGGGGAGACGGCGGTGTGCGTTGAGAGACCGTCCGGCCGACGCTCGGGGGGCTGTCGCGTCGGCCGGACGGTTCGTCGGTCAGCTCTCGCCGGCGCTCGCCGCGGCCGTCTCCTTGTCGAGATCGGCGAGTTCGCGGGCGACCATGGCCTCGTGTTCGTCCGCGTCCTGCTTTGCCTTGCGTGGACTCCACCGGCCGGCCATCACCAGGATCAGCGGGAGGAAGACCGCCTCCCCACCGATACAGACCCACCACCAGTTCTGCCACTGCCCCGGAGTCGAGGCGGCCGCGTTCTGCACGGCCGGACCCTGCTCCTGCAACAGGGCGAGGTCGCCCTTGGGCACCTGGCCCGCCGCCTGCAACTGGGCGATCGCCGCGGTCGGGCTGATTCCCTGCGCCTGGGCGATTTCCCCGACGGCCTTGGCATCGGCGGCCGGATCGGCCGCGTTCGCGGCGAGCGCGGCCTGCGTCGCCGGGTCGATCGCGGCCAGCGTGCGCAGCTCCGGTGCGTACTTCGCGCTGAGCTGGGCGACCTGGCTGCCGTAGGTGACCAGCGGCGACATCGAGCTGACCACGAACGGAAGGGTCACGATGGACAGCGCGACCACCGCGCGCACGATCCAGCCCCACACCGCCAGTCCGGTAGCGGTGAGCGCCGGGTTGCGCCGCTCGACGGTCTCGGTGAAGCTCGCCATCCACGGCCCGTAGGCGATGCCGAGGAAGACCGCCATGACGCTGATGATGATGACGAACGAGTAGTAGCCGGTGTGCGGGTGCGTGGCCCGCGAGGCGAAGATGAACGTCATCACGATCGCGCCCACCGCGCCGATCACCATGAACGGTTTGCGCACCCGCAACTTGTCCGACAGCAGGCCGACCAGTACCAGCACGACCGCGTCGAACGCCCAGAACCAGTTGCCGATGCCGTTGGCCTGGCTGAGGGTGAAGCCGAACAGCGTGGTGAAGTAGACGGGGAAGAAGCCGACCGCCGTGTAGTAGATGATCAGGAAGACCGCGATCGCGAAGGCCGAGCCGATGACGTCCAGGTGCATCATCTGCCGCCACGGGTTGCGCAGGCTGGCCTTGACGTCGATACCCTTCGCGCGGGCCTCGATCAGTGCCCGGTCGCGCATACTGACCATCAGCTGGTCGCGCAGGTTGGGTGACAGCTCGCGCAGGAAGACCAGCGCGATCGCGAAGACGACCAGGCCGACGATGCCGCAGATGACAAACTGGTCCTGCCACGCCGGCAGCGAGGCCAGCGTGTGGCTGCTCACCTCGGACAGCACCAGGCTGCCGACAACCGGGCCGAGCGTCCAGAAGCCCATCGCCGACGCGCGGCCCAGCTGCGGGGAGAAGTCCCGGACCAGGGCGGGCGTCGCGACCAGGATGATGCCCTCGACGAACGCGATCAGGCTGGTCAGAATCGCGAAGACGAGCACGTTGGGCGCGTTGGGAATGCCGAAGAGTACGAGCAGTGCGGTGATCGCCAACCCGTAGACGACCAGGTTCGCCCGGCCCCACCGGTCGGCCAAGCCGGCCACCAACGACGAGAACGCGCCGACCGCGTTGCCGATTGCCGTGATATAGACATAGTTGGTGAATGAGAGGTGGAACTGCGCGATGATCGACGGCGACACCGCGCTGGGGACGTACAACTCGTAGTAGAGCACGATCGTGGCCAACACCACGACCGCGAGGCAGACCATCCGCCTACCGGTTTGGGGATAGTGTTCGAGCCGCCGCTGCCACAGGAATCGGGTGAGGGCGCCGCCGCTCGGGGTGTCCATTGTGTCCGGCACGACTGCGGTCATCACGACCGCCTCCTTCGGGTTCACTTCGTTGAGAACTCGATTTGTCTGGCGCGACGGGGGCTCTCGTCGCCTGTTGTCTGGTGTCCCGGTGGTCGCCGGCCGCGCGGTTATGCTCCTCTGCAGGACCGGTGCGGAGCTGCAATACTGCAAAAGTACGCGTCCGTACTCTAGGAGCGAGGGGACCATGAAGCAAGGGGGCTCACTGGCACGGACGCATAACGGACAGCCCGGGCTGCCCCGCGGCCGCTCCAGCCTGCCCGCCGATACCGTGCAAGCAGCCCAGCGCGACCGCCTGACCAGGGCAGTTGTCGCCGCGGCCGCTGAGCACGGGTACGCAAGGCTGACGATCGCCGATGTGGTCCAGCGAGCAAAAGTTTCTAGAGCGGCGTTCTATCTACACTTCACCGGCAAGGAGGATTGCTTCCTGGCCGCCTCGTTGGTCGGCCGCAGGCTGATGATCGCCCACATGGTCGCCGCAACGAGGGCACTGCCCCCCGACGCATCGGCTGAACTGTCGCTTCGCCTTGCCTGCCGGGCGTTCCTGCGCTTCCTGACCGACGAGCCCGAGTTCGCCCGGGTGTTCTATCTGGAACTACCCACCGCCGGACCGCTTGCCGTGGAACGGATCGACCAGGCCCAGCGCAGGTTCGCCCGACTCAACCAGGTCTGGCACCAGCGCGCGCTGCTTGAGCACCCCACCTGGCCGGCAGTACCGGAGGACGCCTACCGGGCCGCGGTCGGCGCCACCACCGAGTTGGTTCGCTCGGTTGTCCATAGTGGGCAGATGGGGGCCCTGCCGGACCTTGAGGACACCTTGGTGGCTTTGCACCTGGCCGTGCTGGCCGGTCAACCGTGGGCGGCGTAGCGACCGTACCCGGGACGGGGTCGCTTCGCTCCTGGTCCTGGAGCGTCGTCGCGGCGACAGGGCCAGTCAGACGCTGAACACCCCGCCGCGCTCGTCGTGCCGGTGAGCGTGCGGATCGTCGAACCACAGCCCGTCCGGCCCGAGGTAACGGAAACAGAGCGTGGTGCCCGGCGTGACCTCGACCGACGTCGAGCGGGTTCCGTTGGAGCGCTTGAGCAATTCGTGTGTGCCTGGCTGCCACTCGTTGAAGTCGCCGACGACGCTGATGCGGCCGGCCGGTTGTTCGGCGGGCAGCACGAAGGTCACTTTGACGGCCTGGTTCTTGCCACGGCTGGTACGGATCAACTCAGCATTCCCTTTCCACTTGCCGGGTTGGCGACGATGATCGCAGAATCGTGGACCGCTCGTCGGGACCGTGAGCCGGGCCGCCGGGCGTCGATGACCGCCGGTATCGACCGCCGATCGATGGGTGGTCCCCTGATCGGGTTCGATCACCGGGTTCGACCCCGGTCCGCGATCGGCACACCAGGAACCCGGTGCCGAACCGGCCGTGCCATGGCCCGGACCGGTAAGGGTGAGGAGATCTCCGCGACCGGCGAGCCGACCCCGACCGCGACCCCACCGCGACCACCGGCAGCGCGACCTGCCGGGACAGGTTTCGGTCAGCCGATGTTCGGCTGGACCTGATAGCGGGCCGCCTGATAGGAGCGGGTGTCGAGCACCGACCGCAGCACCCGCACCGCCGTGTGAATGTCCACATGTGACACGTAAAGACCGTTGAAGCCGAAGCGAAGCAGGTTCGGCGGGCGCACATCGCCGATGACGTGGCGCTCGATCAGCGCGGCCATGATCGGCCGCGCGTCCGGATGCCGCACGGTGACCTGGCTGCCGCGGCGCTCGGCCGCGCGCGGGGTGATCACGTCGAAACCGTGCTCGTCAAGGCAGGCCAGGAAGAACTCGCCCAGCGACACGTTCTTCACCCGCACGTCAGCCACCGTGACCCCGTCGAACGCGTCCAGTGCGGCGTCGAGGGCGGCCAGCGAGAGCAGGTGCGGCGTGCCGACCCGGGCGCGGGCGATGCCGGCCGCCGGCTGGTACTCGGTCCGCATCCCGAACGGCTCGGCGTGGCCGTTCCAGCCGGTCAGCGGCGGCCGGAAGTCGGCCTGGTGCCGCTCGGCCACGTAGCTGAACGCGGGTGAACCCGGTCCGCCGGAGAGGAACTTGTACGTGCAGCCGACGGCGATGTCCACGCCGTCCGCGTCGAGCGCCAGGGGCACGGCCCCCACCGCGTGGCACAGGTCCCACACCACGACCGCGCCCGCCGCGTGTGCCGCGGCCGTCACGCCCGGCACGTCCCACAGTTCGCCGGTCCGGTAGTCCACGGCGCCGGCGAACACCACCGCCACCTGCTCGCCCTCGGTCCGCAGTGTCTCGGCGAACTCCGGCACCGCACACCGGCGAATGGTCAGCCCGAGCAGCGACGCGACCGACGCGGCCAGATAGCTGTCGGTGGGAAAGCTCCCGTCGTCGACAAGCAGCAGCGGCCGGCCTGCCCGCAGCCGGGCGGCGGCGGCCAGCGCGTTGAAGATCTGCACCGAGGTCGACTCGCCGACGACCACCTGGCCGGGCCCGGCGCCGAGCAGCCGGGCGATCCGGTCGCCGACCCGCAGCGGCGCGTCCCACCAGCCGTCCTGGTGCCACGCCCGGACCAGGTGTGCGCCCCACTGGTCGACAGCGGCTCGGCGCAGCGCCTCGGGCACACCGACCGGCAGCGCGCCCAGCGAGTTGCCGTCCAGGTAGACCACGCCCTCGGGCAGTGCGAACCGCGCGCGCGTCGACGCGAGTGGATCGGCCTGGTCGAGTCGTTGCGCCGCCGCGCGATCGGGCATCGGTGCCACCTCCGAAATGTCCCTGGTGGGCGTCGACGATAGGCCGAGGTCCCTCGGATGCCACCGATTTCCGGGCGGGTTGGATGATGTCGTCATGGGAGTCGACACAACCCCGGCCGGACCCCGCCGGATGCCGGTGCATCCGATGCTGGTGCACGTCCCGATCGGCTGCTGGCTGGTCGGCCTCGTGTTCGATATCGCGTCGCACGTGGTTGCCGGCCCCGGCTTCCTGACCCGTGGCTCGACCTGGCTGATCGCGATCGGCCTGATCACCGCGGTGATCGCCGGTCTGGTCGGGCTGTTCGACGCGATGCCCATCCCGCCGGGCACGCCGGCCAACCGGGCCGCGGTGATCCACCTGAGCCTGGCCACCCTCGCCGCGTTGATCGCCGCGACCAACCTGGTCCTGCGCCTGGGTGGCCGGGACGACCTGCCCGTGCCGCCCGGCGAACTGGCCCTGTCCGTGGCGACCGCGGTGGTGCTGGTCGTCGCGGGCTACTACGGCGCGCTGGTCGCGCACCGCTACGGCGTCGGGGTGACCGGCGGGCCGCAACCGCGGGCCGAACCGACCCCGCCGGCCTGCGGTGACGCCGGTCCCGAGGTGCACTGGGTTCGTCCGCAGCGCTAAATCGGTTGGCGCCCACCGCGTCGACCACCGACCATTGGTCGGCATGGCGGACTTTCCGGACCCCTGGCCGTTGCGGCACCTGGTGTTGCGCACCCCCCGGCTCGAACTGCGTCCCGACGACGACGCGGGCCTGCTCGAACTCGTCGACGAGGCGCAGCACGGCGTGCACCCGCCCGACGAGATGCCCTTCAACGTGCCGTGGACCGATGCGGCCCCGGCCGAGCTCGGCCCGAACACGCTCGCGTTCTACTGGAGCCAGCGGGTTTCGCTGCGGGCCGGCAGCTGGGGTGTCAACTTCCTGGTGCGACTGGACGGCCGGGTGATCGGCAACCAGGGGTTGTCCGGCACGCGGTTGGCGCTGACCCGGGAGGTGTCCACCGGTTCCTGGATCGGCCTGCGGCACCAGGGCAAGGGCATCGGTACCGAGATGCGCGCGGCCGTGCTGATGTTCGCCTTCGACCACCTCGGCGCGCTGCGCGCCCGCTCGGCGGCGGCCGAGGAGAACCTGCGCTCGCGTGGGGTGAGCCGGCGGCTGGGTTACGTCGAGGACGGCTCGGAGACCGTGGTGGTCCGCGACCGGGCCACCACGCACGTGCGGCTGGTGCTCGCCGCCGAGAAGTTCGCCCGCCCCGACTGGGAGTTGACGGTGTCCGGTCTCGACGGCTGCCGGTCACTGCTGGTCACCTGACCGCCTGCTGATGTTCATCTTCCACCGGTTGTCGGATCAACCCACGGATCTCGGCTAGGGTCCGGAAGGTCGAACCGTGGGTTGGTTGTCCCGGAAGGAGCTGATGGTGAACTTTCGCCACATTCGGACCGCAGGCGTCTTACGGACCGCCGCTGTCGCCGCGACCGCGGCGGTGCTCGCCGGTGGCGCGACCGCGCTGGCCGCGCAGCCGGCCACGCCGAGCGCAGGCCCGACCGGTCAACCGCCCAATGTCACCCTGGTCGAGCAGCAGGTCGAGGCGTACTACGGCGGCACGGTGGACGCGTCCGGCCACCATCACGCCTCCGCCGACAGCGCGTGGGGGCGGCAGGTGGCGGCGGCGATCGCCGGCGGCCGGCGCTACCTCGACCAGCGGTTGCGTCAGCATCCGCACAACCCGGCCATCGTGCTGGACGTGGACGACACGTCCGAGGTGACCTACGGCTGGGAGGTGGACAGCCAGTTCGCCTACAACGCGGCGAGCAACGAGCAGGCCATCGACGCGGACGCCTTCCCGGCCATCCAGCCGACCCTGGAGTTGGCCCAGTGGGCCGCCGCGCACGGTGTCACGGTGTTCTTCGTGACGGGCCGGCCGGAGCACCAGCGGGCGGCGACGCTGACCGACCTGGTCACCGACGACCACTACCCGCAGCCCGCGGCGCTGTTCCTGAAGGCCGAGGCCGGCACACCGCCGCCGGCCTACCTGAGCTGCGGCACCACCTGCACCACCGACCAGTACAAGTCGCAGACCCGGGCACACCTCCAGGCCGAGGGCTACGACATCGTGCTCAACGTCGGCGACCAGGACAGCGACCTGTCCCTCGGCCACGAGGACCACGCGGTGAAACTGCCCAACCCGATGTACTTCCTGCCCTGACCGCAGCGGCCGGTGCGGACGCGCAGGCGTCCGCACCGGCCCGCCGGTCACCGGCGCGGGGCGCGCGAGGCGTGCAGGAACTCCCGGTTCAGGTTGGCGATGCTGGCGAACGGAATGCCCTTCGGGCAGGACGCGACGCACTCGCCGCTGTTGGTGCAGCCGCCGAAACCCTCGTCGTCCATCGTCTCGATCATGTCCAGCACCCGCTGTTCGCGCTCCGGCTGGCCCTGCGGCAGCAGGTTGAGGTGGGTGACCTTCGCCGAGGTGAACAGCGTGGCCGACCCGTTCGGGCAGGCCGCGACGCAGGCGCCGCAACCGATGCAGGTGGCGTTGTCGAACGCCTCGTCCGCGGCCGGCTTGGGCACCGGAGTGGAGTGCGCCTCGGGCGCGCTGCCGGTCGGGGCGGTGATGTAGCCACCGGACTGGATGATCCGGTCGAACGCCGACCGGTCCACCACGAGGTCCTTGATGATCGGGAAAGCCTTGGCCCGCCACGGTTCCACGTCGACAACGTCACCGTCGTGGAAGGCCCGCATGTGCAGCTGGCAGGTGGTGGTCTGCTCGGGCCCGTGTGCCCGGCCGTTGATCACCACCCCGCAGGAACCGCAGATGCCCTCACGGCAGTCGTGGTCGAAGGCCACCGGCTGCTCGCCGCGCAGGATGAGCTGCTCGTTGAGCACGTCGAGCATCTCCAGGAACGACATGTCCGTGCTGATGTTGTCGACCGGGTACTCGACCATCCGGCCGGGAGCGTCCGGGCCGGCCTGACGCCAGATGCGAACGGTGAGCTTCACGTGTAACTCCGCTGAGTGGGGTGGACGTAGTCGAAGTCCAGGGATTCCTTGTGCAGCACGGGGGACTGGTCCTCGCCGCGGTACTCCCACGCCGACACGTGGCTGAAGTTCTCGTCGTCGCGCTGCGCCTCGCCGTCGGGAGTCTGGTGCTCCTCGCGGAAGTGGCCGCCGCAGGACTCCTCCCGGCTCAGCGCGTCGAGCAACATCAGCTCGCCGAACTCCAGGAAGTCCGCGACCCGGTTGGCCTTCTCCAGTTCCTGGTTGAGCTCCTCGCCGGTGCCCGGCACCTTCACCGAACGCCAGAACTCCTCCCGCAGCTCCGGAATCCGGCCCAGCGCCTTGCGCAGCCCGTCGGCGTTGCGGGCCATGCCGCAGTGGTCCCACAGCAGCGAGCCCAGCTCCCGGTGGAACGAGTCGACCGTGCGGGTTCCGTTGATGGACAACAACTTCGCCAGCCGACCGGACACCTCCGACTCCACCTGGGTAACCACCGGATGGTCGGTGCCGACCTCGGTGAGGCCACCGCGGGCGATGTAGTCGTTGACCGTCGTCGGCAGTACGAAGTAGCCGTCGGCCAGGCCCTGCATCAGCGCCGAGGCGCCCAGCCGGTTCGCGCCGTGGTCGGAGAAGTTGGCCTCCCCGATGACGAACAGGCCCGGCACAGTGCTCTGCAGGTCGTAGTCGACCCACAGCCCGCCCATCGTGTAGTGGATCGCCGGGTAGATGCGCATCGGCACCTGGTACGGGTTCTCCGCGGTGATCCGGGCGTACATGTCGAACAGGTTGCCGTACTTGGCTTCGATCGCCTGGCGGCCGAGCCGCTTGATCGCGTCGGCGAAGTCGAGGTACACGCCGAGGCCGCCCGGCCCGACGCCGTTGCCCGCGTCGCACTGGTTCTTGGCCGCCCGGGAGGCGATGTCGCGTGGGACCAGGTTGCCGAAGCTGGGATAGATCCGCTCCAGGTAGTAGTCCCGCTCGTCCTCGGGGATCTCGTTGGGCGGCCGGGTGTCGCCCTGCTGCTTGGGCACCCAGATGCGACCGTCGTTGCGCAGCGATTCGCTCATCAGGGTGAGCTTGGACTGGTGCTCGCCCGAGCGCGGGATGCAGGTCGGGTGGATCTGGGTGTAACACGGGTTGGCCAGGTAGGCGCCGCGCTTGTGGGCGCGCCAGATCGCGCTGGCGTTGGAGCCCTTCGCGTTGGTGGACAGGTAGAACACGTTGCCGTAACCACCGGAGGCGAGCACCACCGCGTCGGCGAGGTGCGTCTCCACCTGGCCGGTCACCAGGTCGCGGGCGACGATTCCGCGGGCCTTGCCGTCGATCACGATCAGGTCGAGCATCTCGGTGCGCGGGTGGATCTCGACGTTGCCCGCGTCGATCTGCCGGGACAGCGCCTGGTAGGCGCCGATCAGCAACTGCTGGCCGGTCTGGCCGCGGGCGTAGAAGGTGCGCTGCACCTGCACGCCGCCGAACGAGCGGGTGTCCAACAGGCCGCCGTACTCGCGGGCGAACGGCACGCCCTGGGCCACCGCCTGGTCGATGATCTCCACCGAGACCTGGGACAGCCGGTAGACGTTCGACTCGCGGGAGCGGAAGTCGCCGCCCTTCACCGTGTCGTAGAACAGCCGGTGCACCGAGTCGCCGTCGTTGCGGTAGTTCTTGGCCTCGTTGATGCCGCCCTGCGCGGCCACCGAGTGCGCCCGGCGCGGCGAGTCCTGGAAGCAGAACTGGATGACGTGGTAACCCTGTTCGGCCAGCGTCGCACCGGCCGAGCCACCGGCCAGGCCGGTGCCCACCACGATCACCCGGTGCTTGCGCCGGTTGGCCGGGTTGACCAGCTTGGCCTCGAACTTACGCTGGTCCCAGCGGCCCTCGATCGCTCCGGTGGGTGCCTTGGTGTCGACGAGCGGCTCGCCGACGGTGTAGTCGAGCATGTCAGCTCACCAGCCCTGTCATCACGCCGATCGGAACCATCAGGAAGCCGGCGGTGACCACCACGGCCAGCGTCGTGCCGGTGGTCCTGATCACCTTGTTCCGGGTGGGACGATTGATACCGAGTGTCTGGGCGGCACTCCAGAAGCCGTGGTTGATGTGCAAGCCGAGCATCAGCAGCGCGACGATGTAGATCAGGTTGATCCACCAGACCTGGAAGTCCACCACCACGTTGTGATACGGCTGGCCCGCCTCGAAGTTCGGGTTCACCACGCCGAGGGTGAGGTCGAGGATGTGCCAGATGATGAACAGCGCCAGGATGGTGCCGCCCCAGCGCATGGTCCGGGTGGCGAACGTCGCCTTCGACCGTTGGCCGTGCACGTAGCGCACCGGCCGGGCCTTCAGGTCCCGTCTGGACAGTTGGGTGGCCGCTGTGATGTGTGCGACAACAGCCACGACGAGCACCACTCGCTGGATCCAGAGGAACCAGCTGTAGTGCAGCGCGGGCTCGCCGATCGTGCGCAGCCAGCCTGCGTAGTTGTTGAAGTCGGTGGAACCGAAGAAGATTTTCAGGTTGCCCAGCATGTGCACCAGCAGGAACAACAACATCAGCAGGCCGGACACGGCCATCACGGTCTTCTTGCCGATCGTCGTGTCCCAGAAGATGCGCACGGAGGATCGTCTGCGCTGCGCCACATCGGCTGCCAGATCAACTGCCACGTCATTCGACGCTAGGCCGCGGTTCAGCAGAGGTCAAACAGATGAAAACTCTGATGATCAGAGGGTCTGGCTATCATTGGGTCATGCAGTTCCAGCAGCTCGCGTATTTCGTCGCCGTCGCCGACGCCCGGCACTTCACCAGGGCGGCCGAGCAGATGCAGGTCGCGCAACCCTCGCTGTCCCAGCAGGTGCGCGCGCTGGAACACGACCTCGGCGCGCCGCTGTTCCACCGCATCCGCGGAAACGTCTCGCTGACCGAGGCCGGTGAGACGCTGCTGCCCATCGCCCGGCGCATCCTGGACGAGACCGACACCGCCTACCGGGCCATCCGCGAGCTGGACGAGCTGGGCCGTGGCCGGGTCCGGTTGGGCGCCACCCCCAGCCTGTGCACCGGCCTGCTGCCCACCATGCTGGCCACCTTCTGTCGGGACTACCCGGGTATCGAGTTGGTGCTCAACGAGGGCGGCTCGCGCGACCTGCAGACCGCACTCTCGGAGGGCGCGTTGGACCTGGCGATGATCGTCGACTCGCGGGTGCAGGACGAGCCGAGGCTGTCCACCTTGCCGCTGTTCGTCGAGGAACTCGTGCTCATCTCACCGAAGGGCGCGCCCACCCCGGTGCCCGGTCTGCGGATGCCGATCCGGGAGCTGAAGGGCCGTCCGCTGGTCATGTTCCGGCGCGGCTACGACCTGCGCGAGGCGACCGAGGTGGCCTGCCGGGCCGAGGGCTTCGAGCCGACCTTCGCCATCGAGGGCGGTGAGATGGACGCGGTGCTCGAATTCGTCAAGGCCGGTATCGGTCTGGCCGTGGTGCCCAGCACGGTGGTCGGCGACCGGTTCTCGATGACCCAGTTCAGCGCGCCCGGCCTGACCAGGACCGTGCGCCTGGCCTACCGCCGTGACCTCGAACCGACCAGGGCGGTGCGCGCGCTACAGGAGGCGATCACCACCTTCCTGGACCGCGCGGCCACCAACGATCACCTGCCGCCGGGCACCCGCGCGCTGATCGCCGCTGGTCAGCGCGGGCCGCGCGACTGACCGGCAGTTCCCTGGCACGGTCGGCTTTGTGCCAACTCCGGGCGAAGGTGAAGGGCTTTCGGTGCCGCGCGCGGCCGACGCACGGTGGCCAATCATGGTTAGCTGACCCTGCGGCGGCGACGGTCATCGGGGTCCGTGCCGGGTGTTCGGCGAGCGAAGGGAAACGGAAATGGGTGAACCGACTCGCATCGTGATCGTCGGCGGCGGTTTCGCCGGACACAACGCGGCCCGCTCGCTGACCAAGGCGCTGCCCGACGGAGCCGACGTCGAGATCGTCATGATCAACAAGACGGACTACTTCCTCTACCTCCCGCTGCTGCCCGAGGTCGCCGCTGCCGTCGTCGACCCGCGGCGGGTGACCGTGTCGCTGCCGGCCACGCTGCCCGGGGTGCGACTCAAACTCGGTGCGGTGGACGGGATTTCCCTCGACGAGCGCACGGTGTCCTACGCCGACGCGGAGGGCGGCCGGCACGAACTCGGCTACGACCGGCTGATCCTGGCCGCCGGCAGCGTCAACAAGCTGCTGCCCATTCCCGGCGTCGCCGAGCACGCGCACGGCTTCCGGGGCGTGGCCGAGGCGCTGTACCTGCGCGACCACGTGATCCGACAGGTCGAACTCGCCGCGGCCACCGACGACCCGGACGAGCGAGCCGCGCGCTGCACCTTCGTCGTGGTCGGCGCCGGCTACACCGGAACCGAGGTCGCCGCCCAGGGCCCGCTGTTCACCGAGGCGATCGCCAAGCGGCATCCGGAGCTGGCCGAGCAGCGAATGCGCTGGCTACTGCTGGACACAGCGAACAAGGTGCTGCCCGAGCTGGCCTCTCGACTGTCCAGAGCGGCCGACCGGGTGCTGCGGCACCGGGGCATCGACGTGCAGATGGGTACCTCGGTGGCCGAGGCGACCAGCGACGGCGTCAAGCTGACCAGCGGCGAGTTCGTGCCCTCGCGCACGCTGGTCTGGTGCGTCGGGGTGCGGCCGGACCCGTTGGTCGAGGCGGCCGGGCTGCCGACGCTCAAGGGTCGGCTGGTGGTGGAACCCACGCTTGAGGTGCCGGGGCATCCTGAAGTGCTGGCCTGTGGTGATGCCGCCGCGGTGCCGGATCTGACCCGGTCCGGTCAGGTGACCGCCATGACGGCTCAACATGCGGCGCGCCAGGGCACGCTTGCCGGCAAGAATGTCGCGGCTTCGTTGGGGTTCGGATCGAAGCGCAAGTACAAGCACCATGATCTCGGGTTTGTCGTCGATCTTGGTGGGAATCAGGCCGCGGCCGATCCGTTGCACATTCCGCTGTCCGGGTTTCCGGCCAAGGTTGTCACTCGGGGATATCACCTGTTGTCGATGCCGGGAAACCGGATTCGGACCGCGGTGGACTGGATTCTGGATGCGGTTCTGGGCAGACAGTCGGTGCAGTTGGGATTGGTTCGGGGAGTTGCTGTTCCGTTGGACACGTCCACGCCTTCGGACTCACCCGCATAGGGCCGGCCTGTCGCGACAGCGACGTCCAGGCCAGGAGCGAAGCGGCCCGGTGCCACTTCCCTCACCCTGTCAGGGAAGTGTGGCCACTTCGGTCCACAGGGGACGTTCAACTCATTTGCCCCTGCTCGGCGAGCATCGTCTCGGCCTGGTCGCACCAGACGAGTTCGGCGTTGGCCAGCGCCAGTGTGTGTGCCCGCACCAGCGAGGTGGCAAGCACCGCGTTCGGGCCGCGGCTCGCCTGGTCAGGCCCGTGCGGGTCGGGGATGACCGCCTCGGCGAGGTCCCGGCGCCGACCGGCTTCGGTGCGGCGCTGCTGGATCAGCGACAGCATGGCGTCCGGGCCGGCGTGGTCGGCGAACATCAGCTTGACCATGCCTTCGTCCCGGCGCTGGGGCGGCGCGGGCTCGATGCGCAGCCAGCGGTCCAGCACCTCGGCGCCGCGTTCGGTGAGCTGCCAGCTGGTCTGCCGGCCGCCGTCCGTTGTGGCGTCGCTCGGGGTGATGAAACCCTGTTCCTGCAACACTTTCAGCTGCGGATAGAGCTGCCCGTAGCTCACTCCCCAGAAGTGCCCGACCGAGCGCTGCACCGCCTGGTGCACCTGATAGCCGTTGCGTGGACAGATCGACAGGAAGCCCAGCACGGTCCAGCCGGTCGGCGTCAGTTTGGGCAGCTCGTCGTTATATCTGCCAGATATAGCCACGACAGCAGAGTAGCACCGCGATCGGGGTGAAGCGCACGTCCCACGGGTATGGCGGCGCACACAGCGGCCTGCCGATTCTCAACGCGACCGGCCGGCGAACCGGACCAGGCGGTCGTGCGCGGCCTGGAGGTGGGCGCGCATCGCCTCGGCGGCCGCCGCCGGGTCGCCGGCGGTGATCGCCCTGACGATCCGGTGGTGCTCGGCGGCCGTCTCGGCGGCCATCGGGACCGCCGCGTCCGACTGCCGGTACAGCCGGTAGAGGTGCAGGTGGGCGCGCAGCCGGCTGATCGCCTCGTGCAGCAGGGGACTGCCACCGGCTGCCGCGATCGTGTCATGGAACCGGGCGTCCAGGGCGACCTGCTCGCGGTAGGCCGGGTAGCCCGCGCCGGTCGGGATGGTGGCCAGTGCCTGAGTCAGGTCAGTGCGGTCGGCCGGCGCGGGCGCGCCGGCGGCCAGCCTCGCGGCCTCCGGTTCGAGCAGCAGTCGCAGGCGGAACAGGTCCTCGAAGGCGGCCGGGTCGAGCAGCGGGCTGACCGTGTAACCCGCCAACGGGCGCTTGCTGACCAGGCCCTCCGCGTCCAGCCGGGCCAGCGCCTCGCGGACCGGTGTCGGCGACACGTCCAGGTCGCGGGCCAGGCCGTCCATGCTGATCCGGGCGCCCGCCGCCAGCCGACTGTCCATGATCAACTGCTTGACCGTCTCGTAGGTCGAGTCGCCGAGCACCGACCGGCGGGGCCGGTCCACGTCGGCCAGTAGCGGGTCCGCCTTCGAGGTCCTCCTGACCGCCATCCGCCGTCCGCCCCCTTCCGGATAACCGCAGGCCACGAGGATATCCGGCGGTGGCTCAGTCGGTGTGGAACACCTCTTCGGCCGGGGCCCACCAGTCCTCGCCCGCGGTGTCCACCGGCTGCTGGCACGGGTCGGTCAGTGTCCACCAGCGCCGTGTCTCCGGGTCCTCGGCCATCAGCGCGAGATCCGCGTCCAGGTCGGTGCCGACGTACTCGAAGTAGCTGAACAGCAGCCCGTCGCGGAGGAAGATCGAGTAGTTCCGGATGTTGCACCGGTGGATCGTGCTCAGTACCGACGGCCATGGGTCGGCGTGCAGCGCGCGGTACTCGGCTGCCGCCTCCGGCCGCAGCTTGATCACCGACGCGAAGCGTTTCCCTTGGGTCACCGTCACTCCCTTGCCAGCACCGACACCGAGCCGACAGCGTAGATCAACCCGGTCAGGCCACCCGGCGGTCGTCGATCGCGGCCCGGTCCCAGGCGATGCCAAGGCCCGGCGTGTCCGGTGCGACCGCGTGCCCCTCGTGCACCGTCATCTCCTCGGTGGTGACCGCGCGCAGCTGCGGGATGTGCTCGACCAGCTGGCCGTTGGGTACCGCGGCGGCGAGGCTCACGTGCAGTTCCATCAGGAAGTGCGGGCACACCGCGATGTTGAACGCCTCGGCCAGGTGCGCGACCTTCAGCCAGGGCGTGATTCCGCCGATCCGGGCGACGTCCACCTGCACGATCCCGGCCGCGCCGGCCGTGAGGTACTCCCGGAACTGCGCGACCGAGTAGAGCGACTCGCCCACCGCGATCGGGATCGACGTGGCCGCGGCGAGCCGGGCGTGCCCGGTCACGTCGTCGGCCGGCAGCGGCTCCTCCAGCCAGGACAGCCCGAACGGCTCGAAGGCGTGCGCCCGGCGGCGCGCTTCGGCCAGGGTCATCGACTGGTTGGCGTCGACCATGATCCGCGGCTCGGGCCCCAGCGCGTCCCGCAGCGCGCGCAGCCGCTCGACGTCCTCGTGCAGCTCGGGCTTGCCCACCTTGACCTTCACCCCGACCCAGCCGGCGGCCCGGGCAGTGAGCGCGTTGGCCACCAGTTCGTCGGTCGGCAGGTGCAGCCAGCCACCCTCGGTGTCGTAGAGCGGCACCCGCTGCCGATGGCCGCCGGCCAGCCGCCACAACGGTTCGCCGGCCCGCCGACAGCGCAGGTCCCACAGTGCCGTGTCCACCGCGGCCAGCGCGAGCGAGGTGATCGCGCCGACGGTGGTCGCCCGGGTGGAGGCGAACAGCTGGGCCCACACCTGCTCGATGTTCCGCGCGTCCGATCCGACCAGCTGCGGCACGAAGTGCTCGCGCAGCATGGCCAGCACGGCCCGGCCGCCGGTGCCGATGGTGTAGGAGTAGCCGACGCCGGTCAGCCCGTCGTCGCAGGTCAGCTCGACGAACAGGGTCTCCTGCTTGAGAAACGCCTGCACCGCGTCGGACCGAACAGTCTCCACCTCGATGTCCACCAGGTAGGCGGTGGCAGCCGTGATCTTCGGCACCGGGTCTCCCGTCGTCGGTTCCGAATATCCTATAGGATTTTTGCTCAGTCCTGGTCGGGTTCCGGCGCCTCGGCCACCTGCGGCAGCTGCTCGAACGCGTAGTAGCCGGCGATCACCCCGTGTCCGATCAGCGCGACGATCGGGGAGACGAAGGCGACTCCGCAGAGCACGACATAACCGGCCAGGCCGATGGTGAACCGGCGGATCGCGACCCGGCGCTGCTGCTCGGTCAGCGGTGCCCGCAGGATGCCCGGCTTGCGCACGATGTAGATCCAGACCGCCGAGAACGCGATCGCCACCAGTACCTGGGCGATGCCGTAGGCGAGCATGCCGGTCTTTGCGTCCTGTCCACCCCGGCGCAGGCCGTCGGCGGCCACCGCGGTCGGGAACGGCAGCACGCTGATGAACAGCAGCAGGCCGAGATTGAGGAAGAGCAGGGCCCGGTCGATCTTGGCGACCCGGCGGAACAGTGCGTGGTGGTTGACCCACATGATGCCGATGACGCCGAAGCTCACCAGGTAGGCGAGATAGGACTGCCATTGCTCGGCCAGCAGCGTGCCCAACGGCCGACCCGGGTCGTCGGGCACACGCAGGTCCAGTACGAGCAGTGTGATCGCGATGGCGAGCACGCCGTCGCTGAACGCCTCCAGCCGGCCGGTCTTCATGCTCGGCAGTCAAGCCGATCCGGGCCGCCGACACACCGCGAATGCCGCAGAGCGCGGCTCGATGTAAAGCACGCTTGACATAGCGACGGTGTCAAGGATACTTTCCATCTGTGCGGAACGACGTCCGTCAGTTGCGGCTCACCAAGGGGTTGTCCCAGCAGGCGCTGGGCGGCGAACTCGGGGTGTCCCGACAGACGGTGAACGCGATCGAGCAGGGGCGCTACGACCCGTCGCTGCCGCTGGCCATCCGGTTGGTGCGGTACTTCGGCACCACGGTCGAGGAGGTGTTCCATGTCGACGAACAGTGCTGAGTCGGGCGTGCGGGGCTGGGTGACCGGCCGCCGGTGGAGCGTGTTCGTGCTGGCGGTGGTCCTGGCCGCCGGGTTGTCGATGGTCTTCGGTCTGCACGGCGATGTGCTGATGGCCGTGATCGGCCCGGTGTTGCTCGTCGGTTACGCGGTCGGCTTGCTGGTGTTCGCCCGGCGCAGCGAGACCGCCGCACTGCTCAGTGACCAGCGGGCCGACGAGCGGCGAAAGCAGATTCAGCTGTACGCCGGCGCGGCGTCGTTCAACGTGCTCGTCCTCGTGCTGGTCGGCGGGTTCGTCGTGCAGCTCGCGCGTGGCCAGGAGTCCGGACCGTTCATGTGGCTGGGTACCATCGCCGGGGTCGCCTACATCGTGGCCGTTGTGTTCTTCTCCCGCCGCGGTTGACCCGGCGGGAACCGACCCGGGCAAGCCGATCACGGCCGCGCCTCGAATACCGGACGTGGTGAAGGTGCGACAAGATCGGTCGAACGGCCAGGCAGCCCGACGCGCGGTCGCCAATGGTGCGCCGGCAAGCGCGTGGCGCCGAGTGGCCCTGTTGGCCAGAACCCCGCGTCGCGGCCGGGGATTCTGGTACGGCGTGGCCATCGACGCGCTCTGGACGTTCGCGATGGCCGGCATCAAGCCGGTCTGGCGCGGCGGCGAACACGTACCCGAGACGGGCGGCGTGCTGCTGGCATCCAACCACGTCTCCTTCGTGGACCCGATCACCGAAACCGCGTTCGTGCTCGCCCACGGCCGGATTCCGCGCTACCTGGCCAAAGCGAGCCTCTGGAACATCCCACTGATCGGCCGGGTTCTCGCCGGCGGCAAGCACATCCCGGTCCGCCGGGGCACTCGCGACGTGCTTGCGGCGTACGCCGGTGGCCTGGAGGCGCTGGAGCGCGGCGAGGCCGTGCTGGTGTATCCCGAGGCGACGTTCACCAGCGACCCGGACGGCTGGCCGATGCGCGGCAAGACCGGGGTGGCCCGGATGGCGCTGGCCACCGGTGTGCCGGTGGTCCCGATCGCGCACTGGGGCGGTCAGGAAGTACTGCCCAGAAAGAAGTTGCTGCCAAGGCTGGTCCCGCGCAGGACGGTGTACACGTTCGTCGGCCCACCGGTCGACCTGTCCGACTTCGCCGACGCCGAGCCGACCCGCGAGGTCCTGGCCACCGCCACCAAACGCATCATGGCCGCGATCACCGACCTGCTGGCCGACATCCGCGGCGAGACCCCGCCGACCCGCGAAGCCGGCTGACGACCGCGCCACCTCGCCGACAGGGACCCAGACCTAACTACCAGGAACCCGAACAGCCAAACTGGTCAATCGGTCAATTCCCTGAGATCCGCCAGTAACCCCGGTAACCATCACCACCCCACCACCAGGACTGGCGGTACCCGGCAGATAAGCGGCAAAAGTCAGCCCGGCAACCGGCTCCAACGAAACCGGATAAGAGCCGAGCACCTTCCCGGTACGAAGATCCAGAACGGCCAAACTCCCGGTAGCATCAGGGTTCTCGACCAACAGATACGCGCGTCCGGACAGCACGGACCCGGCGGCGGACGCCTCATCAGGCGGAACCAAACCGGCCGGCGGCTGCGCGGCGGTCAGCGCCCCGGTCGTAGCCGACCGGACATGAAACCGCCCCTTGTTGTCCGGCCCAGTAGCCGTCAACACAAAACTATCGTCCAGTGCGACAAACTTCTCCGATCCACCGTTCATCGACCAGAGCACCCGACCGGTAGTCGGGTCCAACGCGTCGATCTGGTGATTCACGCCGGTATCGATGAGCACCACACTGGAGCTGACCGCGAGAACGGTGGCCTGGTCGGAAGAATCCCGAGGACCGATCAGATCGGGCAGGCGCCACCGCACCCGGCCGGTCGAGTCGATCGCCCGCACCTCCAGCCGGCCCGGATCGATGCACTCGGCCAGCACGACGGTCAGCCCGCTCAGGCTGTCGGCGCCGGCTACCGACGAGTCCTCGGCCGGGCAGGTGGAGTCGTCGTCCTCGTCCCACAGTTGGGCCACCGACCACAGCTGCTTCCCGCTGGCCGGGTCGACCGCGGT
Organism: Pseudonocardiaceae bacterium; assembly: GCA_036268615.1. Classification (GTDB taxonomy): domain Bacteria; phylum Actinomycetota; class Actinomycetes; order Mycobacteriales; family Pseudonocardiaceae; genus DATATV01. Next base: position 99,099 of record DATATV010000120.1, read on the forward strand.
GGCCGTGCCGTGGTCGTCGTAGCCGATCGACACGATCGCGTTGGGCAGCGCGGTGACCTCGCTGTCGTCCTCCCAACCGCTGAACTGCTGCCAGCGCACCGATCCGGTGGCCGCGTCGAAGCCGATGGTCACCGTGCGCTGGCGAGCCAGGTAGTAGGCGACCAGTGTCCGGCCGTCGGCGGAGGCGGACAGATATGACAGCGTCGCGCCCGGCCGGTTGAAGTGCCAGCGCGGTGCGCCGGAGGCCGCGTCCACCACGGCGATGTCCCCGGCCGGCCCGTGCTCGATCGCGACGAGGCCGCCGGCGAGCACGGCCGAGGCCAGGCTGTCGGTCGGTGCGTCGGCGCCGTAGGGGGTCAGCGGGCCGGACACCTGCCAGAGGGTCGAACCGGCCGCACCGCCGACCGCCGGCACGCCACCCGCCGCCGCGGTGCTCGCGTCCACCGGCCGCTGCACGCCCCACCAGTAGGAGGCGTAGCCGAGCACGCCGCCGAACACGAGCGCGACGGCCAGCCCGGCCAGCGCGATCGGCCGACCGATCTGGCCCAGCACGACCCGCATCCCACCGCGCTGGATGCGCGGCAGGAACGACCGGATCAGCGCGATCACCAGCGCGGCCGGGAAGCAGATCACCGCGATGCCGAAGCCGGCGCCGGGCCACTGCTGCCCGTCCTGCGGGTGCACGGCCTCCAACAGGGCGCCGAGGCTGCCCAGGATGAGCGGCAGGACCAGCAGGAACCGGGTGGTCCGGTTGGACCGCAGCAGGGTGAGCAGCCACAGCACGCCGGTGGCCGCGGTGGTCACCACCGCGACGCCCTGCCAGTCGGACACGACATCGCCGTTGGCGTCGGTGAGCAGGCTCCAGCCGGAGATGTTCAGCTCCCAGGTCAGCCAGCCGGAAATGACCAGCAGGATGACCAGTGCCGCCAAGGCGCAGGCGAGCAGAAATCGGACAATCACCCCGGGCAGCGTGGGTTGCCGACCCGCTGGACCCAGGATCATGCCGCCTTCCATCGGCATGAAGGAGGGACCCTGCACATTCGGGTCGAACTGATACGGGTTCATCACGCTCCATTCGGCCGGCTGCTCGGTCCGACGGTGAGCCGGCCGTCCTGGTTCCGCCGGCTCGACCACGCACCCTAGTGTCGTCGCGGCCGGCGAATGTTACCGAGGTAACACCAGGTCAGGATGTCGCCGCCGACGGTGCTCCGGCGTGACCGGCCGGCGTCGCCGGAAATAGCCAGGACGATTGTCAAAAAGAATTGCTGGCGACAGCCAGGAATAAACAGCGCGGAATTCGTCGCGCCGGCCGCCGTGGCCTGCTCCGAACCGACGCAATCCCAGAGTATGAACGGATTTGCGCGGGTGCCGGGCAAGCAGTGGAGTTGGCTGGTCTGTTCAGCCGACGGTGAGGATGCCGAAATGTCTGTGACCGACGAACTACTCGCCAACAACGCGAAGTACGCGGAAGGATTCTCCGGCCCGCTGCCGCTGCCGCCGGCCAAACACGTCGCGGTGGTCGCGTGCATGGACGCGCGTATCAACGTCTACGGCGTGTTGGGCCTGGCCGAGGGGGAAGCGCACGTGATCCGCAACGCCGGTGGGGTGATCACCGAGGACGAGATCCGGTCCCTCGCGATCAGCCAGCGGCTGCTCGGCACCGAGGAGATCATCCTGATCCACCACACCGACTGCGGCATGCTGACCTTCACCGATGACGCGTTCAAGGCGTCCATCCAGGACGAGACCGGGATCAAGCCGCCGTGGTCGGCGGAGTCGTTCCCCGACCTGGACGCCGAT